>DATHAZ010000097.1:0-18316 GCA_035296445.1 Pyrinomonadaceae bacterium | reverse complement strand
GTTGCGAATTGATTGCAACGTGTGCGGCAGGACGAATTCTCGATAATCCGTGGGGCTGAGACAGCCGACCCACGAGTCGAAAAGCTGTACGGCCTGCGCGCCGGCAGCGATCTGCGCGTTGAGGTAGAGCGGCAGGGCGCGCGCGATGCGCGACATCAGGGCGTGCCACGCGCCGCTGTCGGCGTGCATGAGCCGTTTGGTGTGGATGTAGTTTTTCGACGCGCCGCCTTCGATGATGTAGGAGGCGAGCGTGAAAGGCGCGCCCGCGAAGCCGATGAGGGGCAAGTCCGGTTTCAAAGCGCGCCGCGTCTGGCGGATAGCCTGCATCACGTAATCGAGGCTTTCCACCGTCTCCACTTCGCGCAGGCGATCAACGTCTGCGGCCGTGCGCACGGGGTTGTGGATGACGGGGCCTTCGCCCTTGGCGAATTCGAGTTCGAGGCCGAGCGGTTCGAGGATGAGCAGGATGTCGGCGAAGATGATGGCGGCGTCAACGCCGAGACGTTCGGCGGCGTAGACCGTCACTTCCGAGGCGAGCTCGGGCGTCTTGCAGAGTTCGAGAAAGGTGGTGCGGGCGCGAATCTCGCGGTATTCGCGCATGTAACGACCGGCCTGCCGCATCAGCCAGACGGGCGTGTAGGGCACGCTTTCGCGGCGACACGCGCGCATAAAGGGGCTGTCGTAAAGCGCGTCGGGCGTCGGATTGTCGCTCGCTTGTGTCGGGGCTTGGGCCGGGCTGTTGGTCGTCAAGTTCTTCAGTCCACACTTCTCACGAAACCTGGGGCGTCGGCGGGGCGTACAAAATTCCTGAGACGGACGCCGCCCTGCCTGAAAAATCCGGTCGCCCGGACAAGTGCAGACTACAATATTAAGCCCCTCAAGCGCGAGTCGCCGCGCGGCTTCCGGCCTGATTTGTGCAATTTTAATTACGGGAAGCGCCCCGGCCCGGGGTTCGCGCGACGGGCGGGCCGGGAAATTATTTGCCACAAACGAAGCGCGGGCGGTGTTTATGAGGGTGAGAGCGTCGAAGATGAGCGACACGGCCGCAGAGGCTCTGAGAAATCCAGTGGCTACCCCCGCCCACCAGCAGACCGCGACCGACGCGAACGCTCTCGGCTTTGACGAGGCTTTTATGTTGCACCACCGCGCAGTCTACAATACGTCCTACGCGCTTTTGCGCGACGCCGGGCTGGCCGAAGACGTGACGCAGGAAGTTTTCCTGCGGCTCTACCGCCAACTCGACGCCGAGCCGCCGCCGGGCGAATTCTTGCGCCCCTGGCTGCTGCGCGTGGCGATCAACCTCTCGCACAACACCATGCGCAGCCGCACGCGCTCGGTGGCGCGCGAGGAAGAGTTTGCCAAGCAGACCATCGGCACAGACGGCCTGACCGCGCCGCTCGACGCCGACTACGAACGCCGCACCGAAATCGAAGAAGCGCGCCGCGCGCTGGAGAAGATCGAAGAGCCGATGCGCAGTTGTCTTTTACTCAAACAGCAGGGCTTGTCTTATCGTGAGATTGCGTCCACGCTGTCAATCAACGAAACTTACGTGGGCAGTCTGGTGGCGCGCGGGCGAAAGGAATTTGCGAGAGTGTACGGAAAGATCGGAGGACGCCGATGATGGAAACCTGTCTCGACGAAGGAACATTGCAAGCGTACTTGGACGGCGAACTCTCTCCCGAAACGTCGGAGACTGCTGCGGCGCACCTGTCGGCGTGCGTCGCCTGCACGGAAGCCGCCCGCGCGGCCGAACAGGAATTCGCGCTCTTCTCCGCGGCCTACGCGCCCGCGCTTTCCGCGAGCGTGCCTACGAAAAAACTGCGCGCCCGTCTCGACGAAGCGATTGCCGAGATAAACGCGCCCGCACGCCGGCTTGCGGGGACGCCTCGCGCCGACTCGCGCCTGCGTTCCTTCTTCGACTCGCTCGTCGCTTCTTTAACCACCTTCACGCCGCGACAGGCCACTGCGTTTGCGAGTTTTCTGGTCGCCCTCGCGCTCGTCGTCGTCTTTGCGTTGATGCAGACGCCGGATAGCCTGAACAGGCCGGAAGGCATCGCAAAAGTTGACCAAACGCCCGCGCCCGCCTCTCCCGCCGTGCAGACTGAGAACGGCGTGAAGCCGAGCGAGGCGGCGGCAGTTCAAACGCCGGTCGAAGCGATCAGCACGCCCGCTCCCGCGGGAAGCGGCGACCGCGCGGCTTTGGCGAAGGCCGTTGTCAATGCACGCACGCAAGTTGTGCGGACGCGCGTCGAGAGGGGCGTCGAGCCGGAAGTCCGCAACACGACCGTCGCTGTAGGCACGACCGCTGCCGTCAACACGGCCAACACCGCGACGGTCAACGAGCCGGTGCTGGCCGATGAAAAAACTTACCTGAGTTCCATCGCCTCGCTCACGTCCGCCATCGAGGCGCAGGGCGCAGAGGGCATGACGCCGACGCTGCGCGCCGAGTATGAACGCAGCCTGGCGGTCGTCAATCAAGCCATCGTCTCGTCGCGCGTGGCGGCGCGACGCAACCCGCAGGACACGGACGCGAAGGAATTTTTGCGCGCCGCTTATCAAAATAAGGTCGAGCTTTTAAGCGCGGTCGCGGATCAAACCCAACTCGCCAGCGGCCGTGATTAAACCGATTACTCCAAGCGGCGCGTCCTCGAAAGCTCAACGCCGCGCAATCATCAAAGGTATTAAAGGAACTTTTATCAGCATGAGACGGAATAGCTATTACCTGCTGCCGGTCGCCGTGTGCCTGCTGGCCTGCCTGTGTTCGACGGCGACGCCCGCGCAACCCAGGATTGACGCGGGCGGCGCGGCGGAAGGCGGAACGACGCGCGTCGTCGCGGCCGAGCAGACGCTGCCCGCCGAGGCGACCGTGACGCTGTTGACCTGCGTGGAGACGGGGCACGTGCTGGTGCGCGGCTGGGATCGCAAAGAGGTGCGCGCGCGCTCGAACGACGCCTCGCGCATCGAACTGCGCCGCGCCGACGCGACGGCCGACCCGAATCCCGCGACGCGCATCGAGGTGCTCATCGCACGCGACCAGGCCGAACCGGCGCGCCCCGGCCTGTGCAGCAATTCCGGCAATCTGGAACTCGACGTGCCGCGCGGCAGCACCGTCCAGATCAAAGGCAACACGGGCGACATCAGCGCATCGGGCGTGGCGAACGTGCGGCTGAGAACTCTGAGCGGCGACATCGAAGTGCAGCGCGTCACGAAGTCAATCGAGGCGGCGAGCGCGAATGGGACGATCATCGTGAGAAATTCGAGCGGGCGCGTGCGCCTGGAAACCATCAGCGGCGAGATCGTCGCAAGCGATCTGCGGTCGGACGCGGCGGGCGACGAGTTTTTCGCCAAGTCCGTGAGCGGCGAGATCACGCTCGCCGCAATCAGGCACACGCACGTGGAAGCCTATACCACGAACACTCCGATTGATTTCACGGGCGCGCTCGCCGAGGGCGGCCTCTACACGTTCAAGAGCCATTCGGGCAGCGTCCACCTGTCGCTGCCCGCCGACGCCTCTTTTCAACTCAACGCCAAGGTACATCACTCCGGCGAAATCATCACGGAGTTCCCGATCCGGCAGGTGCCGGTGAAGGCCAACGCCGACCCGCACAATCCCGCCACGGTCGGCGGGCCGCTCCTGCGCGACGGGCGGCTCACGGGCGTCACGGGCAAGGGCGATAGGCGCGAGGCGACGCTCATCCTGTCGTCTTTCAGCGGGACGCTGCATTTGCAGCGGCGGCCATAGGTAACAGGTTTCGGGTTTCAGGTCTGAAGTTTTTGTCGGGTGGTTGTTCATAGTTGCCGGAGTTCGAGCGTTTTACGTTTGTGGCCTTTGATTTGCTAATGCATTTGACAACGATTCGAGGGCGGGTCAAGGGTTGTCTGTGAAAAGTTGACGGGTGAACGCCTGAAAATAGAAACCGGAAGCGAAAAAAATCTTGCCACAAAATCAACGATGGTGGTGTTTTCACAGTATAAGCGGTGAGAGAGTTTGAAAAAGCGGCGATTTGAAACGTTTCCGTCGGTTGTCGCGTCTACCTGCATGAGACGCGGCTTGAGAGTTGGCAAGGACGCGACGGGAGTTACCGAAAGTGGGACGAAAGATGTTTAAGAGCGCGACGCCGCGCATGCAGAGGTTGAGGAGGTAGTGCGATGTTGAGACGAAAATTAGGAATCTTATTTTTGGTCGGTATCACCGTTTTGGCCGGGACGCAGGAGGCCGCGCGCCAGTTCGACGGCCTGAAGTCTTCCCTGAAGAATTTCACGCGCGCCAGTCTGTGGAGCGGACTGATCGTCTACGCACAGCCCGTCAGCGACGGCAAACTTCCGACGCCCCAAATCTATTACCTGATGCCGGCGTCGCAACCACAGCAGCCCGCCGCGCCCGCCGCCCAGCAGGCCATACTGGCCGACAACGGCGCGACGACGGCCAAGCCCGAAGCCAGGAACAATCACGGCGGGGAAGCAGCGGCAGCGAACCCGGAGGCTATGGCGCTCGTCGCGACGCGGGAACTCGAAGACGTGGCCGAGTCCGAGTTGACCCTCCACAAGTTGCCGCTGAATTTGATCGCCTCGAACCTCGTCGCCCCGAAGATCGCCCCGAGACCCGACCGGGTGCGCGTGTATGAAGAGGTGGCGAAGAACGAGACGCACGCGGCGCGCAAGTTCAAACACGATGCCGACACGGCCTTCCGTGTGTTCGTGAAGGACTTGAAGGACTTGAAAGACTTCGATGGCGAGAAACTCGTCGCGGAGACCGAACGAATCGCTGATGCGCACGCGCAGCTTGAGCATTTGAAGTTGAAGGCGTTCGTCGAGGCGGCGAACATGCACCGCCGGATGGATGTGCGGGTCGTGCGCCCCGCCCCGCGCCCCGAACACCTCGAACGGATCAGGGTGATCAATCCCTCGGGCGGGACGCGCGGCGTCACGCTGCCGGCTATGTCGAGCATTGGTTGCGAGAAGACGAGAGTGACGCCGAAAGCCGCCCCCGTCCCCGCCGCGCCCACGCGGGTAGCGAAGGCGAACGCGAAGAGCATAGGCGAGACGCCGAGCGCGCCGGGACTGCCCGCCGCCCCGTACTCGACCGGCAACAGTTGGTCGCTCAACTGCGACACGGAGCCGGAGCAGAAGTAGGACGCGCCGCATCGCCGCACGGCCGAGGTTGAAGCATTTCGCGAGAGTCGTCGTGGCGAGGATGGCGACGGAAGTTTCAGAACGGAGTCGCCGCGCGGAGCGCGCCCGGTAAAAAGTTTCCCGTACAAGCAGGAGCCGTGAATGGCGGAGGCAGCGAGTTTCCGCCCCCGGGCAGGTGTGTGCCCGAAACCCGGTAGAAAAAATTGGTATTAATTTTGCCGCTCAGCAGGAGAAGAAACATGAAGAAATTCGGATGGATACAGACGCTACTCTTCGCCGTCATCGCCGTCGTGACCGCGCCGCAAATCAGCAGCCAACTCGTCGCGCTCAACACGAAGGCTGCCGACGGCTTCGTCGCCTCCGCGCAGGACAAAGATAAGGACAAACATAAAGACGGTCATAAGGGCGATCATCGCAATCAGGACGACAGCGAGTTCACGGAAAAAGACGAGGTGCGCCAGAGCTATCAACTGACGCCCGGCGCGACCGTGAGGGTTTCGGGCATCAACGGCGCGGTCGAAGTGGAGACGACGAGCGGCAGCACCGCCGAAGTCCACATCGTGCGCTCCGCGCGCAGCCGCGCCGACCTCGAACACCGCAAAGTGATCCTCGAACACACGGGCGCGAGCCTCGTCGTGCGCGGCGAGAACGAGCAGGAGCGCCGCTATACGCGCGGCGAAAATCCGCAGGTGCGCCAGCGCGTTATGCTGCGCCTGCCGCGCCAGATTGATTTCACGGCGAGCGGCGTCAACGGCAAAACGACCGTGGGCGAAGTTGACGGCCCCGTCAAACTCAGCGGCATCAACGGCCGGGTCGAAGTGGCGCAGGCCGTCGGCTATTCCGAACTGTCCGGCATCAACGGCGCGGTCGTCGTGACCATCGCGCAACTCGGCGAGCGCGGCATCCGCGTGAGCGGCATCAACGGCTCGGTCGAACTGCGATTCTCCGACGCCCTGAACGCCGATCTCAAAGTCACGGGCATCAACGGCTCGGTCAACGCCGACATGCCGAACGTCGTCGTGCAGGGCACGGTCAGCCGCAGCAACTTCAACGCGCGCATCGGCTCGGGCGGTTCGCCCATCAACGTCTCCGGCGTCAACGGTCGCGTGCGTCTCGCGCCGCGCAGCTAAATGAATTGGTGAATGGTGAACGGTGAATGGTGAATGGATAAAACCCGTCTTTCACCATTCACCATTCACTATTTACCATTCACCATTAACGAGGACAAAGTGATGAGCAGAAGAATCCTGAATCGCGTGACGCTCGTGCTCGGCGCGCTGTTATTGGCGAGCGCGGGGGCGTCGGCGCAAGGCGAGGGGAGCGGGTCGCGCGATGCGGTGCGCGAGGAGTTTCACCAGAGCTACCCGCTGTCTGCGCGCGGACGCCTGACGCTGAAGAACATCACCGGCGCGGTGCGCATCACGGCTTGGGATCGCGCCGAGGTGCGCGTGGATGCGGTCAAACGCGCCGAGTCGCGCGAGCGTCTGGAAGAGGCGCGGATCATCGTGGACGCGGGCGCGGACAGCGTCCACATCGAGACGCGCTACCCCGACGAGGCGTTCAGGTACGAGCGTGGCGACAGTCGCCGGCGCAACGCGGCGAGCGTGGATTACACGTTGAGCGTGCCGCGCGGCGCGCGCCTCGAATCAATCGAAGTGATCAGCGGGCAACTCGACATCGAAGGCGTGACGGGCGGCGTCCAGGCTTCGTGCATCAGCGGGCGGTTCACGGCGCGCAACCTGTCGGGCGAGGCCAAACTGTCCAACGTAAGCGGCTTGCTCGAAGCGAGCTTCGACAAATTGGACGATGCGAGCAACGTCTCGCTCGGCAACGTCAGCGGCCAGATCATCCTGCGCATTCCGTCCGACACCAACGGCACGATCAAGGCCAACACCCTCTCCGGCCAAATCACGAACGACCTCGGCCTGCCCGTGCGGCGCGGCGAATACATCGGCCACGACATGGCGGGTCAACTCGGCCGCGGCGGCGCGCGCATCAAGCTCAACAACGTGAGCGGCCAGATCAAGATTCAACGCGCCGCCGACGGGCGCACTGCGACGAGCGTCACGAATCTCATCGCCGACGCGCGCCACGTCTCGAATCCGGCCGCGTCGCACGAAGAGATCGAAAGACGCGTCGAGCGCGAGATCGAAACCGCGATGCGCGACACGGAGCGCGCGATGCACACGACGGAACGCGCGCTGCGCACGACCGAGCGCGCGGTGCGCAGGACGGAGCGCGAGAGCGGACGCGCGACCCGTGATGCGGTGCGGACGACGCGCGATGCGGCGCGCGCAACCGAGCGGGCGCAGCGCGACACTGTGCGCGTGGCGCGCGAGTTGGAGCGCAGCCAGGCGCAGATCGAGCTGGAAGTGGAACGCGCGGCGCGCGAGATCGAGCAGGCCATGGGCGAGCACGACCGCGCCGCCGGCGGGCATGGCGAGTATTCTTATCGTCTCGTCGAACGCGACTCGAAATCCTTCAACGTGTCGGGCACGCCGCGCGTCAACATCAACACCTTCGACGGCTCGATCAACATCCAGCCCTCCAACGAAGCGACGGTGCGCTTCTCCGCCGTCAAACGCGCGCGAGACGAACAGGCCATGCGCGGCATCCGCCTGCGCGCGGAGCAGTCGGGCAACACCATCAACATCATCGCCGAATTCGATCAGGCGCAGCGGCGCGAGGAGTACGGCACGGGCGCCGTCGTCGCGCTCGACGTGTGGGTTCCGCGCAATGCGAACGTCAACGTCAAGTCGGGCGACGGGCGACTGCGACTGAGCGGCATCGAAGGCGAGATAGACTTGCACACGGGCGACGGCTCGGTTGACGTGTTGGAGAGCAAAGGGCGTCTGCGCGTGGAGACGGGCGACGGGCGCGTGCGCGTCGCGGGCTTCGACGGCGATGCGACCGTGCAGACGGGCGACGGGCGCATCTCGCTCGACGGTCGTTTCACCAAACTCACGGCGCGCACGGGCGACGGCGCGATCTCGCTCGGCCTGCCCGCGAACGCCAACGCGCGCATCGAGACCGATTCCGAGCGCGTCATCAACGACGCGTCGGCCGTGGCCGAAGACGGCGAAGGAGATGCAAACGAACGACGTGTCAGGCGTTGGCGCATCGGCTCCGGCGCGGGCAGCCAGATCAACCTGCGCACGGGCGACGGTCAAATCTTTCTGCGGCGCGCGGGCGAAGAACGTGAGTAACGAGCCGGGTCAAAATTGTGCGGGCGGGGGACTCGTCCTCCGCCCGCACAAACGTGCGCGCCCGCTTGAATTCGTCCGAGTCAACGCGTTCCGAATTATCGGAAATCGGCTCGGCGTTCTTTGAAGTTTAACGAAACTTTTTTGGGCATGGAGCGTCTAATAGCCAAACGGCCTGTGTTTGCATTCTCCCCGTGCGATGGGCAAGCGTCCCGTTTTCCGAAGCGCAAAAGTTTAAGACGAAATGTAATGAATCACAGGCTATCTTTGTTTGCTCCGCCCCCGCTCCGCCGGCACGCTGCCTCGACGGCTCAAGCCCCGACCCGCGCACCCGCCTACACATTTACGAAGCCGCCCGCCGCTTCAACTCACACACCCGCGACGAGCGTCTCGACCCGCCCCGGCTCAGTGCCGGTTGGTTCGCGTGCCGTTTTAGAGTCTGAGGTCAAACAGATATGATTGAAAGAGCCGTCCACCGCTCGCTGCGTTCCGGCGCGTCGTCCTCCTTCCTGCGTCGCACGCTCGCCGTGGTTCTCGCCGCTCTGACGTTCGTCTCCCTGCTCCCGACCGTGTCGCGCGCGCAGCAAGTGGCGTCGCTCGCGGACAGGTCGAAGGTCAAAGCCGCGTCCGTCGCGACGCCGGCCAACTCGACCGCAGCCGAGGCACGCCCGCGCCGCATCGCCGCTCTGCGCAGCCGCGAGACGAGCGCAGGCGCGCGCGTCACCGTCATGTCGGACGCGGAGTTGACGAACTACACGACCTACATGAGCGATGGCCGCTTCGTCGTGCTTATCCCGCAGGCCGAGGCCGGGGAGGCGACCGCGTCGCTCGCACGCAGTTTGCGCGGGCGCGGGTTTGAAGACGCGCGGGTCGAACGTCGCGGGGCGGATGTTTTGCTCTCCTTCAAGTTGGAGGCGGGCGCGAAGGCCGAGGTCAGGCCGAGTTTCAATCGTCTCGAAGTGAGCTTCGCGCAAGAGCCGCAACCGAAAACCAATTCGGCGGGTGGCGCGACGACGCCCGCCGCCCCTTTGCCCACCGCGTCCCCCGTCGCCTCGCCCGGAACCGCGACGCCGAGCGACGCGCCCATCATCGCCCCCGCCACGACGACGAGCGATAGCTCCACCACGTCTGCCACGGTTGACCGCGCGAAGGTGGCCGCGGGCAAAGGCAGAGCGATCACGCTGCCGCCCGAGAAGGCCGCGCCCGTCGTCGCCCCACGCTTCGACGCGCCGCCCGTCATTGACGGCAAACTCGACGATGCGGTCTGGAAGAGCGCCCGCGTGCTGAAAGACTTTTACCAAACCCAGCCGGGCGACAACATCGCGCCCTCGCACCCGACCGAGGTTTTGATCGGCTACGACTCGAAGTTTCTTTACATCGCCTTTCACGCTTTCGACGAACCCTCGAAAGTGCGCGCCAACGTCGCCAAGCGCGACGGCATCTTCGACGACGATTTCGTCGGCATGCATCTCGACACGTTCAACGATCAGCGGCGGTCTTTCGAGTTGCTCTTCAACCCGCTCGGCATACAGGCCGACGCCATCTACACCGAGAACAGCGGCGAGGATTTCAGCTTCGACCTCGTGATGGATTCCAAAGGCGCGATCACCTCGGACGGCTACGTCGTGGAAGTGGCGATCCCGTTCAAGTCTCTGCGTTACGAGGCGGGCAAGGGCAAGTTCTGGGGCGTCCATTTCTTCCGCCGCATCAAACGCCTCAACAACGAGTCGCATTCGTGGATGCCCCTCTCGCGCGACATCAGCGGCAATCTCAATCAGGCCGGGAAACTCACCGGCCTCGAAGGCATCTCCACCGAGCGCACGCTCGAAATTATTCCGAGTCTCACGGTCTCCGAAACGGGGCGGCGCGTCCGCACCTTTCTGCCCTCTTCCTTTCCCAACACGCCGGGGCCGTTGCCGCCGCTCGGCCCCGGCCGCATGCTGAACAGTCCCGTCGAGTTGGACTTCGGCATCACCAGCAAGTTCGGTCTCACGCCGACCATCACGCTCGACTTCGCCTACAACCCGGACTTCGCGCAGGTCGAGGCTGACCAGACCGTCGTGACGGCCAACCAACGCTTCCCCATCTTCTTCGAGGAGAAGCGTCCCTTCTTCCTCGAAGGCAAAGAGATTTTCGACACGTCGAGCAATGTCGTCCACACGCGCGCCATCGTTGACCCCGACTATGCCGTCAAACTCACGGGCAAGCGCGGTCGCAACACCTTCGGCCTCATCCTCGCCTCCGACAACGGCCCCGGCAACTTCAACGACGAGGATCGCGAAAACGTCGCGCTCGAAGCGATGCACCTGCGCCGCCCGCGCGGCGTGGACGAGGCGGAGGACGTTTACAACGCGCGTCTGAACCGCGCGCAATTCGTCGAGTCGAACTTCGCGCGCTTCGTGGACAAAAACGCCTTCATCGGCGTGCTGCGCTTAAAGCGCGACGTGGGGAAAGAGTCGAGCGTCGGCCTGTTCGCCACCACCTACAACTTCACCGAGCACCACAACCAGCTTTTCGGCATTGACGCACGCTTCAAACTCGATCCGAAAACCTTCACCACCTTCGAGATCGTCGGCACGAACTCGAAGAACTACTTCCGCGATCTCGCCACCGACGTGACGAGTTATCGCAACCGCAACGGCTTCGCCTACAACTACCTGCTCGACTACACCGGCCGCTACTTCGGCTACGCCCTGAGCGCGAACGGGCGCACGCGCGACTACAGCGCCGACGTGGGATTCACGCGCCAGACCAACACCAACAACGTCGGCTTCGGCTTTCGCCTGAGCACCGAGCCGAACCCGAAGGCGATCCTCACCTCGTTCCGCTTCCAGAACTTCACGAACTTTAACTACGACTGGCAGGGGCGCAGCCAGAGCTGGATTGACGGCACTAATTACAGTTTCAGTTTCGCGCACCAGACCTTCGTGCAGATCGGCACGAACTTCGGCTATGAGCGTCTGGTCGAGGAGGAATTCGGCTCGCGCCGCGCGCCCGCCCGGTTCGACGCTGCGGGGCAGCAGATCGCGTCCCTGCGGCGGGGCGCGTTCGCCGGCGACGACTCCGAACGACAGACGCGGCAGAAAACCATCTTCGTCTACGCCGAGCGGCAGTTCAACAAGCAGTTCTACGCCTCCTTCTTCACCGGCACGCGGCGCGGCATCTTCGATTTCGACTTCGGCGCAGGGCCGGATTTCCCACGCGTCAGCCCCTACGCCCTCGCCGTGCGCGAGGCGCGCGCGCAAGGCTTTTGCAACCCGAAGAAGGACGAGAACGGCAAAGAACTGCCGCTGCCCCCCATCTGCTTCGACGCGCTCGACCCCGGCTCGGCCAACGGCTTCGACATAGAAGCCAGCGTCACGCTCCAGCCGACGAGCGCGCTGCGCACCTCGGTCAGCTACGTCAAGGCGCGCCTGACGCGTCGCGACAACGGGCTTGTCGCCTTCGACGACAACATCTTCGCGCTGCGCACGACCTACCAGTTCACGCGCTTCCTCTTCGCACGCGCGCGCATAGACTACGGCACGCTCTCGACCAACGCGCGCGGCCAGTTCCTTTTCGGCTGGACGCCGAACCCCGGCACGTCCTTCTACGTCGGCTACAACGACGACCTGCAACGAAACGGCTACAACCCGTTCAACTCGCAACTCGAACCCGGCCTGCGTCGCAACGGCCGCACCTTCTTCATCAAAGCGTCGTATCTCTTCCGGCGCAGCTTTTAAAACAGTGACGGGTGACGGGTGACGAGTGACAAGTTAAAACACATGGCTTGTCTTAAACTTGTCACTCGTCACCCGTCACTTTCTTGAAACTTTCCGCGCGTCGCGCACTCTTACAAGCTGACGCCGCTTGTGTTGAGTGAAAAACCGGAGAGCTTTTCACTCGGAATCCCTCAACCTCAAAGGATGCTATGAGAATAAAAGCTCTGTTAGTGATCGCGTTCGCTTTATCCTCCTCGTTCACCGTCGCCGCGCAGCAGGGGGCGGGGCAGAACCCGCCCGCCGCGCCGACGCCGACGCCCGCGGCCAGCGCGCCCGTTGACGAGAAGAAAAACACGGCCGCACAAGGACAGCCAATCGCGCCCGCCTCCGCCAACCCCGGCACGCAGCCGCTCTCCACCGTCGGCACGTCGGCCGGGGCGGTCACGCCCGAACGCGGCACGACGCCCGTCACGACGCCCGTCAGCGAGGCGAGCGTGCCGCTCATGGCCGCGCGTAAAGGTTCGGTCGCCGTGCCGCCGGAGAAGGCCGCGCCCGTGCGCATCCCGCGAGCGGAGCGTCCGCCCGTCGTTGACGGCAAGTTGGACGACGACATCTGGCGGCAGGCGGCCGTGTTCAAGGATTTCTACCAGATCAGCCCCGGCGACAATATCGCGCCCTCGCTCGCCACGGAAGTTTACATGGCCTACGACGCGCGCACGCTCTACATCGCTTTCCGCGCGCAGGACGAGCCGGGCAAGGTGCGCGCCACGGTCGCCAAGCGCGACGACGTGCTGGCGAACGAAGACAGCGTGCGCGTCCTCCTCGACACGTTCAACGACCGGCGCAAGGCTTACGTGTTCGTCTTCAACCCGCTCGGCGTCCAGCAGGACGGCATCCGCACAGAGGGGCAGGGCGTGGACTTCAGCTTCGACCTCTTAATGGAGTCGAAGGGCGTGGTCACGAACGAGGGGTACACGGTCGAGGTGGCGATCCCGTTCAAGTCGCTCAAGTATGAATCGGGCAGAGACAAACAGTGGGGCATTCAAATCTTCCGGCAGATTCAGAGATTCAACAACGAGACGGATTCGTGGATGCCCATCTCGCGCGACATCAACGGCCTCCTCAATCAGGCCGGCCACATCACGGGGCTGGAAAACATCTCGACCGAGCGCACCATTGATCTCATCCCGAGCCTCACCCTGTCGGAGGAAGGCAGGCGCGTGCGCACGTGCGCGCCGGGCAGTTGCCCGCCCGGCTTCGTCGAGCCGGGGCGCTTCGTCAACCAGCCGATCAAACTCGACCCCGGATTCACGGGCAAGTTCGCCATCTCGCCGACGATGACCCTCGACCTCGCCCTCAACCCCGACTTCGCGCAGGTCGAGGCGGATCAACTCGTCGTCACGACCAACCAGCGTTTCCCGATCTTCTTCCCCGAACGCCGCCCGTTCTTCCTCGAAGGCATCGAAATCTTTCAGACGCCGCTCGGCGTCGTCAACACGCGCGCCATCGTTGACCCCGACATCGCTTTGAAGTTGACGGGCAGGCGCGGCGCGAACACCTACGGCATCCTCGTCGCGTCGGACAACGGCCCCGGCAACTTCTCCGTGGACGACCGCACGCGCGCGATTCAGGAAGAGGAACGGCGTCTGCCCGGCGAGCCGCAAGGGCAGATCCGCTTCCTCGACAAGAACGCCTTCATCGGCGTCTTTCGTCTCAACCGCAACGTCGGGCGCGAGAACACCATCGGCGCGGTCGCCACCACCTCTCAGTTCAAAGAGCGGCACAACCAGACGGGCGGCGTTGACGGCCGCTTCAAACTCGACCCGCAGACCACCGTCAGCTTCTCGCTCGTCGGCACGACCTCGCACCGCGAGTTCCCCAATCCCGACTTAGACGCCAACGAACTGCGCGTCGGGCGCGGCCTCGGCTACACGCTCGCCTACTCGCACTTCGGCCGCAACTTCGGCTACGAGTATTTCAGCGAAGGCACTACGAACGACTACCGCGCCGACGTGGGTTTCACCTCGCGCACCAACACGAACTTCCACAGCCTCTACACCTCTTACAGCACGACGCCGAAGCCGAAAGCCACGCTCATCAACTGGCGCGTCCACAATTTCTCTTACATCAGCCACGACTTTCAGGGACGCAGCCAGTCGTGGGAAAGCGAGACGAATTTCCAGTTCTTCTTTCAGAAGCAGTTCAACATCGGCGCGGCCTACGAGTATGCCTACGAGCGTCTCGTCGAGGAAGAGTTCGGCGCGCGCCGCCTGCCCGCGCAGAACGGCAGAGAGGCGCAGCGCGGCGCGTTCGCCGGTGAAGATTCCGAACGCTCCTCGCGCAAAAACCACTTCTTCTTCTTCGGCGGCTATCGCCCGAGCAAAAAATATTCGGTCAGTTGGCGGGCGGTCTATCGCGACGGCCATTTCGATTTCGACTTCGGCGGCGGTCGCCGCTTCCCGCGCGTCAGCCCCGTGGCTATCGCCGCGCGCGCGGCGCGCGCGCAAGGGTTATGCGGCAGGCGGCTGGACGAGGAAGGGAACGAGATACCGCTGCCCGATGTCTGCTTCGACCCGCTCGATCCGGGACGCGGCGGCCTCTTCGAGTTTCGCGGCTCCTTCGCTTACCAGCCGACGAACGCCCTGCGCACCACGCTCGATTACACCAAGAACCGCCTGCGCCGCTACGACACCGGCCTCGTCGCTTTCGACGTGAACCTCATCTCGTGGCGCACGACCTACCAGTTCACGCGCTTCCTCTTCGCGCGGGCGCGCATTGATTACGAGTCGTTGCCGCGCCGCGCGCGCGGGCAGTTCCTCTTAGGGTACACGCCCAGCCCGGGGACGGCCTTCTACGTCGGCTACAACGACGACGCCAAGATCAACACCTTCTCGCCCTTCGGCACACAACTCGAACCCGGCTTCCGTCGCAACGGGCGCACCTTCTTCATCAAGATGTCTTACCTCTTCAGGAGAAGCTTCGGCGGATAGGTGAAAAGCAACGATGAATTGAAAAACGTCCGTGGTCAGTTGTCCGTGGTCAGTTGTCCGAGTCTGTCTTTAGCGACTCGCTCGGCCAACACAAACAACTGACCACGGACAACTGACTGCCTTTTATCCCGCCCCGCCGTTTCGCTCGTTTGACTTAACACGCAATTTCGCTTAGAAAATCCTCCAGCATCCCCAAACGCGTCGGTTGCCTTGCACACACGTCCATGGAAAGGAAATAAAAGATGTCTGCTCTCGACATTGCGCGTGCCTTCGCGCTGCGTCTCTTTTTAGTCATCATGCTATTAACTCAAGCCCCGACCTCCTCGCTCTCGCAGAAGACCACGGCCGACGGCGCGCCCGAGAACGCGCTGTCAAAAGCTCCCGCCTACCCGGCGACGAAGAAAGGCGAGCAGGTTGACGATTATCACGGGACGAAGGTCGCAGACCCTTATCGCTGGCTCGAAGATTTGGACACGCCCGAGACGAAAGCCTGGGTCGAAGCGCAGAATCGCCTGACGCAGGCTTACCTCGCGGAGATTCCGGCGCGGCAAAAAATCAAGGAGCGTCTGACCAGGCTCTGGAACTTCGAGCGATACGGCATCCCCTTCCGCGAAGGCAACCGCTACTTCTACACGAAGAACGACGGCCTCCAGAACCAATACGTGCTCTACACCGTCCGCTCGCTCACGGACGAGCCGCGCGTCCTCCTCGATCCGAACAAACTCTCCGCGGACGGCACGGTCGCTCTCGCCGGCACGGCCATCAGCCGCGACGGGAAGTTGATGGCCTACGGGCTGTCGGCTTCGGGGTCGGATTGGGCGGAGTGGCGCGTGCGCAACGTCGAGACGGGGCAAGACCTCGCCGATCACGTCAAGTGGGTGAAGTTCTCCGGCGCGTCGTGGACGGCGGACGGCAAGGGCTTCTTCTACAGCCGCTACGACGAGCCGAAGGCGGGCGCAAGCCAGATGGCGGGCGTTAACGAGTTTCAGAAACTCTACTATCACCGCCTCGGCACGCCGCAAGCGGACGACGCGCTCATCTACGAGCGCAAGGATCAAAAGGACTGGGGCTTCAGCGGCGACGTGACCGAAGACGGCCGCTATCTCATCATCCACGTCTGGGTGGGCACGGACGCCAAAAACCGCATCTACTACAAAGACCTCCAGACGCCGGACGCGCCCGTCGTCAAACTGCTCGACGACTTCGACGCCGCTTACAACTTCATAGACAACGACGGCCCCGTCTTCTGGTTCATGACCGACCGCGACGCGCCGCGCTACAAGGTGGTCGCCGTGGACACGCGCAAGCCCGAACGCGCGAACTGGAAAGTGGTCATCCCCGAAGCGGCCGAGACGCTTGAGGGCGTGAACGTCGTGGGCGACATGTTCGTCGCCTCCTATCTCAAGGACGCGCACTCGCAGGTGAGGATTCATAAACTGGACGGCGCGTTCGTCCGCGCAGTTGACCTGCCCGGCATCGGTTCGGCGTTCGGCTTCAGCGGCAAGCGCACGGACAAGGAGACGTTCTACGCCTACACCAGCTTCACGACGCCCACGCCCATCTATCGCTACGACCTCGTGACGGGCAAGAGCACGATCTTCCGCCAGCCGAAAGTTGATTTCGATCCCACCCAATACGAGACGAAACAGGTCTTCTACCGGAGTAAGGACGGCACGCGCATCCCCATGTTCATCACGCACCGGAAGGGATTGAAACTCGACGGCACGAACCCGACACTGCTCTACGGCTACGGCGGCTTCAACGTCTCCGAGACGCCCGGCTTCTCTATCAGCCGCCTCGTCTGGATGGAGATGGGCGGCGTCTTCGCGCTGGCGAATTTGCGCGGCGGCGGCGAGTACGGCAAGGACTGGCACGAGGCCGGAATGAAGCTGCGGAAGCAGAACGTCTTCGACGATTTCATCGCCGCCGCCGAGTGGCTAATCTCGAACAAGTACACGTCCACGCCGAAACTCGCCATTCAGGGCGGCTCGAACGGCGGCCTGCTCGTCGGCGCGGTCGTGACGCAGCGCCCCGAACTCTTCGGCGCGGCCTTGCCCGCCGTCGGTGTGATGGACATGCTGCGCTTCAACAAGTTCACCATCGGCGCGGCGTGGGCTTCCGACTACGGCTCGCCCCAGAACGCGGACGAATTCAAAGCCCTCTACGCCTATTCACCGCTGCACAATTTAAAAGCCGGGACATCTTACCCGCCGACTTTGATCACGACCGCCGACCACGACGACCGCGTCTGGCCCGGCCACAGCTTCAAGTTCGCGGCGGCGATGCAGGCGGCGCAGGGCGGCAGCGCGCCCGTCCTCATCCGCATCGAGACCAAGGCCGGGCACGGCGCGGGCAAACCCACCTCGAAGATCATCGAAGAGTACGCCGACATCTGGGGCTTTCTCGTCCGCACCCTCAAGATGAACGCGCCCGCTTCGTAAACGGGTTGGTTCGCCGCGTGCGCGCGCACCGACGCAGACACAGAAGGGGCACAGAGTAAGGCATCGGACAATTTCAAATCCGAGAATTTGAGATCGTCTCCTGCTTTTCTCTGTGCCCCTTTTGCGCCCTCTCTCTGTGTCTGCGTCGGCGAACGCTTTAATCCCGAGCCGCACCCGATTGCATCAGGCCGTAATGTTTGGTCAAACTCAAACGCCGCGACGCATCAACGCACGCTCTCGGCCACCGCGATGATGATGAGGCTCCCGACGAACATGCAGATGACGGCGACGACGATAACCCCGACTATGGCTACCGGCGCGGACGCCCACATCGGCCAACCGAGTCTCGCCCCCAACTTGTTCGCCAGCCACCCGCTCACCAAGCTTGAGACGATGATCGACACAATGACCAGCACCAGATTGCTGACGAGAATCGCTCCCCCAATCGAACCGTTGTAGCCGTTCGTCCCGACCAGCCACATGAACATCCAGAAGACGCCGTAGGCGATCATCAACAGGGCGGTGATGACGGACACGATCAATGTTTTCGCCACGTCGAATATTCTCCCCAGCCGTGTGCGCGCGACTTCGCAATTTGATCAAGACGATTGACATAGGCCGGCGGCGCAAGCAGAATAGCGCAACTCTTCGTTGATGATGCCCCAAACACGAAACATGCTAACAGAGATCGTCGGAAAACCCGTCCCGCGCAAAGAGGGGCGCAGCAAGGTCACGGGCGCGGCGCGCTACGTTGACGACCTGAGAATGCCCGGCATGCTCTACGGCGCAACCGTGCGCAGTGCGGTCGCGCGCGGGCGCATCCGCTCCGTCACTTTCGGCGACGGAAT
>DATHAZ010000096.1:0-10815 GCA_035296445.1 Pyrinomonadaceae bacterium | reverse complement strand
AACTCAATAGCCCTCTCTGCTATTCCGTCCGGTCTATTTCGCGGCGAGAGCAAGAAGTTGTACGACGCCCTCTATCAAAGAACACGCGGGGCAGTCGTCCCTCGCCGGATCATCAGAGCCACCCAAAGCGAGTTGATGGATTGGGCTAACATCAGCCTCAACACATTGAAAGCCCACATCCGGCATCTATCATCAGTTGGCCTTGTGAAAGTTTATTACAGGCGCGGCGAATCAACCGGCGCCGACTACGAAATCTTCACCCTGGAGGACAGATTACCTGCCCACCACCCACCAACCACCCACCAACCACCCACCAACCAAAATTTGGGATCACCCACCCACCAGAATTTGGTCTTGGGTGGTGGGTCTCAAGTAGTTGAAGAATCAACAGTTGGGCAGCCTCCCAATACTTCTTTTAAGACTAAAGAAGAGAATTCTGATGATGACGCTCACGCGCGCACCTTTCTCGCCAAATTAATTGAGGCCGAAAGGCAACTAACGGGCAAGGTCTCTTCGAGTGGTGAGAAGTGGGAAGAACTAGCCGAAGTACTTATCTCCGAGTTGCGGATCGCCGCGGCACGCACAACCGTCTCTAACGTGCCGGCATTCCTCGCTGAACACCTGCGTCGCCGCCTTTGGAAAGTTGACAAGGCACGCGCCGCCGAGATGACGGCCAGCCAGTCTGAGCAAGCAGGTGTAGTGCCTGCACTCACAGCCGAGCAGAAGCAGAAGTGCCCGGACTGCGCCGGTGTCGGCTTCTGGTATCCGGAAGGGCCGGAGAAAGGGGTGGCAAGGTGCTCACACATGAAGCTGCATTCCCTCCTGGAAGGGCAGGGAAGCGTGTAAGTACATATCCCGTGTCACAGAGTTATGCAGCGCGCACATTGTTAATTATTAGAGGGGAAGGCGGAGCATACATGGGTCAAGTCGGACGTTTAAGATAATCCTTTCTCTGAAAAGCATCTCCGTCTTGAACATGATGTCCTAATGTCGTCTTAAAAAGCAGCTTCAAATTCCGTTTCACATGAAGTTTCACACCCGCTAACTTTTGCTTTATCCGTAATTAAAAGACATGATTTATGTCTCCCTCAGCTAATTCCGATAATGCTTATTTTGTGAATAATATAAAAAGGCGCGTCTGTCTATTAGTCTGCGTGAGAGCTTGGTTAAGACCATCAGCTATTTCGCGGAACGCATGGAAGGCGCTTTACAGGTAGCAAAGGCAAAGAGTACGTAGAACTTGGGGGAGACTGTGCCGACCGGGTGCGTGCTGTGCGGGCATACACTCATTAAGCCAAGCCAGCTTCCGGCTCGTCGGCGCTCATGGTTGACAACTGATCGCGAACTAACTCCCAGACCCCGGCGACATGTCGCTCGGTCGTCAGTACGTTGCCGACGGCGATGCGCAGGGCGAGCCGCCCGCGGAGGCGCGTGTGGGTCAGGTAAGCTGCGCCGGTCGCGTTGATGCGCGTGAGCAGCCGCTCGTTCAACTCGTCGAGACGCGGATCGGATATGCCGACATCCGCGTCATGGCCGGGCGGGCGTGAGCGGAAGCAGACGACGCCCATCACGACCGGCGCGAGCAACTCGAAGCGCGCGTCCGCTTCGATCCAGGTGGCGACAAGGCGCGCGAGGCGGCAGGACTCGCGTATGCGCGCGGCCATTCCCTCGCGCCCGAACGAGCGTATGACGAACCAGGCTTTGAGCGCGCGGAAGCGACGACCTAGTTGGATGCCGTAATCCATGTAATTGGGTATGTCCTCCCCGGCGCGCTCGGCGTCGCCCCGCAGGTATTCGGGTACGAGGGAGAAGACGCGGCTGAGCGCCTCGGGGCGGCGCACGTAGAGCGCGCTGAAGTCGAGGGGCACGAACAACCACTTGTGCGGGTTGAAGACGATGGAGTCGGCGCGTTCGACCCCGTGCATCACATAACGGCCTTCTTCGAGGAGTGCCATCGCGCCGCCATAGGCCGCGTCTACGTGCAGCCAAAGTTTCTGCTCGCGGCAAATGTCCGCGATAGATTCGACCGGATCGACGCTCGTCGCCGAAGTCGTCCCGACCGTGGCGACGACGGCGAGTGGATGAAGAAGGGCGCGTCTGTCTTCTGCGATGGCGTGTTGCAGCGCGCTGGTATTCATCCTGTACTCGTCGTCCGTTGGGATGCGCCGCACGTTCGCCTCTCCGAGTCCGAGGGTGATGGCCGCTTTCTCGATTGAGCTGTGGGCTTGGTCAGAGGCGTAGACGGTGAACTGCGGGACGCCGGCGCGCCCGGCAAGGCCATCCTGCCGGACGCCGAACCCCACTTCTTCGCGCGCGGCGGCGAGCGCGTGTAGGACGGCCACGGAGGCCGTGTCGTAGACGACGCCGCGGAAATCCGCGGGGAGGCCGAGCATCTGCCGCATCCAGTCGAGGACGACGAACTCCAATTCGGTCGCGGCCGGCGATGTCTGCCAAGTCATCGCCGAGACGTTCAAGGCCGCGGCCAACATCTCGCCGATGATGCCGGGCGCGTTCGTCGTGGTCGCAAAGTAGCCGAGGAACGCCGGATGCCCCCAGTGGACGATGCCGGGCATGATGAGCCGGTCGAAGTCGCGCATTATTTCGTCTAGCGGCACAGCGGACTCGGGCGGGGCGGTCGGCAAACTATCCCTGATCGCGTTCGGCTCCAGAGCGGGCGAGATGCGTCGCCCTTCGATCCCGGCGCGATAATCGGCGATCCAATCGGCGACCTCGTGCAGCAGGCGGCGAAAGTCGGCTTCGGGCAAGTCGCCCAGCTCCGGTATGGGATGTTGTGTTTCCACTCGGTCAGGGTTTGGAAGAGTTGTTCGGCGCAGCGCCCCTGTTGTTACCGCCGACGCGCCACGCGCGACCCGTGCCTTTAGACACCAACTTGTTTCCGAACGGGTAGCCGCCGTAGACAACGCGCCAGTAAAACGCCCAGTAGGTGCTGACCACGCGCTCGGCGAGCCAAATGGGTGCGTAGAGGCAGAGCCGGGGGTGAAAGAAACGCTGCGCCCCGTCGCCGAGTCCGCGCGCCGCCACGAGCACCGAGCCGACGGCAACCGACGCGGCGAATGCGACCGTCCAACGCCATCCGTAGACCAACCAGACGAGCGCGAGCGCGAGCGGCAGCACCGTGAAAAAAGCGGTCTTGGCGCGCATCACGAAATCCTCGTAGGCCTGGCGCGGCCGTTGCTCCAGCCACTTTTGCCAGCTTGGCGGGTGCTTCAGGATGAAGAAGTCGCGTGCATAACAGACGTGCGCTCCCTGCGCGCGGAAGTGGCGGACGATCTCTTCGTTGTCGAAGAGCACGTCGCCGTCGTAATGCCCGACGCGGAGCATCGCGCTACGGCGCACGCCGAGCGTGCCGGGGTAATCGCCCTCGGCAATCCACGCCCGGTTGATGAGCATGCGCGCCGCCTCCGTGCGCGCCCAGAGGGGCAGGGGCTTCAAGTAGTTTTGCGGGCGCACCATCTCGAAGTCCGCTAGCAACGCAAACATGCGCCGCAGGTCGTCCGGCGTATAACGAATGTCGTCGTCGGCGAGGATGATGCGCTCTCTCTCGGAGATGGCGACGCCCGTGTGGATGCCGTTGACTTTGCCGTTCAGGTATTTGAACTGAGGGTCTACCGGAGCGTGCCGACACGACCCGCGCCAAGCTTCACCGTGCGCGGCGAACACTTCGGGCGGAGAGCCATCAACGACGAGCACGTCAAAGCCGGCGGCGGTGACGGAGCGGAAATAGTCTCTGAAACTCTCCGCCTCATCCCGTTCAAACCGCACACGGCGGATCGTCAGCAAATAGGTGCCACGAGTGTCGCCGCCGTCCGCCGTCCGCTCAGGATTTTCTTTGCTCGCGACGTTCGTCACTCGAATCTCTCTGCCTCAAAGTTATTTTGAATGATATGAATGGTGACAGCCTCCATCGGTTTAGGCTGTACGGTTACGTACCCAGTTACAGGTAATTATAGTTTAAACTTTCTGCATAAAAGAGACACTGGCAGACACGGCTTCGACATAAGGAGTGCGTTAATATTCCATCAATTTTTGGTATATTTAAACAACCGCCGCTCTCCGGCAGGCTGGGCGAAGGATATGGAGTGCGGAGCGCAAACGCACTTTACGCTCCGAGGAGCGCAAAGGGGCGTTTAAGGTCAAGAGCAAGCAGGTATGTCAGCAGAGGTAGTTTCAGAAGTTAGTACAAATCCGTTCGGCGCGGACGAACTGGCGCGTTCCAACAGCAGTTATTCGGCCTGGCGTGACGGGCGGCTTATTCACCCGCTCGAACCGGGACGACGCCCGACGCCGCTCGCCGAGTCCGTCCACCAGAGTTTTCGCGCGCACGTACTGGATCAGGATTTTCCCTGCGTCGGCGGGAAGTCGGCCATCATCAACGACACTTATCGCTTCGGCCTGTACCCGCAAATGAACGAGCGCGGGGTCAACGCCGGTCTGGTTTACGACTTGTGGGAGTACACAAGGGAGCGCCCGACATTTGCGACAGACTACGCCACCTTCATCGCCTGTTTCGCCGCGCCTTTCGCGCGAGACGAGCGGGAATGGGAGACAATGCTCTGGGCGCAACTACAGAGTCTCCACGAACTCGACCGGGCGCATCACCCCTGGGACCCGACCGTCAGCAGCAACCCGGAAGATGCCGATTTTTCGTTCAGCATCGCGGGGACGGCATTCTTCGTCATCGGCCTGCACCCGCATAGCTCGCGCTACGCCCGACGCTTCCCTTGGCCGACGCTCGTCTTCAACGCGCACGATCAATTCGAGCGACTGCGCGAGCAGAACTTATTCGACCGCGTGCGTGAAACAATACGCGCGCGCGACCTCAAGCTTCAGGGCTCGCTCAACCCTAATCTCAGCAACTACGGCGAGCACAGCGAAGCACGCCAGTATTCGGGGCGCGCTGTCGAAGAAGAGTGGCGATGTCCGTTTCGCGCGCGCCCGAACGCGGCGGAAGAGCGCGCGGCGGAAGATGTGTAATCCTGAAACCTTGCCACCTTCGCAGCGCACTCCATACCGTTTCGCTGCCCGCTTCGATTCGCGCAGCGCCATCAACTGCCATCAATCAAATGCCCGTGGGGTTAAAACCAACATATGACAATCCGCCATCATCTCGAACCGCAAACCGGCGTCGGCTTTTTAATGGGGCGCGGGCAACTGCTGAAAATTATTGACCCGCAGGGCGAGCAGGTCTCAGACCTGACGGCCTTTGCGCAGGATGATAAATCCGAGTGGCTCTCCTCCGGGCGCACGATTGATTACGCCAACACTATTTACCTGACCACCGGACACCTGCTCTACTCGAATCGCAGCCGCCCGATGTTTTCCATCGTCGAGGACACGGTAGGGCGTCACGATTTTCTGCTCACTCCATGCAGCCCCGACACCTTCAAACTTCTCTACGACCATCACGACTACCACCCGAGTTGTTTCGAGAACCTGTCGAAGAATCTGGCGACTTTCGGCATCACTCCCGACATGATCCCGACGACGTTCAACATCTTCATGAACGTCATCGTGCTTCCATCCGGCGAACTACGCATTGACCCGCCACCCTCACGCGCCGGCGACTTTATCCTGCTCCGGGCGGAGATGGATTTGATCGTCGGCGTCACCGCGTGCTCGGCGGAAAAGTCTAACAATTACAGCTTCAAACCGATTGACGTGGAAGTGAGCTGAATTCATTTCCCATGCGATGAACCTCAAGGGGAGCCGATTCAGTTGCTGAGCGACTCCGTCTTATGTACCTCCTCCAAATCGGCAAACTCCTACCCTTGTTGATCTGCGCGTTCCTCATCGCAGTGGCGGCGCTGTACATCGTCATCGGTTGGAGGGGATGCTGGTGTTGACAGGCGCGCGGGTGTGAAGAAACGGGCTACGTCCTCAGCGAGCACGGAGAAGCGCCCCTGGACGCGGCGTGCCACATCCGGCAGTGTTGCAAAAAAATCCGACCGCATACTCTTAATTACAACTAATTGCGGTCAAAATATTTTTTGCAACACTACACTTTCAAGCGGCATTCTCAGAGCGCGCGATATGCTCTTGAATTGACGGTGCAAAGGCATGAGCGACGGCCAAATTTTCGGCCTCACTCAAATCCGAAACGACGAAGACGGCGTGGCGGGGGGTCTCGAAGCACGAGATTTGATATTGTCCGCTGCGTGAACAGGCGATGACCTGTCGGCGCGTGTTGTCCGGCGTCGCGGCCTGCGCCGTAGTCCTGTTCTGCTCAGCCTCGGCAACAAGAAGGGAGACCGCGCGCCCCTGATATTTGAGCACCACGTGGGCGAAGCGTTGGCCTCTGAACACACAGGAATGAGATTCGATAAACTCAAACTGTCCCGTCGAATCTTCGCTCCGGGTTTTCACGACGTTCGTCAGATTGATAAACGCGGGGTCGAATTTGCGTCCCGCTTCTTCCAGATCAATCGGGTCTTCCGCGAGGTTGAACTTGATGGCGCAATCCCTGTGATCTCCGGCGGCAGCCTCGCTCAACTCGAATCCGACATGACTCACGCCCGGCGACTTTTGATGCTGCGGCGACGTTTGGCTTCCTTCGGCTCGTCCGTCCGTTGGGGGATGTGCGTGTCGCCCGGTCGCGACCACGTCGGCGTGCGCCGGTTGTGGACTCCGGCGTTGTTGCAGCGTGAAGAGACCGATCCCGAGCGTGAGTAGGAACACGGCCGCGATGGCGGCAGGCCACCCGATGTTGCGCCCGAACAAGGCAGGTTGTGCTTTCGCCTGGCCGAGAGCCTGCGACCTCAAGTCTGCGCGCAGTCGCTCCTCGAACTCCGGCCGCACGCTCAACGAAGCGTCGCCATGGAAGGCGGCGCGCAGCCGGGCGCGCAGTTCGCGTCGTGCGGCGAGTTCGCGGCGGCAGTTGTCGCAGCTTTCGAGGTGCTGGAGCACTTCGTGGTTGGTCTCGACCGACAACTCGCCGCTGATGTGCGAATCGGCGATGTCATCGAATTCACTACACTCCATTTGACTTTCTTTCTCCTCACTCATCCCGCAACAGGCAACGCCTGACCGCTCGCCCCGGCGCGAACGCGCCCGATGCCGTGCTCGTTCGCGCACGCAGCCAGTTGCGCGCGAAGTAATTTTCGCCCCCGGTGCAGCCGCGACATGACCGTGCCGATAGGGACGCCCAGGGCTGCGGAAATTTCTTTGTAAGCCATCTCCTCCACGTCCGAGAGGATGACGACCTCCCGAAACTGCACGGGCAGCGCACGCAAGGCATTGAGGATGTCTTCATCGGTGATGCCCTGCGGCGTAGGCAGGGTGTAGACCGCAGTTGAAGATATTCGTCCTTCGCTGTCGTTCACTAGCCGGAGCCTCGACCCGGCGCGCAAACGCTTGCTGTTCAGGTGGTACATGATCGTCACGAGCCACGCGCGACAGTTCGTGCCCTGTTCGTAGCGGTGAAACGATTTGAGCGCCTCCGTGAAGGTCTCCTGCACGATGTCCTCGGCCTCCGTGTGATTACGCGTGAGCCACATCGCAAGGCGGAACAAGTAGTCGAGATAAGGGATCGCTTCGCCTTCGAAGGCCGCCCACTGATCCTCGCGCTCTACCTGTCGTGTAGACCTGAACATAAAACTCAATCTAATCCGGCGTTCAACACGGAATGCCGGGATTACTTCCCGCACATGGTTTATACCCGCGCGCCTCTGATTTATTCCCTGAACCCTCCCTTTTTGTTTTTGCGCGCCACTCTAATGCCCGGTTTCTTGCGGCGACATAGACACCCACATGCTGCGTCTCGCTGACGGCGCGGGAGATTATTCTCGGCGGCGGGAATAAAAGAGGGCGGAACCTTGTATCACTGTAGCGGTAACGCGCAAAAGGTCAAAGCTGCAATGCGTTGTGGCGCGCAAGTCCACCTTCGCCCGCACGGTGAATTTATAGTTTTGACCTTCTCAAATACCTGCTCGTAGAGGCCGGCGTTTTGTTTAAGCGCGCCCCGTGTAGATTCGCCGCGCGGATTTCATCACGTTGTGGGAAGAAGGGAAGCGATGAATCACCGAAAGACGCGGACGTTGCGCGTAATTATTCGGATGCCGCTCACAATCGTGAACGGCATCCATTTCATAAATCAACCGCGCGAAAGTTAACTTTGCTTGTTGAACTTCAGCGAGACGGAGTTCATGCAATAGCGAAGGCCGGTCGGGCGGGGGCCGTCGTCGAAGACGTGGCCGAGATGCGCGCCGCAACGGCTGCACAGCACTTCGGTGCGCTTGATACCAAACGTGCTGTCAACCTCTTCGGTCACGTTCGCCGCCGCAATCGGTTGGAAGAAACTGGGCCAGCCCGTGCCCGATTCAAACTTCGCCTTCGAGTTGAACAGGACGAGGTCGCACGCCGCGCAATGATATGTGCCGGATTCGTGATGGTCGTTGTATTCGCCGGTGAAGGCGCGCTCCGTCCCCTTGTCGCGCATCACGCGATATTGTTCGGAGGTGAGCAGCGCGCGCCACTCGGCGGCGGTCTTCACGATCTTCTCGCCCTTGTAGGCTTCCGGCGAAGTGGCCGCGCCGCGCGGAGAGTCCGTGCCGCCCTTCTCGCCTTCGGCCAGCAACGCCTTGATGATCTTCTCCTGCATGTCATACGCGCCCTCGCCGATGTGCCTGTAGCGGATGCGCCCCTGCTTGTCGAGGATCACGACGGTCGGCCACGCCTCGACGCCGTAGGCGCGCCACGTCACATAATCGTTGTCCAGCACGACCGGGTACTTGATGCCGAGCGAGCGCACTTGCCCGCGCACGGTCTCGACCTGCTTCTCGCTGTCGAACTCGGGCGTCTGCACGCCGATGATGGTCAGTCCGCGCTCGCGGTAACTCGTATCGAAACGCTTGAGCGTGGGCAGCGTGTTGCGGCAGTTGTAACAACTGAACGTCCAGAAGTCTACGAGGACGACGCGCCCGCGCAATGCTTCGAGCGTGAGCGGGTCGGAGTTGATCCACGGCACGTTCTCGACTAAGGCCGGAGCCTGACGCGCGCTTTTGGCCGATATGAACACGTCGCGGGTGTCGGCGGGCACGTCCGCGCCCGGCATCGTCCCGGCTTCGTGCGCTTCACTACTGTCAAAATTCGCACGCGCGTCTGGACGCACGGAGTTGCGGGTCAGCGTGCGTCCGACCACGGTGAAAACGACGACGGAAAGGATGATGACGCTCAGCGTGATTAAAATGTTACGACTCATGTTTAATTTCCTCTTCGATCTTGAATGATTCCGGCTTGAGAGGCGCGTATAGGCATCGCCCGGCGATGCTCGTCACCCTCGCAATTATTCGGTCACTACCTGGTTAATACCAAAAACCGCACGGATTATTCCCGCCAAAAGTCGCCGGGAATAAAAGTCTGGGTTACGAGTATTATCATTTAGAAGAAATGATGAAAAACTGTGGTTTGGGGGGCGTTAGTTGGGTGCGCTGCGTCGCGCCGGTCAAATACGGCATCAAACATATCAAGCGCATCGGCCGGATCACTTTCACGAACGAGCGTCCCGGCGACTTCCGGGCTGAGCGCGGCTACGACTGGTACTTCGGGCATTAAAAGCCCGCCGTGGCATGACAATGCCGCGCAATGCACGCGAGGCGAAGGAGAAGGTTCAAGTTAATACAGTTAAAATCCACGGACACTCCGGCGCGCGTACAGACTACACGGCGGCGGATGTCCCGCCCATCGTGCTCATCAATCTCATTTACCGGCGTGCGGCAAGCACGCGCATTTCTCCGGAAAGGTTGTGTTATATGTCAGGTTATTTTTCACGCATTCTGGCGGTCTTCCTGCTCGGTTCGACTATGGCTTGCAACGTGGCGGCGACGGCCGCCGACGAGTCTGCCGTCACTCTGCCCGACCCGACTATTGACGCGCCGCTCGCGGCAACCAAGGGCGAACGCACGGCCGTCTTCGCGGGCGGCTGCTTCTGGGGCGTCGAGGCCGTCTTCGAGCACGTCAAGGGCGTCAAAAACGTCGTCTCGGGCTACTCTGGCGGAACCGCCAGGACGGCCACCTATGACCTGGTCAGCGCGGGTCGGACAGGGCACGCCGAGGCGGTGCGCATCACTTATGATCCTTCGCAGATCACCTATGGCCGCCTGCTCAAGATTTTCTTTTCCGTGGCGCACGATCCGACGCAACTGAACCGTCAGGGGCCTGACACGGGCAAGCATTACCGCTCCGCCGTCTTCTACACCGACGCGGAACAAAAGCGCATCGTTGACGGTTACATCGAGCAATTGAACGGAGCGAAGGTCTTCGGGCAGCGGATCGTCACGCAGGTCGGCGCACTCGATGTTTTCCATCTGGCCGAGGCTTACCATCAGGACTACGCCGCGCATCATCCCGACCAGCCCTACATCAAGCACCACGATCTGCCGAAGGTGGAAAATTTGCGCAAGCAATTTCCCGAGCTATACATGGCGAAATAGTTAACGTGAGTTCGATTTAAGCGGATGCCGTGTTTTTGAAGCCCCGGCAGGGGCGAAAGAGATTCAACCTCGAACTTCTTTCGCCCCTGCCGGGGCTTCTCTCATCCTGTGGCGGCTTATCCCCACGGCTTGCGCCGTGGGCTACTTTCTGTCGCCCCTGACGGGGCTACAGGCTGCAACGCCGCTCCGGTTTATATCGAACTCACATTAGTTAAACGTCATTTTCCGTTCGTACAAAAATCAAGCGGGCGAATTCAACGCCCGCTCGATCAACTTTCCTTCCCGTCGCGCCTGCGCCCAGGTGACGGGAAGCCGCCTGATGTCGCCGCTTTGTTCGGCCGCGACCAGATGGTCGAACGCTGCGAGG
>DATHAZ010000095.1:0-22447 GCA_035296445.1 Pyrinomonadaceae bacterium | reverse complement strand
TCTGCGCTGAGGAGCGCGAGGTCGCGCGCGCGCGCGAGCAGTTGCTTGAGTTCGAGGCGAATCTGGTCGGGCTGTTGATCGAGCGGCGCAGCGCCTTCGAGACGGGCGATGGCGCGGTTGGCCGCCTCCGCGTCGCGTTTGTTGAAGGCTTCGCGGAAGGCCACCTGCCCCTCGTTAATGGCCTCGACGTAATTCCCGGTCACGTCGCCGCCCGCCTGCGCCCCCGGCCGGTTGTTGAGGTGCGGGCGCAGGCCGCCCATGTAGCGCGCGACCTGTCCGAAACTGACGACGACGATGACGAGCGACGCGATCTGTAAGACGTGCCAGAGGACGGCCACGCTCGCGCGCTGCCCCGGCCTTTTG
This sequence comes from Pyrinomonadaceae bacterium, assembly GCA_035296445.1. GTDB lineage: Bacteria > Acidobacteriota > Blastocatellia > Pyrinomonadales > Pyrinomonadaceae > JAIVJZ01. Next base: position 22,084 of record DATHAZ010000095.1, on the reverse strand, counting down.
TAGCCGACGAAGAGCGCGCAGAGCGCGCCCGCGACGAAGCCGCCGAGGTGCGCCGCGTTGTCTATGTTGGGGATGGTGTAGCCGATGAAGAGGTTGATCAGGATCGTCGGGATCATGCCCGTGCCGAACGCGCGCTTGAAGCCTTCGGGCAGTTCGCGCCGGAACTTGATGCCGAAGACGAAGAGCACGCCGACCAGCCCGAAGAGCGCGCCCGACGCGCCCGCCGAAGGGAAGTCGTTGCCGCTGAACAGGAAGCGGCCGAGCATGCTGTCGCCGCCGCCGCCGCGCAGGCCGTAACCCGTGGCGAGGTAACTCGCCAGGACGCCCGCCACGCCCGTCGCGACCCAGAAGAAGACGAAGCGCGCCGAGCCGTACAGCTTCTCCACATAAGGGCCGAGCATGAACAGGCTGTACATGTTCACGATCAAGTGAATCCAACTGGTGTGCAAAAAGACCGGCGTCACGAGCCGCCACCATTCGCCGCCGTTAATCAACGAGTTTTGCTTCGCCCCGTAAGCGATCAGAACCTCGTTGTTTTCCACGCCGCCCGGCGCGGCCGAATTCATCAACAGGAAAATGAAGACGTTGATGGCGAGAAAGACGAAGGTGAAGGTTGAAGGGCGCGTCAGCACCGCGCGCGCGAAGCGCAACGTCTCCGGGTCGGGGACGGGTCGCTCGCGCTGCTGTTGCTGCTGATGCGCCGGCGCGCCGCTGCCGGCGGGCGAGCCGCACACGGCACACGCGCTTTCGCCCGCGCCGACCAGCGCGCCGCAGTTGCGGCACATGCTCGGACGCCCCGCGTACATGTCTCTCGTCGGCTCTGCCCCGGACAAAACTTCAACCCCCGCAAGCGCGCCCGAAACTTCCGCCCCGCTCGCCTCAAACGCCGTAGCTCACACGCCAGCCCGCGCCCACGCGCGAGCCGCACGCAAACCACGCGGCCATCTCACAAATTATTCATTCGCCCGAAAGTTTACACCGAAGAACACGAGACAGGAAATTGCGGATTTCGGATTGCGGAATGCGGATTAAAAAGCAACACTGATTAGAAAGGCTGATCCTTGTTTTCCAATCCGCAATCCGCAATCCGAAATCCGCATTCATTTCACTTCTCCTTGCAGTTTGATCTCGCGCGGGGCGGCGGCGTCCGAAGTGACGTTGAGGGGCGCGCGCCAGATGAGCGTCTTGATGCGGCACGCGCCGGTGTTGTCTTCGCGGCAGTAGTAGAGCGTGAGTTGGACGCGCAGTTCGGCCGCGCCGTCGGAGAGAGCGCGCAGGGGGAGACGCAGGGGGAGGCGCAGCAGGTCTTTCGCCGCGCGCGTCAACCGGCGCGTGTTGTCTTCAAAGGCGACGTGCTGCGCGCCGCGTTCGACGGCCGCCTGTAGGCGGTGCGGCGCGAGTTCGTTCAAGTGATAACCGGCGGGCAAGGCCACCTCGACGACGAGCGCGTTCGCACCCGTCGCCGTTGCGGGACGCGCGAGAAGCAGACGCTGCGGCGCGAGGTTGATCTCCTCGGCGTTTGGCGCGGGCGTGGTGGCCGCGTTCGCCTCTAACATCTTCATGCTCGCGGCGGGCGGCGTGAGGCCGCGCAGGCGAAGCGTGGAGGTCTGGCCGCTGGCGAGATCAACGACGCGGACGGCGTGATTATTCGTGTCTGCAACGTAGAGTTTGTGGTTGGCAAGCGAGAGGCCGCCGGGTTCGTAGAAGGAGGCGCGCGCGCCGTCCGTGTGGCCGGGTTTGCCCGTGCCGGCGAAGGTTTTGACGGCTCGCGTTTCGGGGTCGAGCCGCTTGATCTTGTGATTGTAAGTATCGGCCACGTAGACCGCGCCGTCCGCGTAAAGCACGCCGAGCGGGTGCTGGAAGCGCGCCGCGTCGCCCGCGCCGTCCGCGTCGCCGAACTCGAAGAGGTCGCCGCCCGCGAGCGTCTCCACGCGGCGCGCAGGCGATGTCGCGCTTTCCGGCGTCGGGAACGACGCGGCGGCGGGCGGCGAGTCGTTTTCGTCTTCGTTTCCGGGCATGATCCCGTTAGCGAGCGGCGGCACGGGCAACGGGGCGTCGTCGTCATACATGGGCAGTGAGACTTCACTGTCGTCGGGCGTCGCCGAGGGGCGCGCGGCCGAGACGAACAGATCGACGGCGCGGATGATGTTCGATTCGCTGTCGGCGACGTAGAGCGTGCGCCCGTCGGTGGTCAAACCGGAAGGCTGCGCGAAGGCCGAAGCGACGAGCGAGCCGTCGGCGCGCGCCTCGCGCCCCGAACCGGCGAAGACGGAAATCTGCCCCCGCGCGAGATTGAGTCGCCAAATCTGATGCGGCCCGGCCATCGCGATGTAGAGCGTGCGCCGGACGAGTTGCAAGTCCCAGGGGGAATTCAAGGGCGTGGCGCGCGCCGCCACGCGCCCCGTCTCGGCGTCGAAGCCGCGCGCCTGCACGCCCGTGCCCGCAAGGGTTGAGACCGTGCGCGCCTTCAGGTCAACGCGCCTGATCAGATGATTCTCGGTGTCGGCGACGTAGAGCGCGTCGTCGTCGAGCGCGAGTCCCTGCGGGCGGTAGAAGGTGGCGCGCTCGAACGAGCCGTCGGCCGCGCCGCGCTCGCCCGTGCCGATGGTGTCGAGGAACGCGCCGTCGAGTTTTGTGACGACGATGCGGTTGTGGTTCGAGTCGGCGATGTAGAGGCGGTCTGTTTTCGCGTCGGCCAGAATCTTGCCGGGGAAAGCGAGCGGCATGTTGCCGGTCTTCGCGCGTTCGAGCGCGAGCCTGAGCGGTTGTTCGTTCAACTCGCCGCGCTTGCGAAACTCGGCGAGCGTGCCGGCTATCCCGCGGTCAATCGCCTCGTAGTTGCCTTCGCCTTCCACCTTGCCGACGACGTACCCGGCCGGGTCAATCAGAACCTGCGTCGGCCACGCGCGCACGGCGTAAGACTGCCAGATGCGGAAGTCCGCATCGTTGACGACCGGGTGCTCGATCTCGTAGCGCAGAATGATCTGGCGGACGTTGTCGCTCTGTTTCTCGTTCTCGAACTTGGCGGAGTGGACGCCGATGACTACGAGGTTGTTCGGGTATTTCGCTTCGAGCCGCTTGAGGTCGGGGATGACGTGAATGCAGTTGATGCAGCCGTAAGTCCAGAAGTCGAGCAGCACGACCTTGCCGCGCAGCGCGGCGAGCGAGAGCGGCCGGTCGGTGTTGAGCCAACCGCGATTGTTCCCGAGTTCGGGCGCACGCACGCGCCCTCGATCTGGTATGGACATCTCGGTATCCTTCTCAACAGCCTCTTCGCTCCACTGGGCCACGGCGACGCGCGCCGCGCCCGAAATCCCCAGCAGGATTAAGACACACACGAGGATCAAACGCTTACTGGACATCAACACTCCTGACGGACGTATCGCCGACGCCGACAACTTTCAGTCTTTAATTTTCAGATTATAGAGACGCGCTCGAATATACGCGTCCGCGCGGGCGTGCAGATTCACCGGCCACTTAATCCAGGCAATGCGCGGGGCGGGCGCATCATGCGCGCGCCACGCGTTTCTCGCAAAGTTTTGCGGTTCAGTTTACCATGTCGGGCGGCATGAACGAGACGACACACGAAGAGACGATGGCGACGCTTTCAACCCGCGCTGAGCGTGCAGACGATGACGCCGCCGCGCCCCGCAGGCTCTTCGTCATGCGCACGGGCGCGCGCCTCTTCGCCGTCTATGCGGACGAGGTCGCGGCGACGTGCGAGAATTTAACGCCCACGCCGCTGCCGTTCGCGCCCGCGCCCGTGCGCGGCGTCGTCGGCCAGCGCGGCCGGATTCTCACCCTGATCGATCCGCTTCCCCTATTGCCCGAAGAAACTTTGGACGGCGCGAAGGCCGCCGGGTCGCAGCCTTTCGCGTCTCAACCGATGCACACGCCCGCGTCGCAAGCTCCCACGCCGCTCGTTATCGCGCTCAAAGGCGACGAGCAACTCGCACTCTCGGTCGAAGCCGTCGAACACGGGGTCGAACTATACGACGAGGGAGCGCATGTCGAGACAGACGCTCCGGGCAATTCCCTCATCCGCCGCACCATTCAATACCAGACGCACGCCGTCGCCCTGCTCGACCCCGCGCGCCTCTTCGATGCCGCCATGCAGGGCGTCGAACGCCGCCGCCGCAGAACGTGAAAAACCGTGAATGGTAAATGGTAAATGGTGAACGGATAAAAACCCGGCTTCCGCCATTCACCATTTACCATTTACTATTTACCAGCTATGAACGAACAAGCTTTCAGGGTGCTCGAATACGACGGGTTGCGCGAACTGGTGAGGCGCGTGGCGCAGACGCCGATGGGGCGTGCGCGCGCCGAGAGGCTTGCGCCGCTCGCCGACTTGGAGGCGGTGCGGCGCGCGCTCGACGCGGTGGCCGAGTGCGCCGAACTGCGCAGGAGAAGCGGCGCGGCGTGGTCGTTCTCGGAGTTGGCCGACCCCGCGGAGTCAATCGCGCGCCTGCGCATCGAAGGTGCGACGCTCGAACCGCTGCCGCTGCTCGCGCTCGCGCGCCTCTGCGATCAGGTCGGGGCGGCGCGCGCTGCGATTCAGGCCGAGCGCGCCGACGTGCCCGTCCTGTGGGAACTCGTCGCAGACCTCCCGCGCGAGTTGTACAGCCTCGCCGCGCGCGTGACGGCGAAAATCCTGCCGAGCGGCGAACTCGACGACCGCGCCAGCCCCGAACTCGCGCGCATCCGCCACGACATCAACCGCCTGCGCTCCAACATCACGCGCTCGCTCGAAAACCTGATGCGCCGCTCGGACGAAGCGATTCAGGACAACCTGGTCACGGTGCGCAACGACCGTTTCGTCATCCCCGTGCGCTCGGATCATCGCGGGCGCGTGGGCGGCGTCGCGCACGGCTTCTCGTCTTCGGGAGCGACCGTCTTCATCGAACCGCTGGAGACGATTGAGAGCAACAACGAACTGCAAAATTTGCGCGAGACCGAGGAACGCGAGATCACGCGCATCCTCTCGACGCTGACGGACGACCTGCGCCGCGAACTGCCCGCCATCGAACGCGCAGCCGAAGCTGTCGCCGAACTCGACTTCATCATGGCTAAGGCCGTGTTGGCCGTGCGCTTCAACTGCGTGCAGCCCTTCGTCGGCGCGGACGCCGCGCTCGCGCTCGACGCCGCGCGCCACCCCCTGCTCGAAGAGAATTTGCGCGGCGCGGGCGGAGAGGTCGTGCCCGTCTCCTTCCAACTCGACTCGGAGCACCCTGTCATGGTCATCTCCGGCGCGAACGCGGGCGGCAAAACCGTCGTCCTCAAGACCGCCGGGTTGCTCGCGCTGATGGCACTCTCCGGCCTGCACGTCCCTGCACGCGCGGCGAGTTTCCCGTTCTACGTATCCGTCCTCGCCGACATCGGCGACAGCCAATCGCTCGCCGCCAACCTCTCGACCTTCACCGCGCACGTCGCCAACATCAGCCGCATGCTCGAACTCTGCCGCGCGCCCGCGCTCGTCCTCTTAGACGAAGTCGGCACGGGCACAGACCCGGAAGAAGGCTCGGCGCTCGGCGTCGCCGTCGTGGATCATTTCCGCCGCGCGTGCGGCGCGCACGTCGTCGCCACGACGCACTACAGCGGTCTCAAGCAGTATGCGGCGAACGAGTCGGGCGTGTTGAACGCGAGCGTCGAGTTCGACGAGCGCACTTTGCAGCCGACTTATCGCCTGCTCGTCGGTCTGGCCGGATCGTCCTCCGGCATCGAGATCGCGGGGCGTTTCGGTTTCCCGCGAGGAATCGTCGAAGCCGCGTCGGCGCGCGTCCGGGAGTCTTCGCGCGAGGCGGCCGAATACCTGCGTCGCATCAAGCGCGAGTCGGAAGAGGCCGAAGCGTTGCGCCGCGCGCTCGAAGAGGAACGCGCGGCGGTGGCCGAAAAATATTCCACGCTCGACCGCGACGCCGAACGCCGCGAGCGCGAACGTCAAACGACTTTCGAGCGCGAGATGCGCGAGCGGCTCGCGGAGTTTGAACAACGCTCGAAGGAGCTTGTCTCCAAGATCGAAGACCGCGCCGAGCGTGCGCGCGTCGAACGCGAGGCCGCGACGCGCGCCGCCGAACTGCGCCGCGAAGCGCAGCGAGCCGCAGCGGCGACGACGACCGCCCGCGCGCGTCCCGCGTCGAAGTCCGCGCACGCGGAAGGGGCGGGCGGCGGGGTGCGCGTCGTTCGTCAGGCGAACAACGTGGAGGCGGGCGCGTCGCGCACGAAGTCGGGCACTGAAGCGTTCCAACCGGCGAGCGTCGAGCGCGAGATCGTCAAAGGCGACACGGTGCGTTTGCTGACGCTCGGCAAGACGGGCGTCGTCGAAAGGGTGGCGGGCGCGGACGCCGAAATCCGCATCGGCCACGTCCGACTGCGCGAAAAACTCTCGAACCTCGAATTGATGGAGCGCGCGCCGCAGGCCAAACAGGAAGGGGCGCGCGGCGCGGACGGCGGCTCGCAGCTCGAACGCATGGCCGCCGCCGCCGCGCGCACGGCCGACGTGCGCCTCAGCCGCTCGAAGGATCAACCGGCGGCGGAACTCAATCTCATCGGTCGCACCACGGACGAGGCCGTTGATGCCGCAGACAAGTTTCTGGACGAGGCTTTCTTAAACGGTTACGCGCGCGTGCGCATCATCCACGGCCACGGCACGGGCGCGCTGCGTCGCGCCATCGCCGACTTCCTGCGCACGCACGCGCACGTCGAAACCTTCACCGCCGCCCCGCCCGACCAGGGCGGCGCGGGCGCGACCCTCGTCGAGTTGAAGCAATAGACCCGTAAATCAGCATGCGCTTCCCGCAAGTATTCATTGGCGATTCGAGACGGCAGGCCGACATCGTGCGCGTCGTGCGGGACTGCGTTAGAATTGACTGACGGGAGGTTGTTATGACACAACAGCAGTTCATCGAAGAGATCAAACGACTATCCGTCGCGGAGCGCATCGCTTTGATCGAGGCGATCACTCGCAGCCTGCGCGAAGACCTGGAAGCGGGACGAAGCGCAGCTTCCATCTCTGCTCCGAGTAATTCAGAGATTACTGATGAAGGCGAGCGCGTGCGCAAAATCGCAGCCGTGAGACGGTTGCGCGGCATAGCCAAATCCGGGGGTGAACCGCCTTCGGACGAGGAGTTGAAGGGAGATTACGTTAATTACCTGTCGGAGAAATACTCCTGATGCGCGTCCTGCTCGACTCCGACGTGGTGCTCGACTTCCTGCTGGAACGAGAACCCTTTTCTGAAGTCGCCGGAGAATTATTTGAGCTTATCGCACGGGGCGCTTGCGGCGGGTATATCTCCGGCATCACTCCGGTGAACGTCTTCTATCTCATGCGCAAAGCCAAAGGTATTGACCAGGCCAGACAAGCAATCGGCGATCTACTGATTGCCGTCGAGGTTTGTCCGATCACTCAAACCGTTCTCGAAGCCGCCTTCACACTGTCCTTCACCGATTACGAAGATGCGGTGCAACACGCGAGCGCGGCGGCCGTCGGTCTCGACGCGATTGTGACGCGCAATCTGGACGATTATAAAAACGCCGTGTTGCCTGTTTATTCCCCCGCGGATTTTCTCAATCAATTGAAGACACAAACTTAAAGCAGTGCGCTTCCCGCAAGTATTCATTGACGATTTGAGACGGCAGGCCGACATCGTGCGCGTCGTGCAGGACTACGTCAGCTTGAAGAAGAAGGGCGCGAACTGGATGGCGTGCTGCCCGTTTCATCAGGAGAAGACGCCCTCTTTTTCCGTCAACCCGTCGAAGGACATCTTCTACTGTTTCGGCTGCCAGAAGGGCGGTAGCGTCTTCAATTTCGTGATGGAGATCGAGCGCGTGTCGTTTCCCGAAGCCATCAAGATCGTGGCCGAGAAGGTGAACATGCCGCTGCCGGAGATGCAGGACGACAAGCGTTTTGAATCGCGCCGGAAGGAAGCGGACGAGGTGGTCGAACTCAACTCGTGGGCGCTCGAATGGTGGGAGGGGCAGTTAACGGAAGGCAACGCCGAGGCGCGTGCGGCGCGCGATTACATCGAAGGGCGCGGCATCACCGACGAGACGCGCAAGACTTTCCGGCTCGGCTACGCGCCCGACAGTTGGGACGGTCTCGGCGCGTACCTCAAACGCAAGGGGGCGACGGCGACTCAGATCGAGCGAAGCGGCCTCGTCGTCAAAAAAGACGCGGGCGGTTTTTATGATCGCTTTCGCGGGCGCGTCATCTTCCCCGTGCTCGACGCGCAGGGGCGGGCGGTCGCCTTCGGCGGGCGCGTGATGGGGACGGGCGAGCCGAAGTATCTCAACTCGCCGGAGACGGCGGCCTACACGAAGGGGCGTCACCTCTACGGATTGCACCAGACGCGCGACGAGATCAGGCGCAAGAAGTTTGCGATTCTGGTCGAGGGTTATCTCGATCTGATCATCCCTTACCAGTTCGGCGTGCGGAACGCGGTGGCGAGCCTGGGCACTGCGTTGACGCCGGAACAAGTGGGCTTATTAGCACGGTTTGCGCGTAAGGTTGTAGTCAACTATGATGGTGATAGTGCAGGAATGAAGGCAGCAAGACGAGCATTCACCGTCTTTGAACCCTTCATCAAAGATGGTTTTGAAGTAAAAGTTCTTGTGCTGCCTGACAATGCCGATCCTGATGAGTTCATCAAAATGCATGGCCTTGGTGAATACAATAAGCGACGGGGTGAAGCTCCCTCACTAATACAATTCGTTATTGATTTAGCGTCTAAAGGGCGCAACTTACACCGCGCAACTGATAAAGCCGAGGCGGTTGAAGAGGTAATTCCTTTTATCCGTGCTGCTCCCAATTCAATACAGAAGCGCGATTACTTCGATCTGGCGATGTATGCGTTTCATATCGAAAACACTTTACGCAAGGAGATATGGCAGAGCGTAAAAGCAAAGCCAACTGGAACGGCTGCCTCGAACGATGCTGAAATTAAACAGAGTATCGTGCGGGCGCAGAGCGCGCCGCCCACTGTCGCCGAGCAACGCCTGCTCGAACTGCTCGTGCATGACGCCGAACTGCGGCGCATTCTTCTGCCGCGCATCGAGCCGGACGACTACGAGGATTTGCCGACGGCCGGCGTCTTCCGCGCGCTCTCGGAGATCGAAGCGGCGGGCGCGGAAGTCAGTTTCGACACGCTCGGCGGGCGCACGGAAGGCGACGCCGTAGCCTCCGACCTCGTGCCCCTCCTGTTGATGAGCGAACCTGTCGAGCGCGCCGAGGGCGAGGCGGCGGACGAGGTGGTGGCGGAAGCCGAAAGTTGCCTGCTCACGCTCAGGCTGATGCGCGTCGAGCGGCGGCTGAAAGATTTGGCGATAGAGATCACGGCGGCCGAACGCGCGGGCGACAACGAACGGCGCGACGCGCTCGTGATGGAGAACTTGAACTGGACGAGGCGTCGGAGCGCGCTGCTTCCTCGCAACTAACGGCGGCGCGGGGGTATTTTCGATTTTAAATTTTTGAACAATTCCCGCCCGCGTCCGTCGTTCTCGCATTCGAGAGCGCGGGCGGCGGGTCAAAAATTGCGAATCCGAAATCCAAAGTTATGGCGAGCATGGAAGAGAAAGATCAGGACGACGTGGTGCAACGTCTGTTGGAGTTGGGCGCGGACAAGAAGTATCTGACGTTCGACGAACTCAACCGCGCGCTGCCCGACAACGTCGTCTCGCCCGACGACATCGAGGACGTGCTGCAAAAGTTGGACGGCGCGAACATCATCGTCGCGGATTCAGACGAACGCCTCATCGAACAGGCCGCGCAGTCCTCTGCCGCCGCCGGCTCTCCCGAAGACGAAGAGGCTTTGGACGAAGACGAAGCGAGTCTCGATCTGTCGGCGGGCATGCTCGACAAGACGAACGACCCCGTGCGCCTCTACCTGCGCGAGATGGGAGTCGTCCCGCTGCTCACGCGTGAGGGCGAGGTCGCCATCGCCAAACGCATCGAACGCGGCCAGCGTAAAACCCGCAAAGCCATCTCGCGCTCGCCCATCGCCGTCTGCGAACTCCTGCGCATCGGCGACGACCTCATCGCCGATAAGATCAGCATCCGCGATGTCGTGACCTTCTCCGAGCAGGCCGAACTGACGGGCATCGAGGACAAAGCCGAAGAGTATCAGCAGTGGACGGTCGAGGGCATCGCGAACATCCGCAGGCATTTCAAGGCCGGACTCAGGGAATGGGAACGCCTGCGCGGCGAGCAGAAGTTGACGCGCGGCAAGGCGTCGAAAAAGTTGTTGCGCCTGCGCCGCAAGGTCGCGCGCTCGCGCCTGGAGATCGCGCACGAGATCGGACAGTTGAACCTGACGGAGCGCGCGCGCCAGCGCCTGATCGGCGCGATCCGCGCCGTCGCCAAAGAGGCGCGCAACGCCGAACGCGACATAGACAAGTACACCGAGCGGCTCGGCAAGCGGCGCATCAAGCCCGAAGAGGAACGCGACTACAAGCGGCACATCGCGGCGGCGAAGCGGAAGCTCCAGCAGATCGAAACGGAGACGCTCATCTCGCCCGTCGAGATCAGGCGTTCGCTCCAGGCAATCGTCGCGGGCGAACACGAGACGGGACAGGCCAAGCGCGAACTGATCGAAGCGAATTTGCGCCTCGTCGTCTCGATAGCGAAGAAGTACACGAACCGCGGCTTGCAGTTCCTCGACCTCATTCAAGAAGGCAACATCGGTTTGATGAAGGCCGTGGACAAATTCGAGTGGCGGCGCGGCTACAAGTTCTCGACCTACGCGACGTGGTGGATCAGACAGGCGATCACGCGCGCCATCGCCGATCAGGCGCGCACCATCCGCATCCCCGTCCACATGATCGAGACGATCAATAAGTTGATCCGCACGTCGCGCGCGCTCGTGCAGGAACTCGGGCGCGAGCCGACGAGCGAGGAGATCGCGCGCAAGATGGACATCCCCGTCTCGAAGGTGCGCAAGGTTTTGAAGATCGCGCAGGAGCCCATTTCGCTTGAGACGCCGATTGGCGAAGAGGAAGATTCGCACCTCGGCGACTTTCTCGAAGACAGGTCTATTTTGAACCCGGCCGACGCGGTGGTGGCGGCCAACCTGCGCGTGATCACGGACGAGGTGCTGGCGACGCTCACGCCGCGCGAAGAAAAGGTCATCAAGATGCGCTTCGGGCTGGGCACAACGGGGTCGGAACACACGCTTGAAGAGGTCGGCCAGCACTTCGCCGTGACGCGCGAGCGCATCCGCCAGATCGAGGCGAAGGCTCTGCGCAAGTTGCGTCATCCGTCGCGTTCGCGCAAACTGAAAGCGTTTCTGGAGGGAACGAATCAGTAATTTGTCAGTCGTCCGTGGTCAGTCGTCCGTTGTTTGTCTATGCCGGGAAGCCTCTTAAAGTTAAGATTCCGCATCAAATACACGCACACAACTGACCACTGATTACGGACAACTGACAGCTTTTTAATGAAGAAAATCGTCGAAAGTTACAGGAGAAAGCTCTCCACGGAAGAGGGCTACATCGTTAAGCGCGGTGCGAATTTGCGCGTCGCGCTCTGCTACCCGAACGTGTACGCGGTCGGGATGGCGAATCTCGGCTTTCACGCGGTTTACGAAATTTTCAACCAAATCCCGGAAGTCTCCTGCGAGCGCGTCTTTCTGCCGGACGACGCGGAGATGCGCGAGTATGAGAAGACGAACACGCCGCTGCTCTCCCTGGAGACGCAGACCAGCGTGCGCGATTTCGACGTGGTCGCCTTTTCGATTTCGTTCGAGACGGACTACCTGAACATGGCGCGGCTGCTCAGGCTCGCGGGCATCCCGCTCTGGGCGCGCGAGCGCACGCACCACGATCCGCTCATCGTGATGGGCGGCGCAGCGTCGTTTTTGAATCCCGAACCCATCGCGGATTTCACGGATGTCGTCGGCGTCGGCGAGGGCGAAGTGCTCGTGCCGCAGTTGGTTGACGCGATCCTCTCGAACGAAGGCGCGAAGGAAGATTTACTGCTCGCGCTCGCGCGTCGCGGTCGCGGCTTCTACGTGCCCTCGCTCTACGACGTGCGCTACGACGACACGGGCGCAATCGAATCTTACACGCCGAAGCAGCCGGGCGTGCCCGTGCGCGTCGGGCGCGCAGTCGCGGCCGAGAACCCGAAGGAAGGAACTCTGAGGCGCGCGATGCGGCGCGGTGATCTGGAGATCGCGGAGAGCTTGCGACAGCAGAACGTGTTCGCGCCTTCGACCGTGGTGTGGGCGCCGGAAGCGGAGATGGGCGAGCGTTTCCTGATCGAGATTTCGCGCGGCTGCTCGCAAGGGTGCCGCTTCTGCTGGGCGGGCTTCAACTACTGGCCGCCGCGCGTCGTGCCCGCGCGCGACGTTTTGGCGAAGGCCGCCGAGTGGCGCGCGCGCACCGACAAGATCGGTCTCGTCTCGACGGCCGTCTGCGACCACCCGGAGATCAGCGAAATCTTGCAGGGACTCCGCGAGATGAATTACCGCATCTCCGTCTCAAGCCTCCGACTCGATCAGATCGAGGACGAACTGCTGGACGCCCTTGTCGAATCGCGCGACCAGCAGATCGCGGTCGCGCCCGAGACGGGTTCGGATCGCCTGCGCAAAGTCATCAACAAGAATTTGACGAACGACGAGATCGTTGACATCTGCGGCGCGGTCTTCGACCGGGGGATGCTCACGATCAAGCTCTACCTGATGGTCGGGCTGCCGACGGAGACCGACGAAGATTTGGAAGAGATGGTGCGTCTCGTCGAACGTATCAAGGACAGGATGCTCGAAGCTGGCAAGCGATTCGGCCGCGTCGGCAAGATCATTCCCGCCCTGAACGGATTCGTGCCGAAGCCGAACACGCCGTTTCAGTGGGAGCCGATTTGCGAGGAGCGCGAACTCAAGCGGCGTCTGAAATGGGTCTCGAAGCAACTCGCGCGAATTCCCAACGTCGAGGTGCGCGCCATGTCTGCGCGCATCGCGCACGAGCAGGCGCTCTTTTCGTCGGGCGACCGCTCGGTCAGCCGCGTTATCGAGGCGTTGGCGCGTAACGGCGGCGATCTGGGCGCGGCTTTGCGCGAGACGAAATTCGACCCCGCATTTCACACCGGCCGCGCGCGCGGCTACGAAGAATTTTTGCCGTGGGAGATCGTTGACGCCGGACTCGGGCGCGAGTTCATGCAGCGCGAACACGAACGCGCGCAGATCGCGAAATCAACCGCGCCGTGTCCCTCGGTCAGCACTTGCGAACGCTGTGGCGTCTGCCCGACAACGTGGCTCGCCAGCGCGCCCACGGCTTACGTCCAACTGCAAAGTTCGCTCGGGGCGAAAGTCGCGGCCGTCTAGCTGCAAAGAAGACGGGTATAAGGGGAAGGGGTAAAGGGACGGACACTCAAAGAGTGTTTCCCTTTACCCCTTCCCTTTTGCCTTCCCGGTGCGCTTTCTCTCAGCCGCCCGACAGTAGATTGTTGCTGCGCGTGGTGTGGTTGAATTTGTATTCGTAGGTCGTCACCAGCAGCGGGACGAGGGTGGTGTATTCGATGTGCGCCTCAATGCGCGATTCGCGGTTGGCGACGGTGACGACGGCGTCGGAGGGCACGCCGTAGGTCTCCAGATTGCGACGCAATTGATCCTCCGTCCAGCGCGCGTCCTTGCCGGTGATGACCGCGTTGTCCACCGTGTCCTGCATGAAGACCTTCAGTTGCGAAGCCTGATAGGCCACGGGCACATACTGGTAGCCCGCATAAGCGACCGCCGCGATGACCGCCATCGCGATCAGGAAATTAAGGCGCGAACTGCCGCGCTCAAGCGTCCGCCGCGCATCGGAATGACTGTCTCGCACCTGACTCATTTCAGTTACCCTCACTTTTATCTCCCAAACTTCCGGCCAGCGCGGCACGGAGCGCGGCACGCACGACGCGCGGCGGAATCTCCTCGCCACCGACGATGCGCGCCCGCCCGAGGCGTTCGAGCAGCACCCAGCGGACGTGGCCGCCGACGCTCTTTTTGTCCGAAGCAATGGCGCGCAAGATGGCGCGCTCGTCGAGATCGTCTGCGCGGGGCAAGCGTCCTGCGAGCCGGACGCATGCTCTCAGAGATTCTAACTCCGAAGCGTCGAGCATGCCTAGCCTTGCGGAAATTTCAGCCGCGACGAGCATCCCGTAGCCGACCGCCTCGCCGTGGCGAAAACGCCTGTAACGCGTGACGGCTTCGAGCGCGTGCGCGGTGGTGTGGCCGAAGTTGAGGATGCGCCGCGAACGCGCGTCCGTGCGCCCTATGTCCTCCCGCTCGTCATCGGCCACGATCCCTGCTTTGAAAGCGCACTGCGCGGCGATCAGGCCGGCGAGTTCGTCCGCGCGTCGCTGCGCAGGCTTCAAATTGCGCGCGGATTCACTCATTCGCTCCGCAGCGAGAAAACGGCGCGTCTGTTCAAACAGCCGGCGACTCCCGACCGCGCCCTGCTTGATCGCCTCGCACCACCCGGCGGTCAGTTCGCGTTGCGGGAGCGTCAGCAGCGTCTCCGTCGAGATGACGACGGCGCGCGGCTGGTGAAACGCCCCGACCAGGTTTTTCCCGTCGCGCGTGTTGACGGCCGTTTTGCCGCCGACGGAGGCATCAATTTGCGCGAGCAGCGTCGTCGGCGCTTGCAGGAAAGCGATGCCGCGCAGGTACACGGCCGCCGCGAAGCCCGCCAGATCGCCCACGACCCCGCCGCCGAGCGCGACGACCGCATCCGTCCGCTCAAGTTTGCTCTCGGAAAAAAAGGCGAGTGCGCGCGCCGCCGTCCTGAGATTCTTGTGATGCTCGCCGTCGCCCATCAGCCAGTGCGAGACGTTGAACCCGGCGGCGCGCAGGTTGCGAACGACCGCTGCGCCGTAGAGTTTGAAGACGCGCTCGTTCGAGACGACGGCGATGCGGCGCGCGTGCGGCGACAGGGAGCGGCGGGCGATGTCGCCAAGCACGTCGAGCGCGTTCGCGCCGATCTCGATCTCATAATTTTCACGCGCCGCGAGGCGCACGCGGACGTGTCGCATCTGTTTCATTCGCGGATGAGAGTTGAGTTGATCGAGTCGGCCAATAAGTCGAAGCTCAATGTGCCGAGGCCGGCGAGCGAGGCCAACTCTTCGACCGTGTAGCGCGAACCCGTATTCCACATGTCAATCAACTCGTCGGCGGCTTTGTTGGTTGACCACCAGCGATGACCGTAGCGCGTCCGAAAATATTCGCCGAGCGCGGCGGCGAAGAGACGGGCGCGCAAATAAACGGCGGGGGTAAGACGCTCTCTCTCGCCGCGCCTGTCGCGCAAGCCCCCCGGAACTAAATCTCGCAGGAAGAGCGACGGGTGCGCGCGAAAGTTAGACGCTTCTTCGAGGGCCGTGGCATACGATGCGGCCAGATGCTCCGAGCGCGCGTCGGGAGACTGTTCCAGCACGCGCTGTTGCCGGAGACGGACGCAGGCGTGGCGCGTGCGTTGCAACTCGACGAACGCGAAGGAGCGCGCGATCTCGTGCGCCTCCGAAGGCCGGACGTTCCTGTGCGAGGCGAGCCACGAAGCATCCGTGAGAAGATCGCCGAAGAGAAAAGCGAAGCCCGCGCGCGTCGTCTCGTCAGGCGCGTACACCAGTTCGGGATAACGTGCGGACAGATCACGCGAGACCCATGCAAAATGCTGTGCGCGTCCCGCCGCCTCGAAAAACTTCCGGTAGCAACTCGTCCCGCCCTCGCCAGGGTGAACGAGCCGCACCTCCTGCGGCGGTTTCAAGGCGAAGCACGCGGCGCGCTCTCTGGCGGATTCGGCCGCCGTTGTTTCGATCCGCACGTTGGATTGTTGCCCTACGCGAATCCCCAGCCCGCCGAGCGTCGCGTCGTAAGTGGAGCGCAGTTCACGCGCCGGGAAGAACGGGTCGAGATGTAACAGCCGCGCTAAGAAGAGGCTATCGGCATAGACCGGCTCGCGGGCGAATGATTCGGGCAGGTGACGCGCAGACCATTCAAACAACTTCACGGCATAGACCGGCGCGGTGCGTTCGAGAAAATCATCAGCCCCCGCGCTCAGACTCTCGACGGACGCTCCGGTGATCCCGGATAGGAAGTCGAAATAAGAGTCGCAGCCGAGCGAGCGCGCCGCTTCGCGCGATGCGTCGAGGCGAGCGGCGCGGAGGTCGGAGCATTCGCTCGACGCGTCGAACCAGCGCGCGGCAAGATCGCGGCGGCGCGCGGGATCGGTCTCGTCTGCGATTACGGCGGGCACGTCGGCGGAAGCGAGCCGCGCGCCGTCCCAAAGGACGCGTGCGGAGGCTTCGCAGCGTGCAAGTTCGTCCGTCACCTCCGCGGCGCGCTCTTCCACGTAGCCGAGTTGCGCCGCGCGTAACAGGGCGGCGAGGGCGACGCGCTCCGTCTCAAATTGTTTTGAAGTTTCCTCAAGCGCGCGGGTGAGATCGTCAATCGCGGAGCGCGTCCAGAGGTCGGCGTAGCGGTCTCGAAGCGGCGCGAGGCGCAACTCCGGCTCAACGCCCGTGTGGTAATCGTATCGGGCGCGCTCAAGCGCGGCCGAATAGGCGGCGTAATCGCGCCGGTAGTCGTCCGTCTTCATGGCAGCGGCACGAACGGCTTCACGCTTTCGTGGAAAAGTTGAATCGCCGAAAAGAGATTTTTCAGAACGAATCGGATTCTAGCACGCTCGCACAACGGCGGCGTATCGGGGAACGGAGCGGAGGGGTCGCCATAAAAGCAGAACCGGTGCAGCGAACTTGGGGAACGCTGCACCGGTTCTAATTCGTGGCTACTGTCCTCACCCCAGCAACCACTGAGACGGAGGATCCACCAACCGTCTCTCTTGCCCCACAATATACATCGCAATGTCTGTGCCGTGCAAGCGCTTTTTTAACTTTTTTGCACCTATCAACTGTCTTTACTGGGGTTGCAGCCTTTTCCGCCCTGCCAGGCGACGCTTATTCAAACTTTGCAGCAGCCTTCAACCGGTAATAATTACATCAACCGGCGCGTAAAGTTTTCCCGGCTGTTATTGCTTCCCGCTACCGAGAGTGCGCTCGATTACGGTCGCCAAATTTTTAGCCAGCCGCTCGATTTCGTCCTGCCGCGGCCCCTCGATCATGATTCTGGCGAGCGGTTCCGTGCCCGAATAGCGAAGCAGCAGCCGCCCCTGCCCGGCGAGGGCGGCCTCAGTCCGGCGTGCTTCCTCGGCTATCTCCGCAACCTCTTGAAACGGGCGCTTCTCGCCGACGCGCACGTTGACGAGCACCTGCGGGTAGCGCGTGAAGCCCGCGCCAAGTTCCTCAAGCGATGCGCCCGCCTCACGCATCGCGCGCAGCAGGAAGAGAGTCGTCATCATCCCGTCGCCCGCCAGACTGACGCGCGGGAAGATGATGTGGCCGGACTGTTCGCCGCCGAGCGTTGCCCCCGTGCGCAGCAACTCTTCGAGCACGTACTTGTCGCCGACATCGGCGCGCAGCATTTCGATGCCGCGCGACTTGAGCGCGAGTTCCAGCCCGATGTTGCTCATCACGGTGGCGACTACCGACGCGCCGGCCAACTCGCCGCGCTCCTGAAAATTCTTCGCCATCACCCACAACGTCGCGTCGCCGTCAACGACCTGCCCGCGCGCGTTTAAGAAGAGCGCGCGGTCTGCGTCGCCGTCGAGTGCCACGGCGAGGTCTGCGTTCTCGGCCACCACTTTGTCCCGGAGTCGTTCGACGTAAAGCGAGCCGCATTCGCGATTGATGTTTTGCCCGTCGGGCGTGTTACCCACGGCCGACACCTCCGCGCCCAGACGCGCGAAGAGCGCGGGCGCGAGATGCGACGCCGCGCCGTTGGCACAGTCCACGACGATCCGCAGCCCTTCGAGCCGCAAGCCCGCCGCCACCTCTTCACACAGGTAGTCCAGATAGCGTGCCTGCAAAGACGCAGCACGCAACCCCGCGTCTCCACCCGTTTCCACACTTCGCGACGAGATTTCAGCGAGACTTTCCGGCGCGTGTGATTCGTCGCTTTCGCCTTCGCCGCCGCGCGCTTGTCGGATGTCGGCTTCGATGAGCCGCTCCGTCGCGTCGTCGAGTTTGCGGCCGGTGGGCACGAAAATTTTGATGCCGTTGTCCAGATAAGGATTGTGCGACGCGCTGATGACGACGCCCGCGTCGGCCGGAAGCGTGCGTGTCAGGAAGGCCACGCCCGGCGTCGTGATGACTCCGGCCGAATCGCACACCGCGCCCGCCTCGCGCGCGCCCTGCGCGAACGCGTGCTCGATCCAATCGCCCGACTCGCGCGTGTCGCGTCCAAGCAGGATGCGTGGCGCGCGCCCGCCCCCGGCGTGTTCCGCCAGATGGCGCGCCAGTGAGCGGCCGGTTGTCCGCACGGTCTGCGCGTCGAGCGGGAAACGCCCGGCCTCGCCGCGCATGCCGTCAGTGCCGAAAAGTTTTTTCATGAGGAGCTTTATCAGCAGTCGGCCATCAGCTATCAGCAGTTCCGCGAGTCTCTGTGGCCGACGGCCGATAGCCGATGGTTCTCAGGGATTAGTCGAGATTAGTTCGATACGGCCTTCCAGATTCGGCGGCAGCAGAAGGCGCGGGCGTGTCGCGCCGTCGGCCGCCGTGTCGAAGACGACCGAGAGGTCTGCGGCGCGCAGGGGTTCGACGTAGGAGCGTGCGCCTCGCACCTCAATCGTGAGCAGCGCATCGGAGCCGTCGGCCGTGCGCGCGGCGACCCCGTCGAGACGCTTGGTCACGCGCGCCTCGGCGATTTTCACCTGTACGTCAACCACCGTATCGAGCGCGACGATCTTGCGATCCGGTATGTCTATGGCGAGTTGCGAGGCGGTAAAATTCTCCTTGCGGCCGTCGAGCAAGATGGTTTCGGTCGGCGCGCGTTCGAGCGCGTTGACGTGGCTCTCGGGGCCGCGCACGCGCACGCGCGCGGGCATAGGCTCAAGCCCCAGCAACTCGTAGCCCTCCGGCACCTGGCCGCTCGGCTTGGGTTCGACGACCAACTCGCGCTCGACGCGTCGCTCCAACCTGAGCGGGATGCTGCTCGGCTCGATGCGCTCGACGACGATGCCTTCCGTGCCGATGCCTCCGGGCAATTGTAACGTGATGTTGTTCGGTGAGAGTCGCACGACGCGCTCGCCCGGCCTGTAGCTGCTGGCGTCGTAGCTCAAGGACACATCGCCCGATCTGATCGCATCGAGCGCGCTCTTGTTGCCGCGTAGGGACACATCTACTTTATCGCGTGGCTCGTTGCTGATCTCCATATCGGGCGGCAGCACGAAAGAGAGCCGCACGTCATGCATCCGCGCCGTCGTCGGCACGCGCTGCCCGGTCACGGCGAACCATAAGCCGAGCGTGATGGCGAGCGCGAGCAATTTCAATCCCCAGTCGGCGAACAGGAGATCGTGCAGCCATCGCCGTCCCATCTGGACGGCATCTCTTTCCATCTCGCGAAAAGTCATCAGAGTTTAGTGCGGCAAAGATTTATCCTGAGCCTTGTAGTAGAAAAAGCCTGCGAGCGGTAGCAGCAACAACCCGTAGCCGAGCATCCCGAATTTGACCGCTGCCCACTTTTCTCCGATGGTGGTCGTGTCCAACACGGACATTCGTTCCGCGGCCGACAGCCCACGGAGTTCGTAGTTTATCCCCCGGGTGTAAATTGAACCCGAGAGAAAAATGAGGAGCAGCGCGACCGCCAGCAAAAGAAAAGTTCTCTTCATCACACTTAGAGAGTCCGGCGACACTTTAAATTCTCACGTCGAGACAACTTCGTTCCGCTCGCTTTCGGTTTCGGCAGACTGCGGGGTCGTCTCTTCGTTCGTGCGCGCGGGGGTTTTGATGGCGTCGAAGATGGCGGCGCGCAGCTTGGTGGCGTCGAGTCCGCGCCGGATTTGCCCGGCCTGCACGAAGGAGATGAGTCCGGTCTCTTCGGAGACGACGACGGCGACGGCGTCCGTGTCTTCCGTGATGCCGATGGCGGCGCGGTGGCGCGTGCCGAGGTCTTTCGAGAGACGCGGGTTCAGCGTGAGCGGCAGAAAGCAGGCGGCCGCGGCGACCCGGTGGCGACGGATGACGACCGCGCCGTCGTGCAAAGGCGTCGCCGGGTTGAAGATCGTGACGAGCAGATCGTAGCTGAGTTCGGCGTCCATCTTGACGCCGCCGTCGGTCACGTTCTTCAACCCGACCCCGCGTTCGATGACGACGAGCGCGCCCGTCTTCGTCGAGGCGAGCGTCGTGGCCGCGAGCACGATCTCGTCATAGACGCCCTCGCCGAATTGCCCGCGATGGCGGGCGAGGCTCGGCAGGCGTATCTGGTTGCCGAGCGAGATCAGAGCCTGCCTGATCTCCGTCTGGAAGAGGACGATGATGGCGATGCCGAGGTAAATCAACGCGCCGCGCAGCACGAATTCGAGCGTGGCGAGATCGCGCTTGTAGGCGATCCAGTAGAGCAGTGCGAAGAACGCAATGCCGGCGGCCATCGGCACGGCGCGCGTCCCGCGCAGGAGCTTCAACACCGTGTACACGATCAGAAAGACCAGCGCGATGTCGAGCAGATTGCGCGGCTCGCGAAGTCTGTCCAGATATTCCGTGTAAGTGGGCGCGAAAAACATAAAGGCTGTTCTTTGATAGTTGTCCGTTGTCACTTGTCAGTGGTCAGTTGTTTTCCCGGCCGCTTAACTCAAACTCCGACTTGCAGGCGTCCGCCGGGGGCGGCACAAACAGCGGACAACCGACCGCTTTTTACACAATGTGCTGCGGGATCGGCCTGCTCCATCATGCTCGACGAACCCGTGATCGCGGCTGCGATAAACTTCAAAACAGTAATCAGCCCATTCGCAATAAGCGCACCCGGAACAGCCGGCATCTACAGCCTCTCCCAAGGGGTTAAAGTTAAACGCATCCGCGCCGATTATGTCGAAAAGCTCGACACAAAGCAACACAACCCCTCGCACACCTGCGCGCGGGCGGCAATACCCGGTAAAAATGGGTCGAATTATTTTGTTTCTTTGCGCCGCTTGAGGCGCGCGCGCTGGAGGAAGCCGACGAGTTCGCCCGCGCCGTTTAAGACGGCGAGCGCGCCCGCGCCGTTCTGTTTCATCAGGGCATCGGCGCGAGAGAGAGGGGTGGCCGGGTCAACGAAGAGTTCGGGCGCGACCGGCCGCATCACGTCTGCGACGCGCGTGCGGTGGCGACTCGCGTCCGGCAGTTTTCGCACGTCCGAGAGCGTCAGGATGCCGTGCAGGCTGCGCCCGCGCGCGACCGGAAAAGCCTCCTGCGGGTGCTGGGGCAAAAACAGGTCAATGAAATGACTGACGAGCGTCTCCGGCTCGACCGAGACGGGCGCGCTCATGGCGTCGCCCACCGTCTGTAGACTTTTGTTCCCGCGCCCGACGCTCACCGCCGCGCTATGGAGGAACAGCGCGACCACCACCGACCACAAGGCCATGAAGAGATCGCCCGTCTTGAAGTAGAGCAGCAGGGCGAAGACGAAGAGCGTCCACGCGATGAGTTGGCCGCCGAGCGAGGCGATGCGCGTCGCCTCTTCGAGCTTCCCGTTTCGATGCCAGAGGAAGGCGCGCAACACGCGCCCGCCGTCGAGCGGGTAGCCGGGGAGCAGGTTGAAGACGGCGAGCATGAGATTCCAGAAGCCGAGGATGAAGAAGACCGCGCCGACCAACTTTTGCTCGAAGGCGGCGGCGATCATCATCGCGCCGAAAGCCACGACGCAGAAGAGGAAACTCGAAGCCGGGCCTGCCACCGCAATGCGAAACTCGGCGCGCGCATTGTCCGGTTCGCGGTCGAGCCGCGCCATGCCGCCGAACGGGTGCAGCACGATCTCTTCGGTCTCGATGCCCTCGATCCGCCCGACGAGAGCGTGCGACAGTTCGTGCCCGAAGATCGAGAGGAAGAGGCCGAGCGTCGTCACCAGTCCGACGACCCACGCCGCCGAGGGCGTGACGTTGACGTAGCGCACGAGCGGCGTGCCCTGCTCGAAGTTGCTCGCGATGAGCCAGGTGCTCAGGGCGAACACCATGAACCAGCGGTAATCAATCCTGACGGGAATCCCGAAGACGCGCGCGACCTGTAGTTGGCGGTGAAGAATGCGAGCGAGAGACATAAAAG
>DATHAZ010000094.1:0-30228 GCA_035296445.1 Pyrinomonadaceae bacterium | reverse complement strand
GAAGTAGGTGAGGACGGCGACGGCCGCCGCCGCCGCCAGCGCGGCCAGCGCCCAACGCCCCCACCAGCCGCCCTCCTGCAACTGCCCGAAGGCGATGCCGGGGTTCTCCGCGTAAGCGAAATCGAGAAAGCCGCCGATGATAGTCTTGTCCCCGCCGAGACGCAGCGTGCGCACCGCCCAGGCCTTCGACATCTGATCAACCATGTAGATGCCGAAGGCCGTGAGCAGATACCAGATGCGCCAACTAAACTCGCGCGCCTTCACGCCGCGCCCCCTTCCCGCTCAATCTCGGCCAGAGCCTCGACGCAGCGTTCGCACACCGTCGGGTAGCGTGCGGATTCGCCGACGCGCAGGGAATAGTTCCAGCACCGCTCGCACTTCTCGCCCTCCGCGCGTTCGACTTTGACGCCGACGGTGGCCTTCGCCTCGTCGAGCTTCACCAGTTCGACCTGCGAAACAATGAAGGTGTAACGCAGTTGGTCTTTGTACTGCTCAAGCAAACTATACTCAGGTTCAGACGCGAAGATGCGGACACGGGCTTCGAGTCCGCTGCCGATCAGTTTCGCGTTGCGCGCCGCTTCGAGTTCGCGCAGAACCACGTCGCGCACCTCGAACAATTGCGCCCAGCGCGCGGCCAACTCTGCGTCCTCCATTCCGTTCGAGGCGGGAAACTCCGCGAGGTGAACTGACCCGAGCGACTTTTCCGCGTCGCCCTCGGCGCGCGGGATGTTCTCCCAGATTTCGTCGGCGGTGAAGACGAGCATGGGCGCGAGCAGCCGCGCGAGCGCGTCGGCGATCCGGTGAAGCGCGGTCTGAGCGGAGCGGCGCGCTGCGGAGCGCGGCGCGGCGGTGTAGAGCCTGTCCTTGATGATGTCGAAGTAGCGCGCCGAGAGCGTCACGGTGCAGAAGTGGTAGAGCGCGTGATAGACCGTGTGAAACTCATAAGCCTCGTAAGCCGCGCGCACGCGCTCCGTCACGGCGTCGAGTTCGGCGAGCGCCCAACGGTCAATCTCCGACAGTTGGCCTGCGTCCACGGCGTCGCGCGCCGGGTCGAAGCCGTCGAGATTGCCGAGCGCGAAGCGGGCGGTGTTGCGCATCTTGCGATAGGCGTCCGAGACGCGTTGCAGGATTTCGTCGGAACAGCGCATGTCCTCGTGGTAGTCGGAGGAAGCGCACCAGAGGCGTATGATCTCCGCGCCCGACCCCTTGATCACGTCGTTCGGCGAGACGGAGTTGCCCGCAGACTTGTGCATGGCCTTGCCCTGCCCGTCCACCACCCATCCGTGCGTGAGCACCGTGCGGTAGGGCGCGCGGTCGTGCGCGGCGAGGCCGACCATCAGCGACGAGTTGAACCAGCCGCGATACTGATCGCCGCCTTCGAGGTACACGTCGGCGGGGAAGTGCAACTCTTCGTAGTGTTCGAGCACGGCCACGGAGGACGAGCCGCTGTCGAACCACACGTCGAGAATGTCCGTCTCCTTCGTGAAGGCGGCGGCGTTGCACTTCGGGCACGCGAATCCTTCGGGCAGCAAATCCTTCGCCTCGCGCACGTACCACGCGTCGGAGGTTTCGCGCTCGAAGATGCGTGCGACGTGTTTGATGACGGACGCGTCGGCGATAGCCTCGCCGCAACCCTCGCAGTAGAAGGCCGGGATGGGCACGCCCCACACGCGCTGGCGCGAGACGCACCAGTCGGGGCGACCCTTGAGCATGTTGCGCATCCGATCTTCGCCCCACGCCGGAAGCCAACGGACGCTCCGCTCCACCTCGCGCAGTGCGCCCGCGCGCAGGGATTCGGGCGCGGGCGTCTCGTTATCGGTGTAGTTCGTGATGTCGCGCCCGTCCTCGTCCTGCTCGACGGGAGGCTCGGCCGCGCGCGCGTCGAGCGAGATGAACCATTGCGGCGTGGCGCGGAAGATAACCGGGTTCTTGCAACGCCAGCAGTGCGGGTAACGGTGGTTATAATTTTCGCTGAACAACAACGCGCCGCGCTCTTTGAGAAACTCGACGATCTTCGGGTTGGCCTCGAACACGCGCTCGCCCGCGAAGTGTTCGACTTCGGAGGTGAAGCGTCCGGCGTGGTCAACCGGGCAATAGATGTCCAACCCGTACTGCTTGCCGATCACGAAATCGTCGTGGCCGTGGCCGGGCGCGGTGTGGACGCAGCCCGTCCCGGCCTTGCCGGTCGCGCTTTTGTCGCGCGCCTCTCGCACGTCGAGTTCCGTTTCGGCGTCGGCCTCGCCGCCGAGCGTGACGTGCTCGCCGAGGATGACGAGCGACTTGCGTTCGAGCCACGCGTGACGACATTCGAGGCGGTCGAGCGTCGCGCCGGGAAAACGCGCGACAACCTGCGGCGCGTCAAGCCCGCACTTCTCTGCGACCGCCCCGGCCAGTTCGCTCGCCACGATGTAAACCTCTTCGCCGTTCTCAATCGCAGCGTACTCGAAGTTCGGGTTGACGGCGATGGCGAGGTTCGCGGGCAGTGTCCACGGCGTCGTCGTCCAGATGAGGAAAAAAACATTGCGGCCCGCGAGCGCGGGGTCTATCGCCGACGGGTCGGAGGCCAGAGGAAACTTCACGTAGACGGACGGACTCGTGTGCTCCCTGTATTCGACTTCGGCTTCCGCCAGCGCGGTCTGATCGTAGACGCACCAGTAGACGGGGCGCGCGCCCTTGTAGACGTAGCCGCGCTCGACGAAGCGGCCGAAGAGTCGCGCCGTCTCGGCCTCGTACTGGTTCGACATCGTGAGATAAGGGTTCTCCCAGAGGCCGAGGATGCCGAGCCTTTGGAAGTCGCGCGTCTGTCGCTTCAGGGCATCGCTCGCGTGTTCGCGGCAGGCGCGGCGCACGCTCACGGCGGGCATGTTCGCTTTCTTCGCGCCGAGTTTTTTGTCAACGAAGAGTTCGATGGGCAGCCCGTGGCAGTCGTAGCCGGGGACGTAGGGCGCGTCGTAGCCGAGCATGGTGCGCGATTTGACGACGAAGTCTTTGACGATCTTGTTGAGCGCCGTGCCGAGGTGGATGTCGGCGTTGGCGTAGGGCGGCCCGTCGTGGAGGATGAACTTCTCGCGCCCGCGCCGCGCTTCGCGGATCAGGTGGTAAAGGTTCAGTTCCGACCAACGCTTCAGGCGCGCGGGTTCTCCTTGCGCGAGGTTGGCCTTCTGCGCGAAATTGGTCTTCGGTAAATTGACGGTCTTCTTGAGTTCGAGGGGTGCTTGGGTTGTCATAACGGTTTTCGATATTTTCGGTGCGAATCTTGCAACATAAAACCGGAAAGTCCCAAGTCCAAAGTCTGACCTTGAACCTGGGACTTTGGGAATGTGGAGTCGGACGCGAGTGCGCCGGGGTCAGCCGATGAACAACTCGTCCTCTCCGTAGGTCTGGTCAATCTGTTTGGGGGCGGGCGATACCAGCACTTCCAGACCGCGCCGGACGCCCGCCATAATCGCGGCCAACTCGCGCGCCGGTTCGACCAGTTTCGTGTGGATGAACAGGGTGGTGTTGGAGAACTGCCGCTGCGCCTGATCAATGGTCGCGCTCACCTGCTCGACCTTGTCGCGCGCCGTGACGGCCGTGTAGCCGACGAGCTGCCTGAGTTCGCGCACCTCTTCCTTGATGAGCGCCGAGGACTCCGAGAAATGGACGGAGGCCGTCGCCAGATGCGCCGACATCAGCGTCACCTGATCGGCCACCTCTTTGCCCTGCGCCGCGATCTCCTTCACCTGCTCGCTCATCAAGGCCACGCGATCCAGCAAAGGCTCCGCGCGACGTTCGAGGTTGCCGACCATCACTACCACGCGCCGCACCGCGAACGCCATCGCGATAAGCGCGGCGGCGACGCCGACAAACGCCACGGCGACGATCACCAAAACCCAGAACGCCGGATCACTCGTGCTCATCTGAAAAGCCAGCAGGGACATAAGGTATTTCGGATTAAAGAATTGATTCATTGATCCATTTCTTCATTGAATCAATGAACCGATGAATCAATCGTCTTTTCGTTCCGCGACCGTCAGGGTTTTTCCGGTTCGTAGGCCGGAGCCTGGTTGAGAACGTTGGTGCTCTCGGTGCGTCGTTTCTCTTCGGCGTAGGCGCGCTTGCCCGCGTCAATGGCGGCGGTCAAATTTTCGCCGCGCTTGGCGGCCGCCTGTCGCGCCGCGCCCGCCACCTCGCCCGCTTTGCTCGAAGCCGTGGAATAAAGTTCGGTCGCGCGCTCGCGCGAAACTTCATAATATTCATTGGCCTTGTCGCGCGCGCGATCCACGCCCTGCCGGGTCGCATCGGCGATGTCGCCGCGCAACTCACGCCCCGACTTCGGCGCGAACAACAGCGCGGCCAGCGCGCCGAACGCGCCGCCGATCAGGAAGCAGGTGACTTGCGTCGAGAGTCCCGACTCTTCTTCTACGCGCCGCGCGCGCCGCCCCGCCTGTACGCCTTGCATTGACATCGCTATGACCTCTTTTCTTCGAGCCGGGGCGCGGGCTTGTAGCCCCGGCGTCTGGTCTCCAAAAACTCAACGGTTGTATGCCCGCGCAAAAACTATAACAAAGAGGCGCAAAGAGGCGCAAGAAACGCTCATTAGACGATAGTCACAAAGCCTGTCGCGACATCTACATAAAAGTCTTTAATTACTTCGTAGTTCGACCGGAGCAGCGACGCGATCTCGCTCGTCGCGCAGTTGCCGCGCCTGATCCAGATAACTTTAGGCGGGTAGCCTGACAGTACGCTCAGGTCGCTGTAATCCGCGTCTTTGGTGACGACAACGAAATCGTTGAGGCGTGCGTACTCCCAGATCGCTTGATCCGAAGCCTGATTGTACCCGACGAGATAGACATGTGTGGAGTCTGGATAGAGATCGGACAATTGGGTGACGAGGCGCGGGGAGAGATTTTGGTCGAAGAGCAGTTTCACACCTGAACTACCATTTGCTGTCGCTCGCGGTCGGCAGCGTAACTGAGGCAGGCGAGGATGTCTTCCTTCGTGAGGTAGGGGAAATCATCCAGAATCTCCTGCTCCGTCATCCCGGCCGCGAGATAAGAGAGCACGTCGTAGACGGTGATGCGCATCCCTCTGATGCAGGGCTTCCCACCGCGCTTGCCCGGCTCAATTGTGATGAGTTCCTTGTAATTCATGGCTCGATTCTAGCACGCAAAACTAACGGCTGACAGCACCAACCGGGGCTGCGTGTTTCTGCCCGTCACTCGATCACTGAACTTGTGGCGAGCCGGGAAATGTCTGCGTGTGCGTCGAGAGGTTTCCGCGTTTTAAGTCTCCGACGGTAGTAGATCACGAGCACGACGGCGAGCGTCTGGCCGAGCGAGGTCGCCCAGAGTTGCCGCCACGGTTCGGGCAGCAGCAGGAGGACGCTGCCGGAAAAGGCCGCGACCGCGCCGAAGTAGCCGCCGATCATCTTGACGAGATGTTCGTAGAGCCAGAGGTTCGGCGAGAAGGGAAGCGCAAGCGGGCGCGCGAAACGGTAGAGGTCGTATCCGGCGTAGAGCGCGCTGCCGACGCCGAGCGAATAGACGACCGGCAAATTCTTCGTGATGCCGCCCGCCGCGCCGAGCGCGATGAGCGACACGCCGACGGCGAGTATGACGAGCGTGACGATCCAGTCAACCGGGCGCGCCCTCTGTTTCGCGTCTATGTCGGGGCGTTTGCGCGAGAGTACGCGATAGCCGGAAAAGACCGCGACGGCGGACGCGGCGGTCAGTCCGGCGAAGTAAGGGTTGAGGCTGATGAGCGTGAGCACGGTGGCCGTGCCGATGACGACGCACATCATGTAGAGAAACAGCCTGCCCGATTTTTTGTGCGCCCGCCCCGCCGCGTGCAGGGGCTTTGGCGCGACGAGCGCAACGAGGCCGACGACGACGGCGAGACTTCCGGCGATGATGTGCGTGACGAGCAGGAACGTGGACAGAAATTTCATGGCGCGAGGTTCACTTCCGGCGGCCGGATCATTTTGGCCGCCACGAACCTTACGCACGAGACGAGGCGGATGTTCCCCGCATCCGTCAACAAATGTTCGTCAGGGTGATGCGGCACAGGCCGGGGCGCGCCTCAAGTCACTTGATCAGGCGCTTCAACTTGTCGTAGTCCCAGCACAGTAGATAAATGTTCGCCAGCAACATCAACCCGGTGATAAAGGGTGTGCCGCGAAAGTCGAGCGCGACCGTGATGACGAAGATATTGAGGATGAGCGGGAAATAGACGAGCGCGCCGATGGTCGCGGTTCTGGGGATGAGCAGCAGCAGGGCGGCGGCCAGTTGGCACAGGCCGAGAAATCGCCAGTAGAAACCCGTGCGATACATGGCTTCAAAGAAGAACCCGACCGGGTTGTCGAGGCCGAGGATGGTGAAGCGATTGCCCAGCACTTTGGTGATGCCGGACGGAGTGAAGCCGAGCGCAAGAACTATTCTGGTGACGACCGTGAAGATTCTTAAAAGTCTCTCCCGTCGTACCCGCGCGTGCGCGCGATCCAGCGCAGACTGACCGTGCATAGTTGTGTAGACGCTGTCCATACCCCTGTAAACGTCGAAACGCGGCGACGATTAACATGCTGCGCGTCGAGTTGGGCGACGCCTCGCCGCCGCCCGCCGTGCGCGAAACTTTCTCAAGCTCCGCCTTCGGCTTTCTCGCGCGGCGGCCTCTCCGCGCGACGCACCTGCCGCACACGCTCTTCGTAGTCGTCGGCCTCGTAGCTGCCCACAATCTCCCCCAACACCTCAAGCGGCAATTGCCCGGCGCGCTTAAAGTTGATGCAACTTTTCCCGCACTTCAGTTTCCCGTCGGTGGCCGCATCGAACTTCGCCTTCATCTCGGGAAACAGGTAGAGCGGCATCAGGTACAGGCTGATGTAATTCTTCTGATTCGCCAGCGCGACCAGCCAATCGTTGCCTGCCTTGAAACTCAAAAACTTCGCGTCTATCTCTTCCACATACCCACGCGGCACGTGCGCGCGCACCACGTCCCACACGCGCTCGATCTCCGCGCGCCGCTCGGCGGGCAAACTGTCGAGATACTTTTCGTATGAATGAGCCTGTTTCGTCATTATCGTCTCCCTTTGAATCTACCGGCTCAAGTGGCCGGGTCGTCGTCCCGGTAGCCGAGCAGTTTGCGGTAGAGGGTTTTGCGGCCGATCCGCAGGGTGCGTGCGGTGCGGGTTTTATCGCCGCCGGTGTAGTCGAGGGTGGCTTCGATGGCGCGGCGTTCGATCTCTTCGAGGGTGGAGGGGATGTCCAGTTCGAGTTTGAGGTGGCGGCCTTCCGCAGAGGCGCGGACGCGCTCGCGGCGGGTGTGGGCGCGCGCTTCGATGAGGGGGCGGCCGATGGCTTCGGGCAAATCGTCGAGTTCGATCTGGCGTCCCGAAGCGATGATGACGGCGCGCTCGACGGCGTTCTCAAGTTCGCGGACGTTGCCCGGCCAGTCGTAGCCTGTGAGGGCGGCGAGGGCGTCCTTCGAGATGCCGGAGATGTAGCGGCCGGTCTTCTGTTTGTAGTGTTCGAGAAAATGTATGACGAGCGGGTGAACGTCTTCGGCGCGCTCGCGCAAGGGGGGCAGGCGGATGGGAAAGACCGAGAGACGATAGAAGAGATCGCGCCGGAACGTGCCCGCTTCGACGGCGCGTTCGAGGTCTACGTTCGACGCGGCGATGACGCGCACGTCGGCTTTGATGACATCGTTGCCGCCGACGCGCGTGAACTCGCCGTCCTGCAAGACGCGCAGCAGGCGCACCTGAGCGGACAGACTCATCTCGCCGATCTCGTCCAGAAACAAAGTGCCGCCGTCGGCCTCTTCAAACTTACCGCGGCGGCGCGCGCGCGCATCCGTGAACGCGCCGCGCTCGTGGCCGAAGAGTTCCGATTCGAGGAGCGTCTCGGGGATCGCGCCACAGTTGAGTTTGATGTAAGTCTGATCCTTGCTGCGCGAGTTGTAGTGAATGAGGTTGGCGAGCAGTTCCTTGCCCGTGCCGCTTTCGCCCTGAATGAGCACGGAGGTCTGCGTGTCGGCGACGTTCAAGGCGAGTTCGATGGCGCGCCGGATGGCCGGAGCCTGACCGATAATGCGGTCTTCGGCGCGCCGTTGATGCAGGACGGTGCGCAGGCGCATCACTTCCGCCGAGAGTTGGTCGCGCTCCAGAGCCGTGCCCAGTTGATCGGCGATGCCTTCGACGAGCGCGGTCTCGTGTTCGTCGAAACTCTCGCGCGCCGCGCTCCACACGAGGCCGAGCAGCCCGAAGGTCTGCCCGCCGACGTGGACGGGCGCGACGAGCGCGGCGTGGCCGCCGAGCGTGGCGTTGAAGACGAAACGGACGGGCGGCGGCAGCGTCGTGTCGAAGACTTGCAGCGTCTTGCCTTCCTTGAACAACTCCTGAACCGCCGGGTAGTCTGTGATGTCAATGGACTGGCCGTGCTCATTGATGAGGCCGCGCACGCCTTCGGTGGCGGCGTGCGGCGCGGCCTTGAAGGCGGCGAGGCTGACGGCCTTGCCCGTCGAATTCATCACGCCGAGCGCGCAGTAGTCCGCGCCGACGAGCGCGAGAGCGCGTTCCAGCACGAGCGACGTAACTTCGTTGAAATCCGAGCGCGCGTTCAAGGTGTTCGCGATCTCCAGCAGAGCGCGCGTGCGGTGCGATTCGCGCTGCTGATCCGTGTAGAGCCGCGCGTACTGGTAGCCCACGGCGATCTGGCGCGCGATGGATTGGAGGAACGAAACCTCTTCGTCGAACCACTTGCGCGGCGCGCGCACCGTGTGCATGCCGACGAGTCCGAGCACGTCGCCCGCGAGCACGACGGGCACGACGAGAAGTGAGCGCGTGTTGAGACTCGCCGGCAGGAGACTCACTTTCGGATCGAGATCGGGCGCGGCGGTGTCGTCAATGCGGATGGGCTGCGCGAGGTTGAAGCGACCGGCGAGTTGGCGGAAATCCACGGGCACGGACATGCCGAGGCTCGAAGGAACGTCTTCGCGCGCGCGCCACTCGTGGCTGATGCGTAGTTCGCCTTCGGAAGCGAGTTGGATCACGTCGCAGCGATCCACGTCCATCATCTGCCCGAGTTCGCTGACGACAGCCTGTAGGAATTTGTCGAGGTCGATCTTGGTGTGAATGGACGGCGCGAGACGATTGATGATCGCCTCGCGCGCCTCGTGCATCTTGATCTTGCGTTCGAGCGAGAGCGATTCGAGGCTCGTGATGGGCGTGGGTTGCAAAGACAAAGGCGCGCTGCTCCTTACAAACGGACTCGCCGGGGGCGCGCACGGAATATCAATTATCTAACCACTGCAATGCGCGCTTGAGCGAGAGGAATGTTAAGGGCAGATGATAGCAAAGAAATGCGGATTTCGGATTGCGGAATGCGGATTACAAGCAACTGTCTTGTAATCCGCATTCCGCAATCCGAAATCCGCAAATTTATTTGCGCGCGGTTTCTACAGTGAGATTAAAGTGGATGTTCGCGTCGGCGGGTTTGAGCACGGGGTGGTAGGTTTTGCCGTAGTTGGCTGTGATCTTGCGGACGTAGTTTTCCGTCTCTTTGTAGGGCGGGATGCCGTCGTACTTGTCAACCGAGCCTTCACCGGCGTTGTAACCGGCAAGTGCGAGCGAGACGTTGCCGTCGAAACGCTTCAAGAGCCAGCGCAGCAATTTCGTGCCCGAATAGACGTTCTGTTCCAACCCCGTCTTGCCTTCGACGGCGAAGCGCGCGGCGGTGGCGGGCATCATCTGCATCAACCCCTGCGCGCCCGCGTGTGATTCGGCGTCACGTTTGTAGCGCGATTCCTGGTATGCGACGGCGTGAATGAGACGCGGGTCAACGCCATACTCTTTGCCGGCATTAAAAATCAGGAGATCAATTTCGGCGTCGCCGGACGTGGGGATGTCCGTGGGGATGAAGTTTTCCGTTGAACGGATCGTCGCCGCGGCCGAAGGCGCGAAGACGCTGGTTCCGATGCTGGTGAAATTGGCGACGAGAAAAAGGGCGAAGAGGGTTAAAAGTGATAACTTGAAAGAGCGGAAATGGGGGACGTGTCGGGTAATCTGCATTCAGTCGTTCTCCATGTGAGCTTGGTTCGAACCGGGGTTCGACGCCGTCGGTTGCATCGTTGATGCGGTGCAAAGGGTTGGGGGCTACGCATGGTGGAAACGATTTGCAAAGAGCGTTAATCGAGACCGGGGATAAGATGGACGAACTACCCCGGCGGTTGCTCCGAGCGCACTAAATTTATGCGAATAAGTCCTTTTGCTGTCTGTATTTAATCCACTCGGACGCAAGTTACTGTGAGCCTGAAACTTGCCCTTGCAATCGTTCATCCTGAGCGATGTTTTTGAGGGTGTTGGGCGGTTTCCGCGTATGGAAAGGGTGCAAAAAATATCTCCGGCGAAGAACTTTTTTTAGTCGTAGTCGCCCGCAAAGCGCCGGCCGGGGGTTCTCGACCCGGAACTTCGCACGCGGTTGCACGGCTCCTGCGCGCTCCGTATAATCGGGCGCAGTCTAACGTTCAAACTCAAATTTGCCGGTAGAGACGACGGGAAGATTTATGCCGATTTACGAATACAGTTGCCAGAAGTGCCGTGCGCGCGTCGAGGTGATGCAGAAGATTACGGATAAGCCTTTGAAGCGTTGTAAAAGTTGCGGCGGGAAGTTGGAGAAAGAGTGGTCGGCCACGAGTTTTCAGTTCAAGGGTTCGGGCTGGTACGTGACGGACTACGCCAAGAAAAAGACCGGCGACGCCGACAAAGAACCCGTCAAGAGCGTCAGCGCGCCGGAGGCCAAGACGGACGGCGCGGCCGAAACCAAAACCGCCTCTGCGGAGACCAAATCCGAAGCCGCCCCTGCCGAAGAAATTAAACCCAAGAAAACCTCTCGGCCGGTCGCAACATCCAAGCCCTCGAAAAGAGATTAAGTCCCAACCACCTGATTCGAGGCCAAACCAGTGTCGTACCCTAAAGTTTTAATCACCGCCGGTCTCATCATCGCCGCGTGTCTCGCGGCGGCGGGACAGGCGGGGCGGCGTCCCGCCAACTCGCGCGACCGCGCCACACTCCTCAACATCGTCGCCATGCGCGAAGACGGCTCGAACGCGCCCATCACCCCGAAGGAACTCGCCCTCTACGACGACGGCATCGAACAGAGCATCCAGAACCTGATTCCCGACACAGGCCCGGCGCGCATCGTCCTTCTCTTCGACAACTCGCTCTCCCTGCGCACAGACATTCCGAAACTGGCGAGCGTGGCGCGCGAGTTCGCCTACGAGATTTACGAGGGCGACCAACTGCTCATCGCGGGTTTCGACGAGCGCGCCGAACAGCTCTCCACCGACTGGACGGACAAGACGAAGGACGTTGAAGAGGCCGTGGCGCTGCTCAGAAAGAAGGGCGACCCGCACCTGTTCGACGCCATCAACGACGTGATCGAAGTGGCCTTGCGCCCTTTGACCGGCGCGAACCGCAAGCGCGTCATCGTGCTCATCGGCGACGGTTTGGATCGCGGCAGCAACACGAAGTTCAAAGACCTCCTCTACGAACTGCAAAAGAGCGACATCACCGTCTACGCGCTCCAAATTCCGGACCGCACGGGCGGCGCGCATCGCCGTGATCAACCGAAGCCCACGCAGGTCGTGAAACAACTCGTGGAAGGCACGG
The DNA here is from genome assembly GCA_035296445.1 of Pyrinomonadaceae bacterium. Taxonomy (GTDB): domain Bacteria; phylum Acidobacteriota; class Blastocatellia; order Pyrinomonadales; family Pyrinomonadaceae; genus JAIVJZ01. The sequence continues at coordinate 18,587 of DATHAZ010000094.1, read as the reverse complement.
GCGGGCGCGTCCTCCCGCTCGACAAACCGGCCGAGTCGGCCAAGATGATCTGCGACGAGTTGCGCAAGCATCGCTATCTACTCTCATACGCCCCGACCGCGCTCCCCTATTCCGAAGCGCGCCGCCTGCTCATCGTCGGCAACTCCGGCATCAACCTACGCTACAAGTCGGCGCAGCCGCCCAACCACCAGTGACAAGTGACGGGTGACAAGTGACAAGTTAGAAAGACAAGCAGTTTTAACTTGTCACTTGTCACCCATCACTTGTCACTGTTTTTAGAGTAGAAATAGAACATCGCGGCGATGACGATGAGGAGAATGACTTCGAGGAGTGCGAAGTAGGACGGGTCGAAGCCTTCGGCCTCGTCGCGGGCGTGTTGATAGACGACGAACGTGCCGAAGATGACGGCGGTGGCGAGCCAGATGATTTGACGTTTCGTATCCCACACGTCGCGTTTACCCGGAAGCGGTCGGAGTTTCGGTCAGCCTGTAAGTGCGCGGTTTAAGCGCGGAGTTTTTGGAGACGTTCGGCGGCGGCGTGGAGCGTCTCGTCTTTTTTGCAGAAGCAGAAACGCACCTGTTGCGCGCCGCGCAAAGGATCGCTGTAGAAGGACGAGCCGGGCACGCAGGCGACGCCGACCTGTTGGATCAAATGGCGCGTGAACTCGACATCGTTCGCGAAGCCGAACGCGCTGATGTCGGTCATCACGTAGTAAGCCCCGTCGGGGCGGAAGACGCGGAATCCGGCGTCTTCGAGTATCGGCAGCAGCAGGTCGCGCCGCGCGATGTAGTCGGTCTGCAAGTGCTCGTAATAGGCGTGCGGCAGGCGCAAGGCCATCGCCCCGGCGGCCTGCAGCGGGGCGGCCGCGCCGACGGTGAGGAAGTCGTGGACTTTGCGTATCGCAGAGGTGATCGCGGGCGGCGCGATGCAGTAGCCGACGCGCCAGCCCGTCACCGAGTAGGTCTTCGACATCGAGTTGACGATGACGGTGCGCTCGCGCATCCCTTCGATTTGCGCCATCGAGACGTGCCTTATCTCCGCGCCTTCGCGCGGGTAGAGGATGTGCTCGTAGATTTCGTCCGTGAAGCAGAGCGCGTCGTGTTCGCGGCAGAGCGCGGCGATGAATTCGAGTTCGTCGCGCGTGAAAACTTTGCCGGTCGGGTTGTTCGGGTTGCAGATGATGATCGCTTTGGTGCGCTCGTTGAAGGCCGCGCGGAGTTCGTCGCGGTCAAACGTCCAGTCGGGCGCGCGCAGGGGAACATAGCGCGGGCGGGCATCGGAGAGGATGGCGTCGGGCGCGTAGTTCTCGTAGAACGGCTCGAAGATGACGACCTCTTCGCCGGGGTCAACGGTCGCCATCATCGCGGCGATCATGCCCTCGGTCGAGCCGCAGGTGACGGTCAGTTCCGTCTCCGGGTCAACGTCGAGTCCGAGATACCACTTCGTCTTCTCCGCAATCGCCTCGCGGAAATCACGCGCGCCCCAGGTGATCGCATACTGATTAATGTCCGCCTCAATCGCGCGCATCGCGGCCTCTTTGATTTCGGCGGGCGCGGGGAAATCGGGGAAGCCCTGCGAGAGATTCACCGCGCCGTGCTTGATGGCCTCGCGCGTCATCTCGCGGATAACTGACTCGGTGAAGCGCGACGCTTTCTCGGAGACGTGGCGGCGTTCGGGCGGTGTTGTGGCGGCGGGTCGTGTCATGTAAATTGGACTCGTGCGAGCGTGACCGGGATTAGTTTAACCGCAAGGCGCGATGCTCGCACAGTTGGCGGCCGTCATGCAAACTCGAAACTTAGGCGATGAGCGAAGAGAGCACAGACAACAAATGCCCGATGGGCAACCGGCCGTGGCTGGCGACTTTCCTCGCGCTCACGTTCCTGCTGGTTGTGGTGGCGAAGAAGTTAGGTTTATTTTAGCGGGCGTCGTTTCAAAAGTTCTTCCATTCCCCTTACTGAGAGGTACACCCCCAATGCTTCTACGTGTCCTGCGCTTCGTGCGCCTGCCTTTAGTTCTGATTGTCGTCTGGACAATCGCGCGCTTCATCATCGGCCTCGTGGGCGTGCCCTACGCGCCGCGCGGCAACGCGATGTTCTCCGTCGTCGGCGTGACGATCATCTGCGCGCTCATCTACGGCGCGATGTCGGCGCGCGTCGGCAACTTCAGTTGGCTGGGCACAGCCCTCATCGGCCTCGTGCTCGGTCTGTGGGCGCAAATACTGATCTTCACGGCCACGCTCGTCAGCTACCTCGCAGACCTCAACACCTACTTCCGCCACTGGGACGCGCTCAACGTTCCCGAAGGGACAAGCATGCCGATGGCGCAGGCGTTGACGGCGCGCGCGGGCGGGGTGCTGGTGGGGCCGATCATGATCATCATCGTGACGCTCATCGGCCGCGCGGTGTTCGCTAAACTCGCGCCGCGCGCGGACGACGGGGGCGACGGGCGGTCGTCTTAGTTCGCGGGCGGGTTTGACTGCTCGGCGGCCTGTTTGCGTAGTTGTTCGATGACCGACTCGATGGCGGGCGCGAGTTTGCCGCGCGGGGCGAGCGCGAGATATTTCTCGTAGGCCGCGACGGCTTCCTTGTACTTCTCCAGACGCTCGTAAGCTCTGCCGAGCAACTCGTAGAGGACGGGTTCGGTGTCGGAGAGTTGCGCGACGGCTTTACGGAAAGCCGTGGCCGCCTCCTCGTACCTGCCCTCTTCTTCGTAGATGATGCCGAGGCCGGCGTGCGCTTCGGGCTGGAAGCCGCGCGCCTCGCGTATGGCGCGCAGGTAGGCAACGACTGCCTCCGCGTTTTGCGACGACGCGCGCAGTATGCGTCCCTCGACCGCCGACGCCTCCACCAGGCCGGGGCGACTCCGGCGCGCTTCCTCAACCTCTTCGAGCGCGCCTTCGTAATCATTCAAATCGAGCAGCACGCGCGCCAGCCCGACGTGCGCGACGGCGAAACGCGGGCGCAGTGTGAGGGCGCGGCGATAAAGCTCTGCCGCCTCGCGGCGCGCGTCGTCGCTCGCGGCGCGCTCGCGCGCCTCTTCGGCCTGCTGGAAGGCGAGTTCGGCTGCGTCCGTGGTGCGCGTGAGCTTGACGGCGACGACGCCGCGCTCTGCGGGCAGCAGCGACAGCGTGCGTTCAGCGAATCCGGCGGCGCGCACGCGCAACGTGTGGCGACCGGGCGAGACTTTCGCGATCTCGAATTGCCCCGACTCGTCCGTCACGCCGCGCCGCACTTCGTCCAACCAGACGACGGCTTTCGGCTCGGTCTTCAACGTGATTGATTTCGCCGCGCCGTCGGGAGTTTTAGCTTTGGCGTTCGCGGGGGCGGCTGCCGCCGGCCTGCCCGCTCGCGCGGCCGGCTTCTTTCTCTGAGCGTGTGCGTGAGGCGATGCGACGACGCCGGCGACGAGTGCGACGGCGAATATCGCGGAAGAGAGAAGTCGAGAAAGTAAGAGGTTGGCGGGAAGCGAACCTCGCCGCCACCGCTTCATTCGCCTCATTTCTTCTTTCGCCGTCTCTTTCATTTTCGCCTCCTTCGATTCCGCACGCCTCGGTCTATTTTTCCTCTCTCAACTCTTCTTCGTCGGGCTGAGCGGCGCGGCGCGGGCGCACCGTGCTGTCCGCGGGTTGCGCGGTGGCCGGGGCGTTCGCCTGAGCGGCGGCGGGGCGCGCGGCGCGCGAACCGACTTCCGCACGGAAGCGTCCCGCCTCGTCGTAGAGCCGTTTGTATTGCAGCGTGTTCCTGACCACCCCTTGCACGTAGCCGCGCGTTTCGCGGAAGGGCACGGCCTCAGCCCACTCGTCCATCTCGGCGGGCAGTTCGGCGCGCCAGCGCACGGCGCGTCCCGGCCCGGCGTTGTAAGCGGCGGCGACATACTCGATGCGCCCGAAGGCGTCGAGTTGATCGCGCAGGTAGCCCGTGCCGATCTGGATGTTGAGTTGCGGATCGGAGAGCAACACGTCGCGCGTGATGGTGCGCGTGATGCCGTACTTGCGCGCGGTGCGCTGCGCCGTTTCGAGCAGCAGTTGCATGAGGCCGTAGGCGTTGGCGTGAGACGAGGCGCGCGGGTCGAAGACGGACTCCTGCCGGATCAGCCCTGCGATACGGTAAGGATCAATGCTGCGCGCGCGCCCCTCGCGCGTGATCGCGTCCCAGTAGGCGAGCGGGTAGAACACGTCCCACTCCTCGCGCGTCAGTTCCTCCGGCTTCATCTGCGAATAATCGGGATAACTCTTTTGCAGCGCGAGAAACGCCTGCAAGTTCTGCTGACGCGTGCGATAGACGCGCGCCTTCGCCAGGTTCAGGCGCGGGCTGCGCGGCGCGGACTCCAAAACTTTATTCACTTCGTCGAGCGCGTACTCGTCCAGACCGACGACGTTCAGTTGGTCGGCTTTCGAGAGCGGCTCGTTCATCTGCGCCGTGGCGGTCTCTTCGGCCGCCGACACCGTGCCGAGGTTCGCGACGGCGCGCGCGATTTGTGAGTCGGGCGCGAAGTCCGTCGCCCCTGCGTTCGGGTTCGTGCGCTTCAGGGCATCGAGACGCTGGCGGGCAAGGTCGCCGTACCAGTTGGCGTCGTAGCGTTGCAGCATCGCCCCGTAGAGGGCGCGCGCGTCCGAGAGTTTCCCGGCGCGTTCGGCGTCGCGCGCCGCCCAGTAACCGGCGCGCCCGCGATTGTCCGTGTTGCGGTCGGCGTAGAGCGCGAGGTGTTCGAGCAGGAGGCGCGCGCCCTCCGCGTAGTTCTTCGACTCGTGCGCCGCCCACGCGAGTTCAAACTGTGCCTGCGCCACTTCCGTCGCGCCCGGATAGGCGGCGACCGCCGCACGGTAAAAGTTTACGGCCTCGATGTTGTTCTTCGCGTCGCGGGCGATTTGCCCGGCCGCGGCGAGCGCGCGACGCGTGTAGGTGTGTTCGGGGAAGGCGCGGCGCATCTCCGCGTGCGCGGTGCGCGCCGCTTCCCACTGGCGCGACTTCGCGTAAGTCTGCGCGAGATAGTAGAGGGCTTCGACGCGCGCCTCGCCGGCCGACGTGGGCACGGCGTTCAGAGCCGTGACTGCTTCCGGCAGACGACCCGTCCCGGCGTTGAAAGCCGCGATGCCGCGACGCAACTGCGAAGGCGTGTCGGCCGTCGAGGGGAAGCGCGCGAAGGCGTCGCCGAAGGCGGCGGCGGCTTCACCGTGACGCTTCGCCTCGTAAAGTTTGTTCGCGCGCGTCGTCGCTTCCGCTATGGATGCGGGCGCGAGGGGCGAACCGAGACGCGTGAGCGCGGTGGCGGCTTCGGGCGCGGCGGGCGCGGCGGGCGCGAAGAAATAGATGCGTCGGTAGGCCGCGAGCGCGCGCGCTGTGTCTCCGGTTTGTTCGAGGGCTTTGGCCGTGACGAGGAGCGCGCCCGCGTCATCCGCCTCCGCTAAATTTTTGACGAGCAGGGGCACGGCCGCCGCCTGATTGTCTTGCAGCGCGAGTTCGGCATTGCGCAAAGATGCCTCGCTCGCGCGCAGCGATTTCGGGTAATCGCGCGCGAGTTGTTCGTAGGCGGCGCGGGCTTCGGTGCGTCGCCCGAGTTTGGCGAGCGCGTCGGCGCGCATGAGGAGCGCGTAGTCGCCGAGCGCGGTCTGCACGCGGAAGGCGTTCGAGTCGAGCAGGGAGGCCGCGCCCGTCAGATCGCCGCCCGCGAGTTTGATGCGCGCGCGCAGGAGGCGTGCGAGCGCGCCCGCCGTCGTGTTCGCATGCTGGGTCTCAATCGAGGCGACTGCGCCCTCGGCGGGCAGCGTGACGGGGGGCGCGGCGTGCGTCAGAGCGCGCAGGCGTTCGACGGCGTCCGCTTCGCCCGCCCTGTGCTGTTGCTGCGGCGCGCTGCAACTCGCGCTCGCGAACGGCAACAGCAATACCGCGGCGACGGCGACGATGGAGATGACGGACACCAGGACGACTTGATAACGGCGATAAACTTTTTTCAAAACTTTACATTCTCCCGCGCGACAGACTGTTCGCGTTGATGCGGACACGTTGAAACTTAAACTAACTTGCCGTGGCGGGGAGATCAAGTTGAACCTGCGACAACTCGTGCGGCGCGGCGTGCGACCTCGCTATGATGCGCCGGGCGTTCCGGGTCGTTCGCCTCTCGAAGAAAAATGCAGCGGGAGAGTTGGAAGTTAAAAGCCACAAGGGCGAAGGAGAAGGCCGCGAGCATCATGCTCGCGGCCTTCTCCTTCGCCCTTGTGGCTTTTAACTTCCGCCTTACTCTTACGCCGCCGCGCTCGCGCCGGGGTAGCCGGCTCCGAGCCTGTCGGCGTTGCCTTCGGCCAGCGTGTTGACGAGTTCGTGATGGAAATAGTCGTAGCGCGAAGCGACGTTCGGCGCGACGCGCTTGTCATACATCTGGCGCGAGCGGTCAATCTCTTCGCGCAGGCGTTCGTAGAGGTTGCCCTGTTCGCGGCCGTCTCTCACCTTCTGCTCGTTGTAGAGTTTGATCTCGGAGACGAGGAGACGCGCGAAGCGGCGCGCGTCGTTGTGAAAGCGGCGTTCGTCTTCGCCGACCTCGATTGGCAACTCCGCATCCGCGCCCGAACGGCGCGAACTGCCGCCGAGCGGCGCGGCGACGGGCGGGGCGAACGGCGCGGCGGCGATGACGGGCGAAGGCGTCGCCCGCTCGCTCGCCATGGACGTTTCCGGCGCGGCGGGCGGCCTCGCTTCGGTGGAGAAAGACGGTTCGATGCCGCGTTCCTCGCGCGGCTCTGCGACGAGCGTCGGTTCGTGCGTCGCCTCCACGGGAGCGGCCGGGGCGGCTCTTAAAGCGTTTGTGTTCGCATCCTCTTCCCGGCGCGGGGCGAGTGTCGCTTCGGCCGTGACGAACGGGCGCGCCGCCGGTGCGCTGCTCGACGGCTGCGCCGTGTGAGTGCGTTCGACGGGTCGCGGCGCGGGGCGTTTGAGCGCGAGCAACTCGACCGACATGCTCGTGACGCGCACGAGCGTTTCCAACGCTTCGAGGTTGATCGCTTCGGGTTCGAGCGCGGCGCTGTCGGCATAGAGCACGGCGACGCACTTGTCGCGGGCGACGAGCGGAATGGCGACCATGCGCTGCGGGGGTTCGTCGCCGAGTTTGGAGATCAGTTGGTCGTCGTCCGCGTTCGTGCCGGGCGCGCCGCTCCAGGTGGAGCGCGAGGTGGCGGCGCGGCTGAGAAGCGTCTCGGCCGTGAGCGGCAGGGAGATTTCGCGCACCGCGTCGTCGCCGACCGTGCCTTCAAGTCCGCGCGCGCGCCAGCCCGTGGCGCGTTCGTTCTTGACGACGAAGAAGGCGAGGCGGGGCGTGAAGGCGGCGGCGCGGTTGACGAGCGTGTTGAGGATGTCGGCTTGCGAACGCTGGTTGTCAATGTCGTCAACGGCGGCTTTCAGGAGCGCGATGTCGCTCGTGGCGCGGGCGCGCGCCGACGACTGCGCGGCTTCTTCCGACCCCTTGCCGGTCGCCGCGCGCAGGTGCTCCGAGATCGAGATGGCGATGGGCGCGTCCGAGAGCGAGTCGTCGGAGAGGCGTTCGTTGAGACGCGTGAACGCTTCGTTGACCTGACTCTGCAAGCGCGCGATCTCCTCTTGCTGCCCCTGCACGCGCGCCTTGATATAGCTCTCCACTTCGGCGCGCAAACTCTGCTCCAAGTCTTCGCTTCCTGCCACCTGTGACTCTCCTTTTATGCTCGTGTTGCTGGTGATGCGGGCTATCCCCGCCGGTAGGTAACAGCGGCGGTCTGTCAGATGTTTTTGACCGACCGGAGGCGCGCGCTTACGGGGGGCGCTGCGCCAGTCAGGGATTATGGCGGGCGGGCGCGGGCGGTGTCAAGACAAGTCTCAGAATAGGACAAAGGGGAAAGGGTTAAGGGGTAAAGGGAAGATTAAGGACGAATCGCCGCCCGCTCCGTTCGATCCGTCTTTTCGCTTTAGTCCTTTCCCCTTCTCCCTGCTTGAACTGTTTGACACGCGGGCGCGGCTACGTTATAAGGGGCGCGCCGCTCAAGACTCTTTTGTTCCGCAGTGCAAAAGCATTTCATCAACCTACGAAAGGATTGACGCGCACGCCCTCTCCCGCAGCCGTAACGATCATGTCTCAGGCTCGCATCCTGATCGCCGACGACTACGACGATAACCGCGAACTCCTGCGCCTGATGCTGGAGAGCGCGGGTTACAGCGTGCGCGAGACGCGCGACGGCAACGAGTTTCTCGCGGCGGCGCAGGCGGAACTACCCGACATCGCCCTTATTGATCTCTCGATGCCCACCCTCGACGGCTGGGGCACGCTCGACGCGCTGCGCGCCGACGAACGAACCCGCCACCTGCACTGCATCGCCATCACGGCCTTCGCCGCCGATCAAGACCGCCAGCGCGCCCTCGACGCGGGCTTCGATGCCTACCTCGCCAAACCCTATCGCTCCAAAGACCTCCTCGATCTCGTCGCGCGCACCCTGAGCGAGAGTCGGCAACGCGACGGCCGCTCCGGCGACGACGCCTATCAAAGCCACGACGGCCAACGGACGCCGCATGCCTGAACGAAACGAAAGCGCGGGCGCGGCGGACGAAGACCTGACGCCGGGGCGCATTCTCGTCGCTTTCGAGAAGCTGTTCGGCGGCGGGCGCGGCGTGCGTAAGTTTGCGCGCTCCGGCCTGCGCTACGTCACACTCGCGCGCGGCGCGCTGCTCGTCGAACAGAACCCGAAGAAAAAGAGCGAGTGGGCGGAACTCGCGCGGCAAGGCCGCCGCATCGCATGGGTCATGCGCGACGGCGAATACCTCGCGCGCGTGGTTGACGGCGAAGTCTCGATGCTCGATTAGAGTAGACGATGAAGGCGGAACGATGAACGATGAAGAAGAATTGATTCATTGATTCATCGGTTCATTGATTCATTGAAGAAATAAAATATTGAATCAATGAATCAATGAATCAATGAATCAATCTTTTCCGTTCCGCGTTCCGCCTTCTTCGTTTTCATAGCACGGAAGTCTCCGCCGGCAGGCGGCCTGTCGCGAATCTCTCCGCCGCGAGCGCGCTCGCGTCGAGCAGCGAAGCGCGCCCGTCGAGAATCAACTCCGAGACGAGGCGGCCGGTCGCGGGCGAGTGCATCACGCCGTGCCCGCTGAAACCGTTGGCGAAGAACAGCCCGCCGACCTCTCTCGATTCCCCGATGATCGCGTGGTGGTCGGGCGTCACCTCGTACAGTCCCGCGCGGCAGCGGCTCGCGTTGACGGTCGCGTCGGCGAGGAACGGCGCGCGCTCACGTGCCCGCCGGAAAACTTTTTCGGTGAAGGCCGGGTCGAAGTCGGTCTTGAACCCCGGCGTCTCCGCGTCGTCAGGCCAGGCCATCAGCACGCCGGGCGTTGCGCCCGACGCCGCAATGTCTCGCGACTCGGGGCGGAAGTGGAAGCCGTCCGACATGTCTATGACCATCGGCAACCCGGTCGGCAGAGGCGCGCGCGGTTGCACGCTCACGAGTTGCCTGCGCAACGGGACGACCGGAATCTCGACGCCCGCCAGCCGCGCCGTACCGGCCGCCCACGCGCCCGACGCGTTGACCACCACGCGCGTCTCGATGCGCCCGCGCGAAGTCTCGACGCACGCGACGCGCCCGCCCCGCACGTCAATGCCCGTCACCTCCGTCTCCGTCCACACGCGCACGCCGCGCTCCGCCGCGCGCGCCATGAATCCGCCGAGCACCTTGAGCGGCGCGATGAAGCCGTCCGTCTGGCAGAACGATCCGCCCGCCACATCGTCCGTGCGCAACCCCGGCACGCGGCGCGCGATCTCTTCCGCGCCGACGAGTTCGACGTTCGTCAGACCTTCCGCGCGTTGCCGCTCGCGCGTCTGTTTCAGGTAATCGAGTTGCGCCTCGCTCGTGGCGACGAAAAGATAACCGGCCGGTTCGTAGCCGCAAGCGTGGCCGGTGGCTTCCTCAAAGCGCGTGAAGAAATCAATCGAGTAGCGCGACATCCTGATGTTGATCGCGGTCGCAAACTGCGCGCGCACGCCGCCCGTCGCCTTGCCCGTCGAACCCAACCCCGGCTCGGTCTCGCGCTCGACGACGAGAACGTCCGTGCAGCCGCGTTCCGACAGGTGAAATGCGACGCTCGCGCCAATGATGCCGCCGCCGATGATCACCACGTCCGCCGTCGTCTGTTTCATAAACTTTACCGGCCGCCCTGACTATCCGGCGCGGCCACGCGTGCGGCCGGCTCTCAGGGGACGAACGTGATCTCGCTCGCGCCGCCTTCGGCCAGCGGCACGCGCAGCCGTCGCGCGTCGCGGTCGAAAGAGACGTTTTTCGCCTCGCGCCCGTCAACGCGTATCTCCTTCGGTTTGTCGTTCAGGCCGAGCACTTCGACGAGACTGACGGGGCGCGCCTGCGGGAAGTTGCCCGTGTGTTTGAAGCGAACCGTGCCGCCGGATTGATTGACGGTGGTCGCGCGCCACGCGCTTTGGCGATAGCCGTAGCCGTCGCCCGCGTCCTGGTGGATGCGCCCGTCGCCGACTGCGCCTGCGACGATGATGACGGAGAGCGGCGCGCGCGCCATCTCACCCGTGTGCTGAACGACGGGTTGCACGGGGATGACAGCCCCGGCGCGCGCAAAGAGCGGGAGGCGCGAGAGCGGCGCGTCAATCTCGGCAGACGTGCCGCCTTCGTAGCGCGCGCCCGTCCACCAGTCAATCCACGCGTCGCCTTTGGGAAAATAGACGGGGCGTTTGGCGCAGCCCTCGGTCAGGACGGGCGCGACGAGCAGGTCGCGCCCCAGCAGGAATTGTTCGAGCGGGAGCGCGGGCGAGTAGGTGTTGTAATCGGCCGGGTAGTTGAACCAGAGCGGGCGCATGACGGGCATGCCCGTCTGTTCGTGCTCGCGGAAGAGCGTGTAGATGTAGGGCAGCAGTTGATAGCGCAACTCGATTGAGGCGCGGTTGATCCGCTCGTGCGTTTCGCCGAACGACCACGGCTCGCGCTCCTGCAATCCCGTGGCGATGTGCGAGCGATAGAAGGGCGTGAGCGCGGCGGCTTGCAGCCAGCGCGTGTAGAGTTCCCCGCTCGCGTTGCCCGCGAAGCCGCCCACGTCCGCGCCGACGAACGGCACGCCCGAGACGCTCATGTTCGTGAGCATCGCAATCGAGAGTTGCAGGTGTTCCCAACTCGGCACGTTGTCGCCCGTCCAGACGGCGGCGAAACGTTGGATGCCTGCGTACCCGGCGCGCGTCAGGACGAACGGGCGCGCGTCGGGGCGTAGTTTGGCGACGCCCTCGAAAGTCGCACGCGACATCTGCATGCCGTAGGTGTTGTGATAACGCGCGTGGTCGCCGGGCGTGCCGTCGCCCGCGTGGCGCACGTCGAGCGGAAAGGTCTTGGCCGGGTCGTGCATGACGTTCGGCTGCGCGGGGCGCGAGTCCGGCGGAAAGGTCGCCGGCTCGTTCATGTCGTTCCAGAAGCCGCCGATGCCCTCGTCCAGATGTTTCGCATAGAGCGAGCCGAACCACGCGCGCACCTTCGGGTCGGTGAAATCGGGAAAGGCGCAGACGCCCGGCCACACCTTTGCCTGAAACTCCCGCCCGTCCTGCGTCCGGTGAAAAAATCCCCCGGCGCGCCCTTCCGTGTAGACCGAATAATTTTCGTCTACCTTGATACCCGGGTCTATGATGACCACGGTGCGAAAGCCGTCTCGCGATAAGTCGCCGAGCATGCGCGGCGGGTCGGGAAACTTCGCCTTGTCCCAGGTGAAGACGCGATAGCCGTCCATGTAATCAATGTCGAGATAGATCACGTCGGCCGGAATCTTGCGTGCGCGAAAGCCGCGCGCCACCTCGCGCACTTTCGCTTCGGGGTAATAAGAGTAGCGCGATTGTTGATAGCCGAGCGACCAGAGCGGCGGCAGCGGCATGCGCCCCGTCAACTCCGCGTAGTCGCCGAGCACCTTCTGCGGCGTGCGTTCCCGCCCACCCGTGAAGACGTAGTAGTTCAACTCGCCGCCCGCCGCGCCGAACGTGTAACGGTTCGGGGCGGTGCGTCCCATGTCGAAATGCGTGCGGTAGGTGTTGTCGAAAAACAGGCCGTAGGCACGTCCCTGCCTGAGCGCGATGAAGAACGGGATGGACTGGTAGATCGGATCAACGCCCTGCCCGTAGGCATACGCGTCCGTGTTCCAGTTGACCATGACCTGCCCCTGCCGCGACGTGGGCAGAGCCTTCTCGCCGAAGCCGTAATAGAACTCCAACTCGTCGCGCCGCTTCGACGCCTCAATCGCGCCGTTCTCAAAATCGAACGAGACAGGCCGCGCCGCGTCGTCTTCGACCACAACGTTCCCCCGCGCGTCGAGCACCGTCACCGTAAAGGGGCGGCGGCGGATGACGATCTTCGGCCCCTCGACGCGCGTCGTGATCTCGATGGAGTCGCGCGTCTCCTTGATCACGGCCGCCACGATCTTCCGATCTCGCGACCACACGGCATAAGAAAAATCGCGCTCGAACACGCCGCGCGGCGCGGCACGCACGCGCACCACGTCGAGGTCGAAAAACGTCACGCTGACGCGCGCGCCGCTCGACAGCGTGAGCACGACGCCGTTCGTCTCGCGCGCGACCGACGAGACATCGCCCGCCGCGCGCCACGCCGCCCGCGCCTCGACGGCCGCAATAGTAAAAGCACACAGGAAGACGAAGGCGACGGCGCGAAGTCGTCGGCGCGGGCTGAGATTTTGAGCGTCAAGGAACATAGTCTTCGGGTCGTTTATGAATGGTCGGCACGCGAATCACGCCGAGGCGCAGGGCGTCTATTTTTCGTAAACGACGCTCCCGCCGAAGATCGTCATCACGACCTCGGTCTGCAAAATCTCTTCGGGTTTAATCGTCAACAGGTCGCGCGAGTGGACGGTCATGTCGGCGAGCATGCCGGGCATGAGTTGGCCTTTCTGCGTCTCTTCAAAGGAGGCATAAGCGGACTCGGCCGTGTAGCAGCGGATGGCGTCGGCGACGGAGAGGCGTTCCTGCGGCCACCAGCCGCCGGCCGGGTCTCCCTCCGTGCTCTGGCGCGTGACGGCGGCGTAGAGGCCGAGATAAGGGTTGATGGGTTCGACCGGCCAGTCCGTGCCGAAGGGCACGCGGACGCCGAACGAGCGCATCATGTGCCACGCGTATGCGCCCTGCACGCGATACTCGCCCAGCCGTTCCTCAGCCCAACGCTTGTCCGAGATGGCGTGCGACGGCTGCATCGAAGCGATGACGCCGAGGTCTCGGAAGCGCGCGAAGTCCGTCGGCGCGACGACCTGCGAGTGCTCGATGCGGTGGCGTCTGCGCGCGTGATCTTCCCGTATCTCGCGTTTCATCTCGTCAATCTCTTTTCTACTGACGGACTTATCCACCTGCAACGCGATGCCGATGTCATGCGGATTGCTTTTAGCCGCTTTGAATCCGTCGAGCGCCATGCGGTTCGCGCGGTCGCCGATGGCGTGCAGGGCAATTTGAAACCCGGCGGCATCGCGCTCGACGACCATCTTCGTGAGTTCCGCCTGCGGGCGGCGCGGGATGCCGCTGTTGTGCGGGTCGTCGGCGAAGGGCGCGAGCATGGCGGCGGTGCGCGATCCGAGCGTGCCGTCAACGTAGCCCTTGAGCGCGGTCAGGCGCATGCGCAGCGGATCGATCTTGAACGACGCAAACTCGGCGCGCTGCCCCTTCAACTTCTCAACCGTGTCCTCGAAGTTCTGCCACTCGGCGACGCGCACCGTCAGTTTTCCCGCTTGCAGCAGTTCGCGATAAAGCTCGGTGGCCTCGTAGCCTGAGTTGTCGTGAATCGAGGTGATGCCGTAACGACGCGCTTCGGCCAGCGCGCGTTCGGCGGCCTGCATGCGCTCGGCGCGCGAAGGCTCGGGCACGATGCGGGCGACGAGCGCGGCGGCCGTCTCTTTCAAAATCCCGGTCGGCTGCCCGTCCGGGTCGTGCAAAATCTCGCCGCCTTCGGGCGCGCGCGTCTCGCGCGTCACGCCCGCCTTCGTGAGCGCGAGCGTGTTTGCCCAACTCACGTGGCCGTCCACGCGCTGCACGAAGACCGGGTTGTCGGGCGCGACCGCGTCGAGGTCTGCGCGCGTCGGCCACTGGCCGCCCCACAGCGTGTGATCCCAGCCGCGGCCGAGAATCCACGCGCCCGGCGGCAGTTCGCGCACCTTCGCGGCGATGCGCGCTTTGGCCTCCGCGAGCGTCTTCGCGCCGACGAGTTCGACGCGCATCAGCGAGAGGCCGCCGTTGATAAAATGGAGGTGCGCGTCGTTGAAGCCGGGCGTAACGAGACGACCGCCGAGGTCTACGGTGCGCGCGCCCGTGTAAGCGCGCCGGATGTCGGCCGACGTGCCGACGGCGACGATTCGTTCGCCTTCGACCGCCACGGCCTCTGCGATTGTGCCGCGCCCGTCGGCCGTAAAAATCCTGCCGTTCGTCAGGACGAGAGTGACGCGGCGTTGCGCCGTTGCGACTCCGGCGCGCGAGCCGTTGGATACAACGAGCAGCAGGGCGACGAGCGAGAAGGCGAGAGAGATGCGAAGTAGTTTCATCATGGGCAATTCGGATGTGTGTGAATGGGTTCGAGCGCAGGGTGTTATATCACTAAACATGCGCCGCGCAATAGAATCCCTGTGAGGATTAATGCGCCTCCAGCGTCCGGCCACGGAAGAAGTCTGCGGCGGCCTTCAACATACGGCGGATGCGCCGCACCACCTTCGGCAAAATCCAGATCAGGAGCAGGAGAAATATCAGTATGACCGCGAGCATCGCCAACGGGTAGCTGACGGCCAACGCCACCGCGCCGACGGCGAGTACGTCTTCCAGGACGGAGAGCGACCAGTTAGTAACCGGCTCGGGGCTTAGGTTAGCCCCGGCGCGAACGGTCGCTTTCGTCCCGTGAGTCGAGAGCGCCAGACCCCCTCCCAGTAACAGCGCCATGACTTGCACCGTAGGGCTGATGTCAGAGGTGGCCGCCGCAGCGAGCACCGCCCCCGCCGGGACGCGTATGAATGTATGCACGGCATCCCAGACGGTATCCACGTAAGGAATTTTATCGGCGAAGAACTCAAGCACGTAAAGGAAAATCGCCACGCCGATGATCAACCAGTTATCCAACACGTCGAGACCGCCGGGCAGGCGTGCGAATTTGTAGTGTTCCAGCAACCCCAGCACCGCCACGGTGGCATACAGGTTAATGCCGGAAGTCCACGCCGTGCCCAGCGCCAACCCGAGAATCTGTATTACGCTCATCGCTTAGCCTCCACGCCGGTCGTTGTGTTCGTGAATGGTATCACCCGACGCGCAAGGAACGACCACCATAGCCGGGTCTTGCGCCCGAGAACCTCGCTGTTCGCCGTCGGGAGCGTGCCGTTCCCGTTCGCCCGGTAGCCCCGCGGAAGGCGAGCCGGGGGGCATCCCCCCACGTATTCTATGCAGGAGCAGGATGATGATCGAGCCGAGCAGGATACCGGCTGCGTCGGGAATCAGGTCTCGCGAACGGCAGTGTCCTTTACCCGTGAGACCCTGCGCGAGTTCCACCGACGCGCCCATGGCTAGCGATGCCAGAGCCGCCCAGGCGAACGCCGGCCAGCCGGGCATACGCAGTTGCGCAATCGTCATCAGGAAAAACAAAGCGAACAGCACGATGTGCGCGTAGTTGGTCAGCGAATGAATTGCCAGCGGTAGGTTGAACGCGAGTTCGCACGGGCGGGGATCAAAACGGAAGCCGACGCTGACGGGGAAATAGAGCAGTCCCAGTAAGACAAAGGTGACATACGCCCAGCGCACGCCGCGCAGAGATAAAACGCCGAGCACGAGGAATCCCGAGAAGATCAGCAGCCGCATGCGATTCGCCTCCAGTGCCTCCGGTTGCTCGACGCCCGCCATCACCCGCCGCGCACACAACTCCGCGCGGCCACCCAGGTTCCCGGCGAACCGCGGCCGGCCGGCTTACTTTCAAACTTTCGCGGCTGCCTGCGCTTCCCTGCGGCTTTTTATGTACCGCCGCATCGCCGCCACCCGCTCCTGGGCATCGGGCATCCGCAGCACCAACGGCTCCAGATGCTTGAGATATAAATATGGCGGCACGCCCGGCATCGCGCGAAGCTCTGCCAGAAAAGGCTCAAGCTTGGCATAGACGAGGACGTGTTCCGTATTTATGGCATTGAACATCTCTTCATCAATAGCTCCCAAAACGACGAACGCTGCCGCCATATCCCAATACGAAGCGACCATCCGAAACTGCGCACTGTGCTCGCCAACGAGGGCGCCCAGAATATCCTGCGTGCTTTCAGGGTAAAAGCCTGTGGCAAACCAATCGCGCGCTTTACGCATAGTCTCCTCAGACCGCAATTCATACAATTTAAGAATGCCCATCATGCTCTCGTGTTCGTTGCTCATCACAGGACTCCTTGCGGATAGATTAAAAAGAAAGCCGTCGAGCGCACGCCATCAGCCGCCGCGAATACAACAACGCTACGGACAAGTTAACGTTCGGAGGGAGACAAGAGATCGGGACGGCAAGAAGCCCAGAAGCTTAGCCACGGCGGAGCGACAGAGATAAAATGATCCCATGTTCCGGGTTCGGCCTTCGAGTCGGGAGAGAAGTCGGTGTAATCCGAAACATGTAAAATCAGAAAGCCCTGCTCAATTAAGCCGCCTATCAATGCGCTGAGCGTATGACGGTATTCTCGCGGCAACCCGATTGGTTCACTCGCCCGGCCTCGGTCGTACACCCAATCCTGATCTTCGTAAGTTATCTCCGCCCCTTCAACATAAGGATGCTTAAGCGTGTATCCTTCACCATTCCAGTCTCTCTCGCTCAACCCGACGAAGAAGGGGTTGGCGCAATTGAAATAATAGACGCCTCCGACGCGCAAGACGCGCGCCACCTGTTGAAAAACAGTACGGGCATCAGGTACGAAACCCAGAGAATAGGCGTGATAAACAACGTCAAAAGCTTTCTTCTCGAAACACGAGAGGTCGCGCATATCACCCTGAACTATTTTAATGTTGACGCCGTAATGCGCGGCGGCCTCGGCATCCCGCCGCAACTGAGCTTCGGAGAGATCGAAGACCGTCACATTCGCTCCGAGCAAGGCGAAAGCGACGGACTGTTGCCCGCCGCCGCACGCCAGGCAGAGTACATCTTTACCGGCAAGATTTCCCAGCCTGCCTTCAGGATCGACCCTCTCACGGGCAGACACTCTGTCCAGATTCAGGGCAGGGCGGGTGAATAAGGCGTCAGCTTCGACCAGCGCCCTCCATCTCTTTACATTGTATTTGGCAATTTCATCCATTCTAGAACTCACAGTACATAGTAACTAATTGTGAAGCAACCCAACTCCCGGCGTCAGCGGCGCGCACGGGTCATCGTGGATAAGAAACACGCTGAATGCGCGTCCGGTGCGCGACGTTGGGCAGTTCATCGCGCGTCAGAGTTAAACGGTGTCGGCGCGTGCTATCATCAATCGAAGTTTTCGCATTTCGATAATCTTAAGGGGAAGGACGGCTTCGCCTGACGGTCGCGGGCGTCCGTTCGACATTCACATCATGCGCGTACTTGTGACGGGCGGCGCGGGTTACATCGGCAGCGTCGTGACGGAGGAGTTGGTGCGCGACGGCCACGAGGTCGTCGTCTACGACAGCCTCTACAAAGGCCATCGCGGCGCGGTGGTCGAAGGCGCACAACTGGTCGAAGCGGATTTGCTTGACGGCGCGAGTCTGCGCCGCGCTTTCCGCGAGCAACGCACGGAGGCCGTAATTCACATGGCGGCGGATTCGCTCGTGGGCGAGTCGGTCACGAACCCCTCGAAGTATTACCGCAACAACGTCGTCGCCGGTCTCGCGCTGCTCGACGCGATGAACGAATCCGATGTCCGGCGCATCGTCTTCTCCTCGACCGCCGCCACCTACGGCGAACCGGAGAAGCAGCCCATCGAAGAGTCAGACCCCACGAACCCGACGAACACCTACGGCCAGACCAAACTCGCTTTCGAGCACGCGCTTCCGTGGTACGAACAGGCTTACGGCATCCGCTATGCCTCGCTGCGCTACTTCAACGCGGCGGGCGCGACCGCGCGCTGCGGCGAGATGCACGACCCCGAAACGCACCTCATTCCCATCGTCCTACAGACGGCCGCGGGCAAGCGCGAACGGGTCGAAATCTATGGCGAAGATTACCCGACGCGCGACGGCACGTGCGTGCGCGACTACATCCACGTCGTTGACCTCGCCCGCGCGCACATCCTCTCCCTCTCTATCCTCGACACACGAAGCGCGATTTACAATCTCGGCTGCGGCGGCGACGGCTACACGGTCAAAGAAGTCATAGACGTGGCGCGCGCCGTTACGGGGCGAGAGATCGAAGTGCGCGTCGGCGCGCGGCGCGCGGGCGACCCGGCCTTCCTCGTCGCCAGTTCGGCGCGCATCAAACGGGAACTCGACTGGACGCCGCAATTCCAGGACCTCCGCCTCATCATCGAATCCGCGTGGGCGTGGATGCAGGCGCACCCCGACGGGTACGAGGAATAGCCGGGAACTCGGGCGCGCACGGGGAAGCAAAGTCGAGGCGAAACGAAGGCGGGCGG
>DATHAZ010000093.1:0-1571 GCA_035296445.1 Pyrinomonadaceae bacterium | reverse complement strand
AGCGCCGCTCTCGCCCATCGCGCCGGGATCTCCTGCCGTGGTTGCACCGCCGCCCGCCGCCGTCGCTCCGCCCTCGAAGCAGGTCAAAGTCCTGCGCCTGAGCACCACCGCGATCAACGAAGGAATCAAACCGGGCGAGCGCGTGAACGCGCCGACCCCGCCTCCCGCCGCGCAACCGACTCCGCGCGAGCGCGACCGCCGCGGCCGTGAATCCGAGCGCGCGCGCGGAGGCGGAGTGCAGCGCGCCACCGGCACGCCGGGCGAGAGCGCGAACCCGCAGACCGTCTACACCCCGCCCGCCGACGCGCGCAGGCCGCGGCCACGCGCGGGTGCGCGCGGGCGCGGCGGCCCGGCCGGGGGCGACGCGCGCGGCGGCTTCAAGGGTCGCGGCGGACGCTTCGACCGCGATTTCGTCGTGCCGCCCAAAGCCCTGACGCTCGAAGAACGCATCGCCGGTTCGCTCAACGTCGGCGGGAGCGGCGGCGCGGTCGGCACGGCCAAGATCGCGCGCATCGTCGAAGGCTCGACCGTCAAAGAGTTCGCCGAAAAGATCGGCATCAAACCGAAAGACGTGGTGACGCTGCTCTTGCAGCGCGGCGTCTTCGCCACCATCAACCAGCCGCTCGACAACAAAGTGGCCGTTGACCTCGGCCAGCGTTTCGGTTACGAAGTGACCTTCGTGCCCTTTGAAGAGATGCAGGTCGAAGAAGAGTTCGAGGAGTTGATCGAGACGGGCGCGGACGATTTGGAAGTCGCGCGCGCTCCCGTCGTCACCGTCATGGGACACGTGGATCACGGCAAGACCTCCCTGCTCGACGGCATCCGCGCGACGGATGTGGCCGCAGGCGAGGCGGGCGGTATCACGCAGCACATCGGCGCGTACAGCGTACAGGTGAAGAACCCGGACAACCCGGCGGAGATGCGTCGCGTGGTCTTCCTCGACACGCCCGGCCACGAAGCCTTCACGATGATGCGCGCGCGCGGCGCGAAGGCGACCGACGTGGTCGTGCTCGTCGTCGCGGCCGACGACGGCGTGATGCCGCAGACCATCGAGGCCATCGAGCACTCGCGCGCGGCGGGCGTGCCGATCATCGTCGCCATCAACAAGATTGACCGGCCGGACGCCAACCCGCAGCGCGTGCGTCAGGAGTTGGCGGGTCACGGCTTGCAGGCCATCGAGTGGGGCGGTGAGGTCGAGATGGTCGAAGTCTCCGCGAAGAAGCGCGAGAACTTAGACACCCTGCTCGAAACAATTCTCTTGACGACCGACATTCTCAATTTGCGCGCCAGCCCGACGCGGCGCGCCTCCGGCGTCGTGCTCGAAGCGAAACTGGATCGCGGGCGCGGCTCGGTCGCCACCGTCCTCGTCCAGCAGGGGACGCTGCGCGTGCACGATCCGTTCATCGCCGGTCAGGTCTTCGGCAAGGTGCGCGCCATGTTCGACGACAAGGGCGCGAGCATCACGGAGGCAGGCCCGGCGACGCCGGTCGAGGTGCTCGGGCTGCAAGGCGTGCCGCAGGCGGGCGAGTCGTTCCAGGTGGTTGACGACATCACGCGCGCGCAGAACATCT
>DATHAZ010000092.1:0-18967 GCA_035296445.1 Pyrinomonadaceae bacterium | reverse complement strand
CTCGATCAGGAGCAGCCGCAAACCGATGTCGTTCACGAAGACGAGGCGACCGCGGAAGACGACTTGCCCGAAGAAGATGAGGACGGCGACGACGAGGAGCGCACCGCTTCCGCCCCCTAGCCATTTGCCGGCCGCGCGCCGGTCAACTCATCAGTTATTAGCCGGTCGCCTGCCCGTCACTTGCCCGTCAACAGGCTGTTGAGGCCGCCCGCGCGTAGCTCGCACGTCGCCACGCGTGTACTTGCATGTCGCCGCGCTTCACACCCTCGCTTTCCGGACGCTTCCCCCGGCTGCTTCTGACTTGTCCCTCGTTACTCTGTCCCTCGTCGCAGTCTTCTTATGTCTGGTCGCAAGCCCACGAAAAACAGGGATGCGTCGCGCAGCATCGCCGAATCTTTTCAGGAATACGGGCGCGGCGTGGCCGGCGGGTTGATGTTCAGCCTGCCGCTGCTCTACACGATGGAGGTGTGGTGGGCGGGCTTCAACGCGCACCCGTGGCGGCTGGCCGCCTACGTCGCGGCGACGTTCGTCCTGTTGCTCGGCTACAACCGCTTCGCGGGCTTGCGCCACGATGCCCGGCTGTTGGAAGTGGCGATAGATTCGGTCGAAGAGATGGGGATCGGGTTCATCATCTCGGCCGCGGCGTTGTATCTTTTGGGACGCATCACGACGGACATGTCCTCGAACGAGATCGCCGGTCAGGTCGTGATCGAGGCGATGACGGTCGCCATCGGCGTCTCCGTCGGCACGGCGCAACTCGGCGGCGGCGATGACGCGGGCGAGGGCGACACGGGCGGCGACGACGAGGCCGGACAGGCGAAGCGTGGCGGCAGGGCGGGGAAGACGGGCGGGGCGGGACGCGGCGAACCGGAGTTGCACTTCGGCGGCCAGATGTTGCTCGCGTTCTGCGGCGCGACGCTGTTTGCGGCCAACGTCGCTCCGACCGAAGAGATCGTCATGATCGCCGTGGAGATTTCGTGGGTGCGTCTTCTGGGGCTGGCCTTCGTCTCGCTTCTCGTCGGCACGCTCATCCTCCACTACAGCGAATTCAGGGGCGCGCGCGAGTTCGTGCGCACGGACGGCTACGGCGCGGTCGTCGTGGGCAGCGTCGTCACCTACGCCGTCGCGCTCGTGGCTTCGGGTCTGATCCTCTGGTTCTTCGGCCGCTTCGACGGCGTGTCGCTCTACACCTCGCTCGCGCAGGTGATCGTGCTCGGCGTGGCCGCCACGCTCGGCGCGTCCGCCGGGAGACTCTTGTTGCAGGGATGAGGAAGCTACACAAAAATTGGGTGGAGTGGGTGGTCTTCGCCGTCGG
The DNA here is from genome assembly GCA_035296445.1 of Pyrinomonadaceae bacterium. Classification (GTDB taxonomy): domain Bacteria; phylum Acidobacteriota; class Blastocatellia; order Pyrinomonadales; family Pyrinomonadaceae; genus JAIVJZ01. Next base: position 17,652 of record DATHAZ010000092.1, on the reverse strand, counting down.
CCTCGCGCTCGTCGTGTCCGCGCTCGCCTACCTCGTCTACGACGGCGCGACGATGGGCGACGACCCGCCGAGCATCGAGGTGCGCCTCGGCACACCCGGCGAAGGCGCGCACAACTTCATCGTGCCCGTCACCGTCATGAACCACGGCGACGAAACCGCCGAGGGCGTCAGCATCGAAGTGTTGATGGAGAAAGGCGAAGGCGGGGAACCGGCGCGCGGCGAACTCACCATCGCCTTCCTCCCGCGCCGCGCCACACGCAAAGGCTTCGTCACCTTCCGGCAAGACCCGCGCGCCGCGCGTCTCACCGCGCGCGTCCTCGGCTATGAGAAACCTTAAGCGCGCAGGCCGGATCACGGCGCGAAAAAATTTGCGTCCCGTTCGCTCGTGTTGTAGCTTTTTAAGCGCACGACGATTTCACGCATTCGGATCAAGTTGATTATGAAAAATCGAGAGCACGACGCGGCGGCCGTTCAAACGCGAACGTCGCGCCGCCAGTTTGCGAAGACAGTCGCCGGGGCGGTCGTGGCCGCCGCGCCGTTCGTCGCCGCGGTCACGCTCAACGCGCAGACGCCGCCCGCGACGAAACAAGCGCCCGCGCCGCCCAACCCGCAGCCGACGCCCGCGCCGCCGTCGCCCGTCGCCGAAGGCTACGCGGAAGTCGGCCGCCTGCGCTTCGGCGACAAACTCACGCCCGAAGAACTCGCGCGCCTGAAGCGCGACATAGAGGGCAATGTCCGCACGGCGGAACGCCTGCGCGCCTTCAAACTCAAGAACTCGGACGAACCGGATTTCATCTTCATCGCTTGAAAGCGCAAGGGGAAAGGGTAAGGGGTAAAGGGGAAAGGTAAGAAGCCGCGCGCTCAACACATGGGCACACTAAGTTCTCCGTTTTTCTTTTACCTTTACCCCTTCCCCTTTCCCCTTCATAGATTCTTATGCTTACCGAAGACACTTTTTTCTCCTCCGTCGTCGAACTCGCCGCGCAGATTCGGGCGCGCAAACTCTCGCCCGTCGAGTTGACGGAAGGCTATCTCGCGCGGCTCGAACGATACGGGGCGCGTCTCGGCGCGGTCGCCAGCGTCATGCGCGAGAGCGCGCTCAGGGAAGCGCGGCAGGCGGAGCGAGAAATTCGCGCGGGTCGTTACAAGGGAGTCCTGCACGGCATCCCCTACGGCGCGAAAGACCTGCTCGCCACGCGCGAAGCCCCGACCACCTGGGGAGCGACGCCCTACAAAGACCAACGCTTCGACTACGACGCCACCGTCGTCGGCAAACTCCGCGAGGCGGGCGCGGTGCTCGTCGCCAAACTCTCGATGGTCGAACTCGCGGGCGGCATGGGCTACAACCGTGCTGACGCGAGCTTGACGGGCGCGTGCCGCACGCCCTGGAACACAGACTATTGGAGCGGCGGTTCGTCTTCGGGGCCGGGCGCGGCCGTCGCCGCCGGTCTCGTCGCCTTCGCCATCGGCTCGGAAACTTCCGGGTCGATCATCACGCCCGCCGCCTTCTGCGGCGTCTCGGGACTTAGGCCGACCTACGGCATGGTCTCGCGCCACGGCGCGATGGCTCTCTGCTGGACGCTCGATAAACTCGGCCCCATGTGTCGCTCCGCCGCAGACTGCGGGCACGTGCTCGCGGCCGTCGCCGGGCACGACCCGCTCGACGCCTCTTCACAGCGCAGCAACTTTCATTACCCTTCGATCTCCACGCGGAAGAAGACGACCGTCCGCCTCGCCGTGATGAAGGATTCTTACGAGAAGGCGCAAAAGGAGGTGCGCGAAAACTTCCTCGCCTCGCTCGAAGCGTTGAAGCGCGCCGACGCGCGCGTGCGCGTAGAGATGGACGTGAAGCTGCCGGATTATCCTTACAGCGCGGCGGTCGGAACGATTGTTGACGCGGAGGGCGCGGCGGCTTTTCGCGATCTCATCGAGTCGGGGCGCGTCTCCGAACTCGCGTCGGCCGAAGGGCGCATCGGCGGTTATTCGGCGTCGCTCGTCACGGCCGTGGACTACCTGCATGCGATGCGTATGCGCGTCCCCATGCGCCGCGCGTGGAGCGAGCTTTTTCGGAAGTACGACGTGCTCGTCGCCCCCTCGCGCGCGACCGTCGCCTATCCCGTCGGCAAAACTTTCGACCAGGCGTGGCCGGGCATCGGGGCGTCGTCGCCCATCGGCGCGAGCAACCTCGTCGGCGTGCCCGCGATCTCCGTGCCGAACGGCTTCGGGCAGGAGAATTTGCCGACCGGCATCCAATTCATCGGCGCGGCGTGGAGCGAACTCACGCTCGTTGAACTGGCCGACAAGCACCAGCAGGCGACCGACTGGCACAGACGACGACCGACTTTGAAAGATTGATTCATTGATTTATTGATCCATTGATTCAATGAACTAAGAGATCAATGAATCAATGGATCAATGGATCAATGGATCAATCCTTCTAGAGCAGTCTCGGCAGATCGAGCAGGAGTGCGACCGTGCCGTCGCGCTGCTCAAACGCGCCGCTGACGCCGCGCCAGCGCGTCGCGTGGCGTCCGAGACTTCGCACCAACGCCTCGCGCTCGCCTTCAATTCCGTCAACCGCGATAACGAACCCGTCCGTCGCGCCCTCGCTCTGCCACGCCTCCGCGTCGTCTCGCTCCCGCCGCACGACGCAGACGTGCAGGGGTTCGCCCGCGCCGCCCGAACACGTCGCCGTGCCTTCGAGCAGCGAGCGCAAGGAGACGAGCGGCAGTTGCCTTCCGTGCCAGAGCGCGGTGCGCCCGGCCGCGTCGCCCGCGATGTCCGCCGGTTCGAGAGCGGCGGTCGCGATGACATGGCTCGCGTCGAAGGCGTAAGCGTGCCCGTTCGCGCGCACCACGACGACCGTGACGAGCGCGAGCGTGAGCGGCACGCGCAACTCGAAGGTCGTGCCCGCGCCGAGTTTCGTCCGCACGCGCAACTCGCCGCCCGCGCGCTCCAGCGCGTGCTCGACCACGTCGAGGCCGACGCCGCGCCCCGACACGTCGGAGATGCGCCCGGCGGTCGAAAAACCGGGGCGAAAGATCAGGCGCAACGCCTGTTCCTCCGTCACGCGCGCGCCCGCGTCGAGCAGCCCTTGTGCGACGGCCGAACGCGCCACGCGCTCGGCATCAACGCCGCGCCCGTCGTCCGCCACGCGCACGCGCACGCGGCTGCCCTCCGCTCCGACCTCCAGTCGCACGCGCCCGCGCAACGGCTTCCCCGCCGCGCGCCGCTCCTCGGCCGTCTCGATGCCGTGGTCAATGGCGTTGCGCAAGAGGTGCAACAGCGGCTCGCCGATCTGTTCCGCGAGCGACCTGTCAACGCGCACCTCGCCGCCCGCCACTTCCAGATCGATCTCCTTTCCGGCGGCGCGCGCCGCGATGCGCGCCGCACGCGCCGCGCGTTCGAGCACGGGCATGAGCGGCTGCATGCGCAACGCCATCACGCGTCCTTCCAACGCGCTGAAATCTTCTCGGAGACGCCGCGCCCGCCCGCCGCGCCGAGCGGCGTCGCTCGCCCCCGCCTCAGCATCCGCCCCGGCGTCTGTTTGTTCGAGCATCGCCAGCGTATCGGTGAACAGTTCGTGCGTGGCCGTCACCAATTCGTCGAGTTCGCGCAAAGGCACGCGCACGAAAATCGGAGCGCGCGCATCAACGGCATCATCCGGCGCGCCGACGACGCCTGACTCGCCGACGCCCGGCGCATCGGCGATACGGGATTCTCCGGCGACATCCGTCCGGCCGCTTTCCCCGCCGGATGATTCGCCGACGCCAGCGTCGAATGCGACGGACGCGCCCGCGTCGTCGGCCGGCACGCCGTTGAGTTCAGGCTCGTCGCCCGTCCATGCGATCCGCGCGCCAAAGGGGGCGAGACGCGTTTCGAGGTGCGCGCGCGGGCAGGTGTTGGTGTAGAGAAAGCGGAAACTGATCTCGCCGGGCGCGGCGTCATCCGGGTCGCCGGGAAACGTCGAGATGATTTCGCCGCACTCGCCGAGCGCGTCCGTGAAGCGACTGAAATGCTCGTCCAGCGTGGCGAGGTCGAACGCCACCGCGACCACCAACACACCCGCGCCCTCGCGCGTGGACTCGCTCAGATGACGCCGCTCGACGGCCGATAGATCGCACGCCATCTCCGCGGGCAGAGCGCGCGCGGCCGTTTGCGCGTCACGTTGATGAGTGTCTTCGACGGCGTTCGGCGTGAGCGAGCGCGCCGCCGCATGATGCCGTAATTGTTCGAGAACGGCCGACGGGGGTTCGACCGTGGCTTCGCCCCGCGCGGCGCGTTCGAGGATGAGCGAGAGCGAGTTGGTCGCGTCTTCACAGGCGTCAACGGTCGCATCCGTCAGCGGCGCGCGACCTCCGCGCACGGCGTCGAGAAGGTTTTCAAATTCGTGCGCGAGACGGTGGAGCGGGGTGAGTTGGGGAAGGGTGGCGGCAGAGCCTTTGAGCGTGTGGACGTGGCGAAAGATACGCGCGATCAACTCGCGACGGGCGCGCCCGTCGGCAACGCGCGTGCGGCGCAGGCGTTCCACATCCGCGAACAACGCTTCGATCCGCTCGTCGGCCTCGGCCAGAAATTCGCGCAGGAGTTGATCATCCATCGCGCGCGATTATAACTGTAAGAGGGTAAAGGTGAAGGGAAAAGAAAGGGGAAGGGGGAAAGGATCAAAGGGGAAGGGCGAAGGGTAAAGGAAGTTGGCCTGTGCCTTTTACCTTTACCCTTTACCCCTTCCCCCATACCCCGCCCGGCGTTAGTTCCTCGCGCTCTGTCGCGCGAGCGTCTGCGCGCGTTCGACGAGTTGGATGAACTCTGCACGATACCCTTGCGCGTCCGCGCCCGTGGCGGCGCGCGCGAGCCGGGCAACGTCGGCGTAGCGCGCGCCTCCCTTGTATTTCGAGTCGCGCAGGAGCATACCGAAACCCGCGACGGCGGAAGAGAATTTGAAGTTGTTCGACGCGCTCTCAAGCGTCGTGCCCGCGTCGGCCACCCACACGCTGAGGAGTTTGCTGTCGCCCGCTTTGTCGGGGTCTTTGTAGCGAACCTTGATCGTCATCAACTCTTTGCTGTTCGAGTCGGACGAAACTTGAGCAGGCCGCTGGTACTTCAACGCGTCAACGCCGGGATTCTCGAATTTTTGCCCGTAAGGGACGACTTCGTAGAGCGCGGTGACGGTGTGCCCCGCGCCGATCTCGCCCGCGTCCTTGGTGTCGTCGTTGAAATCCTGATCGCGCAGCAGGCGGTTCTCGTAGCCGATGAGACGATAGGCGGCGGCCTGTCGCGGGTTGAACTCGACCTGAATCTTCACGTCCTTGGCGATGGTGGCGATTGTTCCGCCGAGTTGTTCGCCGAGCACCTTGCGCGCCTCCTGCAACTCGTCAATGTAGGCGTAGTTGCCGTTGCCCTTATCGGCGAGCGTTTCCATCGTCGCGTCTTTGACGTTGCCCGTACCGAAGCCGAGCACGGAGAGGAAGACGCCGGTCTTTCGTTTCTCTTCGATGAGACGCGCAAGCTCGCCCTCGCTCGTCGTGCCGACGTTGAAGTCGCCGTCGGTGGCGAGGATGACGCGGTTAATGCCGCCGCGAATGAAATTCTCCGTCGCCACGCGGTAGGCGAGGTGGATGCCTTCGCCGCCGTTGGTCGAGCCTCCGGCTTCGAGCGAATCGAGGGCGGCGAGGATTTCGCCGCGACGGTCGCCCGCCGTCGAGGGCAGCACGAGTCCGCTCGAACCGGCGTAGACGACGATGCTCAGGCGGTCGCGCGCCGAGAGTTGTTCGGCCAGCATGCGGAGCGACGATTTGACGAGCGGCAGTTTGTCGGGCGAGTTCATCGAGCCGGACACGTCGAGCAGGAAGACGAGGTTGGCGGGCGGCAAATCTTCCTTGCGCAGGCGTTTGCCCTGCAAGCCGATGTGGACGAGGCGGTGCTTCGAGTTCCACGGGCAGGCCGAGACTTCCGCGTTGATGGAGAAGGGCGCGTCGCCCGCGGGCTGCGGGTAATCATAGGAGAAATAGTTGATCAACTCTTCGATGCGGACGGCGTCCTTCGGCGGGAGTTGGCCGTCCCGTATGAAGCGGCGCGTGTTGCTGTAAGAGGCCGTGTCCACGTCAATCGAGAAGGTGGAGAGCGGCGCGCGTGCGACCTCGAAGAAGGGGTTCTCGTCAATGTGCTTGTAGGCTTCGGTGTTGAATTCCTTCTCGTCGAGACCGGCGTCGCGGCGGCGACCGCCACCCGGGCTGTAGCCTTCCGTTCTCGTTGTTTCGTACTGGGGATGTGACGCTTGCGTCGCGTTAACCGGCGCGTTCGCGGGAGCATCATGCGAAGCCTGCGCCTCTTCTCTGTTTTGAGAAACTCTGCCCGGCGCGCCCGCGCGCTCGCACGAAGACAATAGCAGCGCGGCGACGATGCAGAGGGCGATCCAGCAAAGGCGCGTGTGGCGAAGCGGCGTGTCGAATGAGAATCCGGGGCGGGTGAAAGTCGGCGACGGGCGTGTGCTTCCCTGTGCGTGGCTCATAGAGTCCTCCTGCGTTCGTCAAATTTCGTAACCTTGTCACCCACTTGAATGCGGGCGCAGGGCGAAACTTGCAGGAGGTGGGAAAATTTTCCGGCGCGTGCCGAACAGCCCCGGCCGAAACTCTCTAGCGCGCCCGGCGACGAGCATGAGAGCGTGCCGCAGCGTTTGCCTGCGAGGGCTTCGACGCGGGCGGCGGCGGGCCTGTGTAGCGGTAGTGGCCCGTGATCTTCCAGGCGAAGAGAACGTCCTCGATCTTCGGCCCCTGCCCGATGTTGTGCATGATCATGTAGCGGCCGGGCGTGGCCGAGGGCGCGTCCACGACGATGCCGATGTGCGTCTGCGACGCGTTCAAGTCCCACGCCACGATGTCGCCGGGGCGATAGTCGGCCGCCTCGTTCGTGATGGGCAGAGACTTGCCCTTGCGCTCGAAGAAGACGCGCAGGTTCGGCACGCGGCGGTGATCTATGTTCGTGTCGGTGGTCTGCAAACCGAACTTGGTCGGGTAGCGCGCGAAGTTGGCGGCCATGTCCTCGTGGACTTCCTTCTGCAAGTCTATGCCGAGCGCGCGGTAGGAACGGATCACTTCATCGGTGCAGACGCCCTTCTCCGCTGGCACGTCTCCGTTCGGGTAGTCCAGTTTGAAATAACTCGGATCGTACTCGACCTCGTGAGTCGTCCGCTCATTTGCCGCCGCGACGAGGCGTTCGAGCACGGGCGACTCGTAGACGGGCTTCGCCGCCGGCTGCGAAGGCGTCGCGCCCGAAGCGCGCGGCGCGGGAGTTTGCCTGCCGCCCTGCGTGTCGGCGCGCGGCACGCCGCAGGCGAAGAGGGCGCAGAGGGCGAAGCAGAAGAGGGCTGTGGCGAGCGACATTCTCAGTGGCGACATAAGTTGCTCCTGACGAGGGGGCGGCTTTCGAGGGCGGCCATGTGATGTCGAATTATACGACGGGGTTGCGCCGGTAGTGGGCGACGGATGCGGTGCAAAGCGGAAAGTGATAGGCTATTATTCGAGCACCAACGGACAATCAAACGGGCGTCGAGCCGCCGCGAAAGCCGCAATCCACGGCTTCTCTCAGAGCGAGGTGATAAGACTTTGAGCGCACAACAAAACCAGACCGATTATTCGCAATTCATCGCCGAAAACTTTGGCGCGAACGCCAATTACGTCGAGGCGCTTCTGGATCGTTTCCGCAGCGACCCGTCGCTCGTTGACGAATCCTGGCGCACCTATTTCATAGAGATGCTCGGTCAGTCTCCCGCCCAAGCCCCGTCCGGCGCGAACGCGACTTCCGGCAACGGCGCGACCACGACGGCAACTGCGCCGCGCGCCGACGGCAACAGCGCGACGACCGCTGCCGCAACGACGACCCCGGAATCCGCCGGCGCACCACCTGCGAGCGCGGCCACGGCCGCGACGGCGCAGCAGCCCGCCGCACAACCCGCCGCACAGCCCGCAGCGCAGACGGAGACGGCTGCGCCCGCCGCGCCGTCGCCGCAGCCGACCGCGCCGGAAGCCGCCCCGATTCGCGGCGCGGCCTTGAAGATCGTCGAGAACATGGAGACGAGCCTCACCGTTCCGACCGCGACCTCGAACCGGCAAGTGCCCGTCAAACTGCTCGAAGAGAACCGCGCGATCATCAACAAGCATTTGAAGGAGCACGGCGGCGGCAAAACTTCCTACACGCACCTCATCGCCTACGCCCTCCTGCGCGCGCTCGAACGATACCCGCAACTCAACGACGGCTTCGCGCAACTCGAAGGCAAGCCCGCGCGCCTGCGCCGCGCGCAGGTCAATCTCGGCGTCGCCATTGACATCCAGAAGAAGGACGGCACGCGCACGCTCCTCGTGCCGAACGTCAAGAATGCCAACGCGCTCACGTTCTCGCAGTTCATCGCGGCCTACGACGACGTGGTGCGGCGGGCGCGCGACGGAAAACTCGGCCTGCCCGATTTTCAGGACACGACCATCTCGCTGACGAACCCCGGCACAATCGGCACGGTCGCCTCGACGCCGCGCCTGATGTCAGGCCAGTCCGTCATCATCGCCACGGGCGCGATTGAATACCCGGCCGAGTATCACGCGATGACGCCGGAAGCCCTCTCGCAACTCGGCATCAGCAAGACGCTCACCGTCTCGTCCACCTACGACCATCGCATCATACAGGGCGCGGAGTCGGGCGCGTTTCTCGCGCACGTACACGAACTCCTCGTCGGCAAACACGATTTTTACGAAAACATCTTTCTCGATCTCGGCATCTCCTACCGGCCGATGCGCTGGGCTGTGGATCGCAACCCCGCCCTGCTCGGCGGCGACCGCACGCAGGAGCAGATCGTCAAACAGGCGCGCGTGCTCGAACTGATCAACGCTTACCGCGTGCGCGGCCATCTCATCGCCGACATAGACCCGCTCCACGCGATGCCCGTCAACCATCATCCCGAACTCGACCTCGAAACCTACGGCCTGACGATCTGGGATTTGGATCGCACGTTCATCACGGGCGGCCTGGGCGGCAAGGAACAGGGCAGCCTGCGCGAAATTATAGACATCCTGCGCCGCGCCTACTGCGGCAAGGTGGGCACGGAATATCGCCACATCCAGAGCAAGGAGCAGAAACTCTGGTTGCGCGAACGCATCCGGCAGGAGTTCGTTGACCCCGAACCGCTTTCGCCCGAGACGAAGAAGCAACTGCTCGACCGTCTCATCGCCGCCGAACAGTTCGAGCGTTTCCTGCACACGAAATATCTCGGCGCGAAACGTTTCTCGCTCGAAGGCTGCGAGACGATCATCCCGCTCCTGCACCAGTTGATCGAGAAGGCGGGCGAGCGCGGCGTCGAAGACATCACGCTCGGCATGGCGCATCGCGGCCGTCTGAACGTGCTGGCGAACGTCGTAGGCAATTTCTCGGAACGCATCTTCACTTCATTCGAGGGCGCGGTGCATCCGAACTTCCCGGCCGACGAGGGCGACGTGAAATATCATCAGGGGGCTGTCGGCGAACGCGAGACGACGAGCGGGCGCACGGTCAAGATCACGGTCTCGCCGAACCCGAGCCATCTCGAATTCGTTGACGCCGTGGTCGAGGGCATGGTGCGCGCCAAGCAGGACTCGATGGAAGCCGAGCGCGAAGAGGCGATTGACCGCGCGCTGCCCGTGCTGCTGCACGGCGACGCGGCCTTCGCCGGGCAGGGCATCGTGATGGAGACTCTGAACCTGGCCGAACTGCGCGGCTATCGCACGGGCGGCACGATTCACATCATCATCAACAACCAGATCGGTTTCACCACCTCGCCCGAAAAGGGTCGCTCCACGATCTACTCGACCGACGTGGCGCGTATGACCCAACTCCCGATCTTCCACATCAACGGCGACGACCCGGAAGCCGCCTTCCGCGTGCTGCGCATCGCGCTCGACTACCGGCAGGACTTCAACAAGGACGTGGTGCTCGACGTGATCGGATTCCGCCGTCTCGGGCACAACGAGGGCGACGAGCCGAGCTACACGCAACCGCTGATGTATGCGCGCGTCAAGGCGCATCCGGGCGTGCGCACCATTTATGCCGCGCAACTCGTCCGCGAGGGCGTCGTCTCGGAGGCGGACGTGGAAGCGATGATCAAAGAGCGCATCGCGCGTTACGAGCAGGCGCAGGCGCGCGCCAAGGAGATCGTCGCGGGCAAGCCGAAGATGACGGAGTTGCCGCCCGCAATCGTCGAAGAGGACGGGTCGGAAATAGTCGAGACGGGTGTTGCGGTCGAGACCATACGCGAACTCGGGCACAAGATCGCGGTCGTCCCCGCCGGCTTCAACATCAACCCGAAGATGGTCAGCCAACTGGCGCGACGCGAGAAGATGGGTGCGGGCGTTGTGCCTTTGGACTGGGCGTTCGGCGAGGCGATGGCCTTCGGCACGCTCGCGCTCGAAGGCACGAACGTGCGCCTGAGCGGGCAGGATTCGGGGCGCGGCACGTTTAGCCAGCGCCACGCCATTCTCTACGACACGCAGACCGGCGCAACGTGGACGCCGCTCACCGAACTCGCCGCGCGCGAGAACGGGCGACCGCGCTTCGAGGTCTTCGACAGTTCGTTGTCGGAGCAGGGCGTGATGGGTTTCGAGTACGGCTATTCGGTCGTGGAGCAGCGCGCGCTCGTGATGTGGGAGGCGCAGTTCGGCGACTTCTCGAACGGCGCGCAGGTGATCATAGACCAGTTCATCGCGCCCGGCGTGGACAAGTGGCAGCAGCCTTCGCGCCTCGCGCTCCTGCTGCCGCACGGCTACGAAGGACAGGGGCCGGAACACTCCAACGCGCGCCTCGAACGCTACCTCCAACTCTGCGCCGAGAACAACATGCAGGTCTGTTATCCCACGACGCCCGCGCAGTATTTCCACCTGCTGCGCCGGCAGGTGCGTCAGGAGATCGCGCGCCCGCTCGTCGTGATGACGCCGAAGAGTTTGCTGCGCCTGCCCGCCGCCACTTCCGCCGTCGAAGAGTTGACGAAGGGCGGCTTCCTCCCCGTCATAGACGACGCGGAGATCGCGAACCACTCGGAAGTGCGGCGCATCGTCCTCAGCAGCGGCAAGGTCTATTACGACCTGAACGCGGCGCGTCTGAAATCCGACGACCGCCGCGTGGCCGTCGTGCGGCTCGAACAGTTCTACCCGTTCCCCGAACGCTCTTTGCGCGAAATTTTCGCGCGCTACCCGAACGCGGATCAACTCGTCTGGGCGCAGGAAGAGCCGAAGAACTACGGCGGCTGGCACTTCGTCGAGCCGCGCCTGACGGGCATGATTCGCGGGTGCGAGCGTCCCTATTATGTCGGGCGCGCGGCCTCGGCCAGTCCCGCGACGGGTTCTTACACGATCCACGAACTCGAACAGCGCGAACTCGTCAACCAGGCGCTCACCACCGACGCGCCCATCATCTCCAACGCCAGCACGGACAAGTACGCGGGCGAGGCCGATTCGTAAAGCAGCGCACACGGCGCAGAGTGTGTTTACGTTTGCCGGATGACGCCCTTCGTTCCCCGGCGTAAACGCGGAGGGTTCTATGACTGGCGCGGCGCAGAAGAAAAGTCGGCGGCCTGGATCGGCCGCGCGTCTGCTCCTGCTCATCCTGTTGTTGCCGGTCGCACCCGCGATGACGGCCGTCGCGCAAAGCGACCAGACGGCGATGACGCCGGAGCAGACGAAAACTCTCGGCGTGATGTTGGAACTGATGCAGCAGTCCGACAAGTTGAACGCCGAAGGGAAAATTGACGCCGCCATTGAATCCATGAAGAGCGCCCTCGCCGCGGGCGAGCGCGCTTTCGGCGAAGCCCACTTCAGCGTCCCCCTGTCACTCGAAAAACTCGGAATGCTCCACTCGGCGAAGGGCGATCTCGACGCGGCGGAAAAAAATTACCTGCGTGCCCTCGCCATTCGCGAGAAGCTGGACGGGACTGAGCACCCGAACGTCGCTTCGACGCTCGGCATCCTCGGAGCTACCTATCTCAACAGAGAGAAGTTCGCACAGGCGGAAGCTACTTACCGTCGCGCGCTCGCCATCCGCGAGAAGGCGTCTGGAGCGGAACACCCCGATACTGCCTCCGCGCTCTACAGTCTCTCCTCCGTCTATTCGCGGCGTGGCGATTATGCGCGCGCCGAGCCGCTCCTTAAGCGCGCTCTGGCGATACAGGATAAGTCCCTGCCTGACAGTTTCTACCTTGCACTGACCTTGAACAACATCGCTTACCTCTATCTTGAAACAGGCAACTACGAGCAGTCCGAGGCGTTCTACATACGCAGCCTCGCCCTGCACGAAAAACTGTTCGGCCCTGAACACGCCTACGTCGCCACGCCGCTCAACAGCCTGGCGATTCTCTACCGCACGAAAGGCGATTACCTGCGCGCCGAGCCGATGCTCAAGCGCGCGCTCGCCATACAGGAGAAGGCCGTGGGGGCGGAGCATCCCGACACGGCCATCGCGCTTAACAGTCTCGCGCTGCTCTACAGCGAGCGCGGCGACGACGAGCGAGCGCTGCCGCTTTTGCAGCGTGCCCTCGCCATACGGGAAAAGGCCGAGGGCGCGGAGAGTTCGACCGTCGCCTCGACGCTCAGCAGCATTGCCTCCGTCTACAACCGCAAAGGCGACAACGTGCGAGCCATCGCGCTATACCAACGCGCCCTCGCTATTGTGGAAAAGACGCTCGGCACGGAGAACTCGCTCTACGCCCACGTGCTCAACAATCTGGCCGTGGCCTACCTGGACGAGCACGACTTCGCGCGAGCCGAACCGTTCATAAAAAGAGCTTTGGCGATCAAGGAAAAGGTTCTGGGGGCGGATCATCCAGACCTCGCCATCGCGCTCAGCAACCTCGCCTACGTCTATTTCGCGCGGGGCGAGTTTGCGCGCGAAGAGCCTCTCTACCGGCGCGCTCTGGCGATCACGGAAAAAGCCTATGGCGCGAACCACCCGAACGTCGGCACATACCTCGCCAACCTCTCGACGATCTACTGGGGGCGCGGCGACACGGCGGAGACGCTTCGCCTCCTCGCGCGCAACGCGGACTTGCGCGAGCGCAACCTCGCGCTCATTCTCACCACCGGGTCGGAAGAACAGAAGCGTCGTTACATGGCGACGCTCTCGAACGAAACCGACGCCACCGTCTCTTTCCACGTGCGCACCGCGCCCACTGATCGCGGCGCGGCCGAACTCGCCCTGACGACCGTACTCAGGCGAAAGGGGCGCGTGCTCGACGCGATGACGGATCAGGTCGGCGCGCTGCGTCGTCGCCTCGACGCACGGGATCGCGCGCTGCTCGATCAATTGTCCGGCGCGCGCTCTGCGCTGGCGCGCCTCCAACTAAAGGCGTCGGCCGGAGAAGCGGACGCGGCCGAGAAGGCGCGTCTGGAAATTGACATCGAACGGCTTGAGGCGGAAGTCAGCGCGCGCAGCGCGGAGTTTCGCACGGCTGCGCGTCCCGTCACGCTCGATGCCGTGCGGGCGGCGATACCGTCGGGGGCGGCTCTGGTCGAGTTGGTGTTGTACAGACCGTTCGACCCGAAGGGCGTCGGCAAGTCGAAATTCGGCGCGCCGCGCTACGTCGCTTACGTGTTGACGCGTGACGCGCCCGCGCCGCTCTGGGTTGATCTCGGCGAGACGGAGACGATTGACCGCGACATCGCGGCGTGGCGTCGCGCGCTGACGAACCCTGCGAGCGCGGACGTGCGAGAGCGCGGGCGCGCGCTCGACGAGAGACTGATGCGCCCCTTGCGAAAACTTTCGGGCGCGGCGCGCCACCTTCTGCTCTCGCCCGACGGCGCGCTCAACCTGATGCCCTTCGGCGCGCTCGTGGACGAGGGGAATAAGTATCTGCTGGAAAGCTATACGATCACTTACCTCACGAGCGGGCGCGACCTGTTGCGTCTGGGTCTCGGCGCGGCGAGCAGGCAGCCGCCAGTCGTCGTCGCCAACCCGAGATTCGGCGGCCGGACACAGGGGGACGCGGTAGAAGCGGTAGCGCAGCCTCGCGCCCCGGAACAGCCTGCGACTCTCGCCCCGCCCGCGCCGCCATCGCGTCGCTCGGTCGAAATGTCGAACATCAATTTCCTGCCCCTGCCGGGCACGAAGGGAGAAGCCGCCGCGCTCAACACCATCCTGCCCGGCGTGCTCGTCTTAACGGAGGCGCGCGCAAGCGAGGCGGCAGTGAAGGCTGTCAGCGCGCCGAGCATTCTGCACATCGCGACGCACGGTTTTTTCCTGCCCGACCAGCAACGCGATGAGGCGTCGGAGGCGAGCGCGCGCGGGCTTGCGTTGGGAAACGCCCCGGCGGCCACGCGCGGCGAGAACCCGCTGCTGCGTTCGGGGCTGGCATTGGCCGGCGCTAATGAGCGCGCGAGCGGCAGCACGGCGACGGGAGCGGAAGACGGCGTGCTCACCGCCTACGAGGCCGCCGGCCTCGATCTCTGGGGCACGCGGCTCGTCGTGTTGTCCGCGTGCGAGACGGGCGTCGGCGAGGTGCAGAACGGCGACGGCGTCTACGGGCTGAGACGCGCCCTCGTGCTGGCGGGCAGCGAGGCGCAGGTGATGAGCCTGTGGCAGGTTTCAGACGATGCGACGCGCGATCTGATGATCGCCTATTACCGTCTTTTGCAGGACGGAGCGGCGCGCGGCGAGGCGCTCAGACAGGTGCAGTTGGCGATGCTCGCGGGCGGGCGGTCGGCGGTCGGCGGGCAGAAGCAACGGGGTCTCGACGTGCGACCCGGCGGCAGTCGCGGCAACGGAAACTGGAGCCACCCGTTTTACTGGGCGGCCTTCATCGGGTCGGGGGCATGGCAGGGCTTGAACGAGAATCGAGCGGGCGCAAAGTAGCGCGACGGACACGCGGCGCTCTCTCTCCGGCATTACGAACCGGATGCCGGACAGGCCGCGCGCGAACTCTTACGTAAGAGTATCGCGCGCGGCCTGTCTCTTTGCTCTGAAAACCACCTCGACTGTCAGAGTTGATTTACGGTTTCTTCGCCGGTGGCTCTTCGGCGAAATCGTCTTCTTCTTCGATGATCTTCACTTCAGCGCCGAAGCGTTGATAGTTGCGGAAGCGGATTTCGTTGCGCGACTGGATGGTTTCCGTCTGCGTAAACTTGCCGCGCCCGCCGCGCTCGATGTAGGTGACGGGGACGGCCGTGGTGAAGGTGGCGGTGGCGACGACGGGCAGGAGGAATTGCTTTTCGGAGATCGTCACCCAGTCGAACTCGATAGCCTTTTCAAGTTGGCGGATGGGGAAGTCTGCCTCCACATCGGTAGTGATGTACTCGGCACGCAACACGCGAAAATTTTCGCGGTCAATCCAGATACGGCCGCGCAGGCCGGTCGTCGTCATGCGCGTTTCGCCGTCGCCGCCGTAGAGCAGGCGATTGCGCGCGGTCTCTTTTTTGATGTCGAAGTCGTAGATGATAGCGCGGCGATTGCGCAGCGTGTCGGTGTCGGCGGCATGAAAAGAGGTGGCGGCCTCTTCCGAAAAAATCCGTATGAGCAGCGACGCAAACTCGCCCGTCGTGGTGGAGCCGCCCGCCTGCTCGTAGCTGCCGCGCTCGGCTCCGCTCGACGCGTTCGGCACGCCGTTCGTGGCGAGCAACTTGTACTGCTCGCCCGCGCTCTCGCGATAAGTGACGGCGACCGTCAGGCGGTCGCGCACCTGCCAGTTCTGCGTCCGGCCGCGCGCCTCGGAGCGCGTGACGAGTTGCTTGACGACAAAATCCGGAATGCTCTTCGCGGCTTCGAGCGACGCCCGGCGCGCGTTCGTTAGAACCTGCTCGGCTTCCGCGGCGGAGGGCGGCGCATGAGTGGCCGGGTTCGCGCGCCGCCGCGCGGCCTCTTCGAGCGTGCGGCGCAGGAGCGTGTCGTTGCCGCTCTTGGTGGCGACGACGCCGCGCAGTCCCGTGGTCAACTCGAAATCAATGCCGCGCCTGCGTATCTCTTCGATGATCTCGTCGCGCTTCTGCGGCTGCGCCGGGAGTTGATAGACGAGGCGCACGAGTTCCTGGCTCGTCAGAGGCTTCTGCTGCGTCTGCGCCGCCGCGTGGTCGGCGAAGAGGGTGAGGCAGAGCAGCGCGCCGGAGAGCGTTTGAAAAAATGCGGATTTGAAAATTTGTTGGAGCATAAAAAACTGTTCTTTGTCAGTTGTCCTTTGTCCGTTGCATGTGGCGGCCGGACGAATAGCTAAAGATAAAAGCTCAAGCCAGCCAACACGAAACAACAGGCAACTGACAATTGACTATTGACAAAACTTTCCTATCGCCCGCGCGAGAATTTCGACGCAAGCGTCGAGTTCGGCGGCCGGCACGAACTCGCCGGTGCGGTGCGCGGTCTGAATAGAGCCGGGGCCGAAGACCACCGCCTGCGCGCCCATCTCGATCAACTGCGGGGCTTCCGTGCCGAAGGCGACAGTGCCCGCCGCCTGCCCGCTCAACGTCGTCAATTCACCGACGAGGGGCGAGGCCGCGCTCGTCTCCATCGCCTCGTCGAGACGCAGGATTTCGATGTCGCAATCAAACTCCGGTTCGGCGGCGCGCAAACTTTCGACCTCGGCTTGGATGAGTTCAACGGTGCGTGCGGCTGCCTGACCGGGAATGGGTCGCCATTCGAGCGTGAAGCGGCATTCACCCGCGATGATGTTTTTGGCCGTGCCGCCGCCGATACGGCCGACGTTGAGCGTCGTGAAAGGCGGATCGAAGGCAGCGTGCGTCTCGGCCTGTAGCGCCTCGGCCACGCGCTCGATGCGAGTGATGAGCCGCGCCGCGCGAAAGATGGCCGACGCGCCGAGCGCCGGGTACGCGCTGTGCCCCTCGCGCCCGCCGACGCGCACTTCGGCCAAGCAATAGCCTTTACCCGCGCGCATCGGTTGCAGCGAGGTCGGCTCGCCCACGATGGCGTAGCGCGCCGCGAGCGCGCCGGACGCGGCGAGACGTTTCGCGCCGAGGCAGCCGACCTCCTCGTCCGCCGTGAAAACGAGCGCGAGCGGTCGCCGCAAGCTGGCGAGACCGACCAGCCCTGCCGCCGTGAGCGCGGCGGCGATAAACCCTTTCGTGTCGCACGCACCGCGCCCGTAAAGTTTACCCTCGCGCTCCGTCAGCGTGAGCGCGTCCGCCCACGCGGGGTCGTAAGGCACTGTGTCTGTGTGCCCCACGAGCGCGAGTTCCACTTCCATCCGGTCGGCATTCACGTTCGGCGGAACACAGACGAGGTTGAACTTCTTGACGCCTGCCTCATCCACATACGGAAACATGCGCGCGCAGAGGCCGAGGCTTTCGGCGCGTGCGCTAAGGTAAGAAATAATTTCCAGATTAGAGCGCGATGAGACCGAGTCGAGGCGGACGAGTTCGGCGAGTGTCTGTTCAACCTTCATGTCGAATTAATTCCGGCCGCCGCCGTTCCTATCTTGCGTCACGATCTCGACGAGGCCGGTGACGATTTTCGTTAAGTGAGACAGATCGTTTTGCGTCTGAATCTGCGCCTCGCCGAGTTGTCTCACCACGCCGGCCAGCCCGCGCACTTCGGTTGTCAAGCCTCGGACTTCTTCCTGAAGTTTCTCCTGATTCTCTTCGAGCCTTTCCAGATGCTCGGCGAAAACTTCCTGGCGTTGCATCATGAATTCCAAAACCTTCTGCA
>DATHAZ010000091.1:0-15220 GCA_035296445.1 Pyrinomonadaceae bacterium | reverse complement strand
CCCCTCGATGATCGAGCGGATGCGGCCGAGTTGCTCCTCGTCCAGATCGCGCACGTGCGTATCGAGATTGATGCCCGCCTCTTGCAGGATGGACTTCGAGCGCGAACGCCCGATGCCGTAGATATATGTAAGGCCGACCTCGACGCGTTTGTTCACCGGAAGGTCAACGCCAACTACACGAGCCATTTCTTCTCTCCAACCTTTAAAAATCCGGGACGTGAAATCCCGAACTTGAAATTTACGATTAACCTTGTCGCTGTTTGTGCTTGGGATTCGTGCAGATCACGCGCACCACGCCTTTGCGGTGGATGACCTTGCAGTTGTCGCACATCTTTTTAACGGAAGCCCTTACTTTCATAACCCGTCCACCTTTTCCACCGGAATTTCCGGCCTCGAATCAAACCGGGGGCGAAAGCCCGACCGGCACGCGGCCGGACAAATCTTTCCGCCACCCGACCCGCTTTCCGATAGATTTAAAATTGCCGGTCTCGGCAAACTGCGGATATTAACACAGCATTGACCTTATGCCAAGCCAAAGACGCCTCCGCCGCGTCAGGCCGACATTGCGCCGGCAACTTGCAGCCTCTCGATCTCTTCCGGCACGCGCGTAAACACCTGCGGCCCTTCTTCCGTGATGGCGATGGTGTGTTCGACGTGCGCGCTCGGCCGCCCGTCAACCGTCACGACCGTCCAGCCGTCAGCCAGGGTCTTCGTGTGGTGCGTGCCCATGTTGAGCATCGGTTCGACGGCGAAAACATAGCCGTTTTTGATCTTCGTGCCCGTTCCCGGCCGCCCGTAATTCGGGATGTGCGGGTCTTCATGCATCTTACGCCCGATGCCGTGGCCGCCGTAATCGCGCACGAGCGAGTAGCCCTGAGCTTCTGCATACTCCTGCACCGCCCAGCCGATGTCGCCCAGGTGCCTGCCGTGGCGACACTGCTCGATGGCGCGTTCCAGACTCTCTTCCGCCACGCGAATCAGGCGAAGTTTGTCCTCGCCGACCTGCCCGACGGGAACGGTCGTCGCCGTGTCGCCCACGAAGCCGTCCAACGTCGCGCCCACGTCAATCGAGATGATGTCGCCGTCCGCGAGCACGTAATCCGATGGGAAGCCGTGGACGACCTGTTCGTTGACCGACGCGCAGATGGAATAGGGATAGCCGTGATAGCCCTTGAACGTGGGCTTCGCGCCCGCTTCGATAATCATCCGCTCGGCGGCGCGGTCGAGGTCGAGCGTGGTCGTGCCGGGGCGCGCCATGCGCCGCAACTCCTCGCGCACCAGCCCCGCCAGCCGCCCCGCCGCGCGCATCTTCTCCAACTCTTTTTTCGACTTCCCGATAATCATTTCATGGTGAATGGCGAATAGTAAATGGTGAATGGAGAAAACCCGCTTTATCCATTCACCATTTACTATTCACCATTTACTAACTTTTCAATGTCCGCGTAAATCGCTTCCGGCTCGCGCGTGCCGTCCACTCGCCGGAGGCGGTGCGACGCTTCGTAATAGTCGAGCAGCGGGCGCGTCTGCTCTTCGTAAGTCGCCAGCCGGACGCGAATTTTTTCCGCCGTGTCGTCGGCGCGGTGCGCGAGCGGCACGTCGGGGTGCAGGTCGCAGAACCCTTTAACCTTCGGCGGCTTGAAGTAGACGTTGTAAATCTCGCCGCACACGGGACAACTGCGACGCCCCGTCGCGCGTTGTTCTAAAAGTTCAAAGGGCACGTCAACGAGGACGGCATGAATCCGGTTGCCTTGCTCGACCGCCAGTTTTTCCAGCATCGCGGCCTGCGCCGTCGTGCGCGGGAAGCCGTCGAGGATGTAACCGCGCCTGCAATCTTCGCGCCCGGTGCGCTCGTGGACGATGCGTATGACCAGATCGTCCGACACGAGCTTGCCCGAAGCCTGCACGGCGCGCACCTCTGCGGCCAGCGGCGTCTCTGCTTTACCAAGCTCGCGGAACATGTCGCCCGTCGAAATCTGCGGCAACCCGAGACGCTCCTGCAACAGACGCGCCTGCGTCCCCTTGCCCGCGCCCGGCGCGCCCATTAAGACGACGATCTTGCTCATTGATTCATTTACCCATTGATTCATTGATTCAATGGACAAATGAATCAATGAATCAATTCCTTTAGCTTCTGCGACCGCGCAGGCGGCTGCCAGAGCCGAGGAATCCTTCGTAGTTGCGCATGACGAGTTGCGCTTCGATCTGCGCCACGGTATCCATCGCGACGCCGACGAGAATCAGCAACGACGTGCCGCCGAAGTAAAATTTATAACCCATGCCGCTCGGAATCCAGCCCAAACCCGGCGTGCTGCTGAAGAAGTCTTCCATCCGCCCGCCGACGAAAGGCAGCCGCCCCACATTGAAGCCGCTCAACATGATCTGGGGCACGAAGGCGACGAGCGCGAGGTAGATCGCGCCAACGGTCGTCAGGCGCGTCAGGATCGTGTTCAGGAATTCCGCCGTGTTTCTGCCCGGCCGGATGCCGGGGATGAAACCGCCGTGCTTGCGCAAATTGTCGGCCACCTCTTCCACGTTGAAGATGATCGTGATGTAGAAGAAGGTGAAGATGACAATCAGCGCCAGGAAGAACAGTTCATAATAAGGGTCGCCGCCGTGGAACTGCTGGATGAACGTGTAAATGCTGTAGCGCCACGAACCGGGCGCGGCTGATGGGTCGGAGACAAACTGCGCGATGGTCTGCGGGAAGGCCAGCATCGAAGAGGCGAAGATGACGGGGATGACGCCCGCCATGTTGATCTTGAGCGGCATCACAGTCTGCTGCCCGCCGACGAGTTGACGCCCGACGTGCCGCTTGGCGTAGCTGATGGGAACTTTGCGCCGCGCCGTTTCGACGAAGACGATAAACGCGATGAGCAGCACGAGCATGAGGCATAGAGCCAACACGCCAATCACTTCCATCGCCACGCCGCCGCGAAGGCGCGTCGCCACCTGCCCCAGGCCGCTCGGCAAACCGATGACGATGCCCGCGAAGATGAGAAGCGAGATGCCGTTGCCGATGCCGCGCTCGGTGATCTGCTCGCCGAGCCACATCACAAAGACCGTGCCGGTCGTGAGCGTGATGATGGTCGTTAAGATGAAGCCCCAGCCGGGTTCGCCGACGCCGTTGGCTTGCAGCCAGCGCGCGACGATTGAGGTCTGGAAGCACGCGAGCACCACGGTCAGGTAGCGCGTGTACTGGTTGATTTTCTGCCGCCCGGCCTCGCCCTCCTCCTGCAATTTCTTCAACTGCGAGAAGACCGTGGTCATCAGTTGCAGGATGATCGAGGCGGTGATATAGGGCGTGACGCCGAGCGCGAAGACCGAGATGGTCTGGAAGTTTCCGCCGGAAAAGAGATCGAGCACGCCGAGCAGGGTGTTGCCCACATCGCCCCAGACGCGCGCGAGTTGATCCTTATTGATGCCGGGCGCGGTGACGTGCGCGCCGAGGCGGTAGATCGCAAGCAGCCCGAGCGTGAAGCCGATGCGCCTGCGCAGATCGGGCACCTGAAACATGTTGCGTATGGCGGCGAAAAACTTTTCCATAAGAGTGCTTCTTTCGAGAGACTTGAACTGAGGGCGAACGGCCGCTAGCTTAAAACAGAAACGTCGTGGCGGCCAACCGGCCCTTGCCCTTCATGCGCCCGCCGTAAGGCCGGCTTATTGACACGCCCGCGGCCGGGAGCAGAGACCTTAAGGCTTTCTCAGGAACGCTAAAGACGCAGGGCGGACGCCGAAATCTTTCAGCGCACACGCTCTCTGCGTCTTCGGGCTTTTTGTCATTTGCTCGTGCCGGCGCTGGAAGCAGGCGTCTGCGCTTGGTGGCCGCTATTGTTACTGCGTCGGCGGCGCGGAAGCGCCTTCGGCGGCCGGACGCTTCTCGATCACCGTGACCGCGCCGCCCGCCGACTCGATCTTCTCGCGCGCGCTCTTCGTGAAGCGGTGCGCCGAGACGCGCAGGGCTTTCGAGATGTCGCCCGTGCCGAGCACCACCACGTCGCGCTTGCCTTTGGCGATCACGCCGCGCTCGTGCATCAACTCGGGCGTCACTTCCTCGTTCGCCTCGAAGCTCTTCTCCAGCGACGCGAGGCTGACCTCGATCCACTGCTTCTTGAAAATGTTGGTAAAGCCGCGTTTCGGCAGGCGACGCTGCAAGGGCATCTGGCCGCCCTCGAAACCGATCTTGGCCGAGTAGCCCGAGCGCGATTTCTGACCCTTGTTGCCGCGCCCCGCCGTCTTACCGAGACCCGAACCGGGGCCGCGCCCGACGCGCTTCTTCTTGTGCGTCGAACCGGCCGGTGCGTGTAGATTATTAAGACCGATAGCCATTATGAAAACCTCTCTGGTGAATAGTGAATGGTAAATAGTAAATGGTGTAAATCCGTTTTTACTATTCACCATTTACCATTCACCATCTCCTACTCAATAATTCGCAACAGGTGCGGCACTTTGGCGACGACGCCGCGCATAGAGGCGTTGTCAGGCCGCTCGACGATCTGGTTGATCTTCGTCAGACCGATGCTTCGCACGATCTCTTTCTGCGTCTTCGGGAAAGCGATGAAGCTCCGGTAATACTGGATGCGAATCTTGCCGCCGCTCGCCTGTTCTTGATTCTGCTCTGCCATTTCTAACCTCTGGTAAATAGAAAATGGTCAATGGCAAATAGTGGGAACGGCTCTCATCCATTCACCATTTACTATTCACCGTTTACCTTCTTAAAGTTCTTCCACCTGCTTACCGCGCAGGCGTGCCAGTTCCATCGGGTCTTTCATGTTCAGCAGCCCATCGAAGGTGGCGCGCACGACGTTGTGCGGGTTGGTCGAGCCGAGCACTTTGGTGCGCACGTCGTGGACGCCCACGGCCTGCATGATGGCGCGCACCGCGCCGCCCGCGATCACGCCCGTGCCTTCCGAGGCCGGTTTCATCATCACGCGCCCCGCGCCGTACTTGCCGATCAACTGGTGCGGCAGCGTGTTGTTGATGAGCGGCACGCGGATCAAATTCTTCTTCGCCGACTCGATGGCCTTCTTGATGGCGAGCGGCACTTCGCGCGCCTTGCCGCTGCCGAAGCCGACGTGCCCCGATTCGTCGCCGATGACGACGAGCGCGGCGAAACTCAAGTTCTTACCGCCCTTGACCACCTTGGTCACGCGGTTGATGCTGATCACCTGATCCTTGAGATCAAGTCCCTGCGCTGAAATTCTCTGTCTCGGTTGTCGCATTACTGCTCCTGTCCTGCTGCTGCTTCTGCGGATTGCTCTTGCTGCTGCGCCGCCGCCTCATTCTTATTCAACCCGGCCTCGCGCGCGGCGTCGGCCAGAGCCTTCACGCGCCCGTGATAGCGATACCCGCCGCGATCAAAAACGACGCTCTCGACGCCGTTTGAGAGTGCGCGCTCGGCAATCGCGCGGCCGACGCGAACGGCGGCGTCAATGTTTCCGCCCGTCGCGCCGCGCAGGTCTTTCTCGGTCGTCGAGGCGGCGGCGATGGTGCGCCCCTGCTCGTCGTCTATGATCTGCGCGTAGATGTGGTTCAGGCTGCGGTAGATCGTCAGGCGCGGCCGCTGCGCGCTCCCCGACACCTTGCGGCGGATGCGCTTATGCACCGCCCTGCGAACTTCTGCTCTATCTTTCTGTGCCATCTCAAACCTCGTGAATGGTGAATGGTAAATAGTAAACGGGCTTCAACCTCTTACCATTGACCATTCACAATTTACTATTTACCAGTTTTGCCGGGGCGCAGTTTCAGCACCACGTCGGCGTAGCGCACGCCCTTGCCCTTGTAAGGGTCGGGCTTGCGCAAGGAGTGCATCTCGGCGGCGACCTGCCCGAGTTTCTGCTTGTCAATGCCGGAGAGCGTCAGCGTCAACTGGTACTGTTGAATCGAAGTCTTCGCCGGGACACGCTCGCCGCGCACTTCGATGCCTTCGGGCAGCGGAAACTCGATGGGGTGCGAATAGCCGAGCGAGAAGACGATCTTCTTCGCCTGCACGTCGGCCTTGTAGCCGACGCCGACCACGTCCATCTGTTTCGAGAAGCCCGTGGTAACGCCGACGATGGCGTTGTTCGCCAGAGCGCGCGCCAGCCCGTGCTGCGCCGCGAGATCGTCGGAGGCGCGCACCGCCTGCAACTGGTCGCCCTCCAACTCGAAGGTGATCCCCTCCGGGATGGGCGTGGTCAGAGTTCCCTTAGGCCCTTTGACCGTCAACTCACGCTCGCCGACCGTAACGGTCACGCCCGCGGGCACGGTGATAACTTTCTTTCCAATACGTGACATAGTTTTAACCTTCGGTTAAAAGAATGCAGAAATCAGAATTCAGAATCCAGAAGAACAGCGGTTGCGGCTTTCGTTCTGAGTCCTGACTCCTGAATTCTGTATTCCTAGTAAATCTGCGCCAGGACTTCCCCGCCGACGTTTTCGCGGCGCGCGCGCTTGCCGCTCATCAGGCCGCGCGAAGTCGAAACGATGTTGACGCCGTAGCCGCCGAGCACCTTCGGGATTTCGCCCGAACCCATGTAGACGCGCCGCCCCGGACGCGACACGCGCGAGAGGTGTGAGATGGACGAAGTGCCGCGCGCGTCGTAGCGCAGAAAGATGCGGATCGAACGCTTGACGCCCTCGCCCTTCACGACGAAGTTGTTGATGTAGCCCTCTTCTTTGAGAATGCGGGCGATCTCCAGTTTCAATTTCGACACCGGGATGTCCACGCGCGAGTGCTTCGCTGAAATGGCGTTGCGCATCCGCGCCAGCATATCGGCAATAGGATCAGTCATTACTCTACAACTCCAGTTTACGCCGTCAGGTTTCAGCGCGCGCGCTCGTCTCTGGCGGGCGACGGGCTGACTGCTGACGGTCAATTATCCAATCATTACCAACTCGATTTGACGACGCCGGGAATCTGACCTTGCAGCGCGAGTTCGCGGAAACAGATGCGGCACAGTTGGAACTTGCGCAAGTAGCCGCGCGGCCTGCCGCAACGCTTGCAGCGCGTGTAAGCGCGCGATGAGAATTTCGGTGTCCGGTTCGCCTTCGCGATTAGAGATTTCTTTGCCATATAACCTCAGTGACGAGTGACAAGTGACGAGTGACGAGCGAAAGACAAGTTCTTTTGTTTTAACTTGTCACTCGTCACTTGCCACTCGTCACTGCTCTATTGTCTGAACGGCATGCCGAGCGCCTTGAGTAAAGCGCGCGCCTGCTCGTCGTTTTTCGCCGTGGTGACGATGGAGATGTTCATCCCGCGTGTCTTGTCCACTTTGTTGAAATCAATTTCGGGGAAGATCAACTGGTCGCGGATGCCGAGCGTGTAGTTGCCGCGCCCGTCGAATGCCTTGGGCGAGACGCCGCGAAAGTCGCGCACGCGCGGCAGGGCGACCGAGACGAAGCGGTCGAGAAACTCGTACATGCGGTCGCCGCGCAAAGTAACCATCGAACCGATGGGCATGCCCTCGCGCAGTTTGAACGATGCGATGGACTTCTTGGCCTTGGTCGTCACGGGCTTTTGCCCCGAGATGGACGAGAGTTCGTCCGCCGCCGTGTCAATGATCTTGGAGTTGCCGATGGCCTCTCCGAGTCCCATGTTGATGACGATCTTTTCGAGTCGCGGCGTCGCCATCGGGTTCTCGATGTTGAACTCCTTGGCGAGCGCGGGCGCGATCTCTTTCTGGTAACGCTCTTTCAGTCTTGCAGCCATTGTCTTTACACCTCTCGCGTCTGGGTCTCGCCCGCATGACCGGCGTTTCCAGACTCAAACGTTCCCTAGCTTACATCCGAAACTACTTCTCGATGACGCGCCCGCTCTTTGTCGCGATGCGCTGACGTGCGCCTTCGCTCGACTCGCCCGCACGCACGCGCGTCGGCTTGCCCGATTCCGGGTCAATCAACTGGACGTTCGAGATGTCAATCCACGCTTCCTGGTCAATGATGCCGCCGCCGCGGTTGTTGGCCGGGTTGGCCTTCTGGTGCTTCTTGACGATCCCCGCGCCCTCGACTTTGACTTTGCCCTTCACGGGGGAGACTTCGAGCACACGGCCACGAACCGGCGCGCGCTCGCCGCCTTTAAACGTCGCCCAGCCGCGACCCGCGATCACCTGCACGATGTCGCCCTTCTTAATTTTAATGCGCTTCCTTGTTCCTGCCATGGTCTTAAATCACCTCCGGCGCGAGCGAAACGATCTTCATAAAATTGAGGTCGCGCAATTCACGTGCGACGGGGCCGAAGACGCGCGTGCCGATGGGCGTGTTGTCGTCTTTGATGAGCACCGCAGCATTCTGGTCGAAGCGGATGTAGGTGCCGTCCTTGCGGCGCACCTCTTTGCGCGTGCGCACGATGACGGCGTTATGCACCGTGCCCTTCTTGACCGCGCCGTCGGGCGCGGCCTCTTTGACGGTCACTTTGATCTTGTCGCCGAGAACGGCATGCCGCCCCGTCGAACCGCCAATGCTCATAATCATCTCGACCCGCCGCGCGCCGGAATTGTCCGCCACATCCAGCGATGTCTGCATTTGAATAGCCATAGCTCACTCCTGAAATTGATTCATTTATTCATTGTTTCATTGAATCAATGATCAAATGATTTAATGAATCAATTACTTCTCTGCTTTCTGCACGATCTCTACGACGCGCCAGCGTTTTCTGGCCGACAGCGGGCGCGTCTCGACGATGCGCACCTTGTCGCCGATGGTCGCGCCCGTCTCGTCGTGCGCCATAAACTTCGACGTGCGGCGCACGTAACGGCGATACTTCGGGTGCTTGATCAGACGGTCAACGCGCACCACGATGGTCTTCTCCATCTTGTCCGAGGCGACGATGCCGACCTTCTCCGCGCGCCGGCCGCGCTTGCCCGCTTCCGTGCCCGAGGCGTTACCGGCCTGCGAGTCAACGTTCGGCGCAACCTCGTGCGCGAGCGTCTCGCCCGACTCGGTCGTCTCGGCCGCGCGCACTTCGTCGGTCGCGCTCGCGCGCTCTTCCTTCGGCGCATCCCCGCCGGCGGTCGTCTGTTCCTGATTTTCTTCTTCTGCCATCATAATCTCCAACGATGAACGCGGAATGATGAACGATGAACTGTTTACTTCAGCGTTCCGCGTTCTGACTTCCTCATTACTACTGCGCGGCCTGCTCGTTCTGCCGCTCGCTGATGAGCGTCTGTAAACGTGCCAGCGTCCGCTTCTCCTGCCGCAGACGCTTCACCGCGTCCGTCTCGCCGAGCGCGAGTTTGAAGTTCAGACGGAACAAAGACTCTTTGATGCGCGCGGCCTCTTCGCGCAAATCCTCTTCCGACATCTCGCGCAATCTTTTCAACTCGTCCTGTTTCTTCATGACTAAACTGCGCCCCCTTCCTGTTCGGCGCGCGTGACAAATCTCGTCTTGATCGGCAGCTTCTGCGCGGCCAGGCGCATCGCCTCGCGCGCCGTCGGCTCGTCCACGCCCTCGATCTCATACAGGATGCGACCCGGTTTCACCACGGCCACCCAGTATTCCGGCGCGCCCTTGCCCTTGCCCATGCGCGTTTCCGCCGGCTTCTTCGTGACGGGTTTATCGGGGAACATGCGAATCCAGATTTTGCCGCCGCGCTTGATATGGCGCGTCATCGCGATACGAGCCGCCTCGATCTGCCTGTCCGTGATCCAGGCCGGCTCCAGGCATTTCAAACCGTACTCGCCGAAGCTGATCTCCGCGCCGCGCGTGGCCGTGCCCGTCATGCGCCCGCGCATCTGCTTCCGGTGCTTAACTTTTTTCGGCATCAACATGATGACAAACCCTCGTAAATGGTAAATGGTGAATAGTAAATGGCGCTTAAAACAGAGTCGTGCTTCTATTCACCATTTACCATTCACTTTCTTATGCCCTGTCGCCACGCGGACGACCACGGTCTCCACGGTCGCCGCGGTTGTCGCCGCCTTCGCGTTCCCGGCGCGTGCGCGGCCGACGCTCGCGCTCGCCGCGTTCGCCGCGCGGTTCGTTGATCGGGTCGGTCGCAGTGCCGCGCGCCATCGCCGCTTTCGGGTCGAGAATCTCGCCGCGATAAATCCAGACTTTGACGCCGATGGTGCCAAACGTCGTGTTCGCCGTCGCGACTCCGTAATCAATGTCCGCGCGCAACGTGTGCAGCGGCAGCCGACCCTGCAAGTACCACTCGCTGCGGGCGATCTCCGCGCCGTTCAGACGGCCGCCGACTTTGACCTTGATGCCCTGCCCGCCGAACCTGAGCGTCTCTTCCACCGTCTTGCGCATGGCGCGGCGGAAGGCGATGCGCTTCTCCAGTTGCACGGCGATCTTCTCGGCCTGCAACTGCGCGTTCAGTTCCGGCTTGTGAATCTCCTGAATCGAGACGAGCACTTCGCGGCCGGTGCGCGAGGCGATGTCGGCCTTGAGCTTGTCAATCTCCGCCCCCTTGCGCCCGATGATGATGCCGGGGCGCGAGGTGTAGATGATGATCTTCAAGCGGTTGGCGGCGCGCTCCACGTCAACGTGCGAGACGCCTGCGCCGTTGAAGCGCGCCTTGAGCGTCGCCTTCAGCTTCAGGTCTTCCAGAAGGAACTCGCCGTACTGTTTCTTGGCGAACCAGTGCGAGTGCCAGTCTTTGTTATAGCCGAGGCGGAAGCCGTATGGATGAACTTTCTGACCCATTTATTCTCCGTTCACACTTAACTATTCTTCGGTTGCCGTTTCAGTCGCGGTCGCATTGGCGGCGGGCGTTTCGCTCGTGCCCGTGTCGGCCTGCTTCGTCGCGGCGCGTTTCGCCGGCGTCTGCGGCGCGCCGGCCTTGGCCGACAATTTCTTGCCCGGCTTGCTTGTCTTCGGCTTACCGGCCTTCGACGCGGCATGCTTGCCCTTCGCCAGCGCCGCCTGCTCCTCGCTCGACAAGAGCACGGTCACGTGATGAAAGTGCCGCCGTTCCTTGTAGGCGCGTCCCTGTGGCGCGGGGCGCATGCGGCGACGATTCTTCGTCGGCCCCATGTCAATGAAACACGCCTTGACCCACAAATCGTCCGGGTCAATGGCGATGTTCGCCTTTTCCGCCGCCTCGGTGGCGTTCGCCACGGCCGAACGCACACACTTCTCGATGCCGTCCGCCGCGCGCTTGTTCGTGTACTGCAACACGGCCAACGCCTCGTTGACGTTCTTGCCGCGAATCATGTCAACGACCAGACGCGCCTTTTGCGCCGACCCGCGCAGATACTTTGCACTCGCTCTCGCTTCCATCTTAAACCTCAGTGACGAGTGACGAGTGACGGGTGACGAGTTGAAGACAAGTTCTTGGTTTTAACTTGTCACTCGTCACTTGTCACCTGTCACTGCTATCTAGCTACTTTTCCGCCCTTCTCGGCCTTCGTTCCCGAATGGCCTTTGAAGGTGCGCGTCGGCGCGAACTCGCCGAGTTTGTGTCCGACCATGTTCTCCGTGACATACACGGGCAGGTGGCGTTTCCCGTTGTGTACGGCGAAGGTCAGGCCGACGAAGTCCGGCGTGATCGTCGAACGGCGCGACCAGGTCTTGATCGCGGGCGGCCGCGCGCCGCTCTCGCGAATCCGCTCTACCGTCTTCAACAAGTGGCCGTCAATGAACGGGCCTTTTTTAACTGAACGTGCCATGAGTTTTCTCGCTTCGCTCGAAAGATTGTTTCATTTCTTCATTGATTCAATGAGTCAATGAAACAATTCGTCAATTACTTCACTCTTCTATCGCGCACGATCATCTTCTGCGTGCGCTTGTTGGAACGCGTCTTGTAGCCGCGCGTCGGTTGTCCCCAGGGGGTGACGGGGTGGCGTCCGCCGCTGGTCTTGCCCTCGCCGCCGCCGTGCGGGTGATCCACCGGGTTCATCGCGACGCCGCGCACGTGCGGGCGGATGCCCTTCCAGCGCGAACGCCCGGCCTTACCGAACGAGACGTTTTCGTGCTCGACGTTGCCCACCTGCCCGACGGTCGCCATGCACACGACGGGCACGCGCCGCACCTCGCCCGAAGGCATGCGCAGTTGCGCGTAGTCGCCCTCTTTGGCGACGAGTTGCGCGAACGCGCCCGCAGAGCGCGCCATCTGCCCGCCTTTGCCGGGACGCAGTTCGATGTTGTGAATCTGCGTGCCGAGCGGAATGTTGCGCAGGGGCAGGGCGTTGCCCGCCAGAATGTCCGCTTCGGGGCCGCTCATGATCGTCTTGCCCACTTCGATCCCGGCGGGCGCGAGGATGTAACGCTTTTCGCCGTCGAGGTAAGTGATGAGCGCGATGTGCGCCGAGCGGTTCGGGTCGTACTCAAGCTGCGTGACGCGTCCGGGCACGCCCGTCTTGTCGCGCTTGAAATCAATGATGCGATAGAAACGCTTCGCGCCGCCGCCGCGACGACGCACGGTGATGTGGCCGTCGTTGTTGCGCCCCGAGATGCGCGTCTTCTTCTCCAGCAAAGACTTCTCAGGCTCTGCGCCCTTCGTCAACTCATCGCGCGTCAAATAGGTCTGGTAGCGACGCGCCGGCGATGTCGGTGTAAGTTTCTTGATGCCCATAATCTTTTAAGTGACGAGTGACGAGTGACGAGTGACAAGCAAGAACAAGTTTTTAACTTGTCACTCGTCACTTACAACTTGTCACTGTTGTTAAATCGCTTCGCCGTAATCGAGCGGCTTTTCGCCTTCTTTAAGCGTGACGTAGGCTTTCTTCCAGGAAGGCTTGCGCCCCTCGAAGCGGCCGCGCCGCGCCTTCTTGCCCATGTAATTCATCGTGCGCACCGTGGCGACTTTCACGTCGAAAATTCGCTCGATGGCCGACTTGATCTCAGGCTTCGTGGCGTTCTTGTCAACGCGGAAGGTCAAGAGTTGCTTGCCGTCCTGCGTCTCTTCCTTCGCGACGAGCGCCTTCTCGGTGATCACGGGCGACTTGATGATGTCCCAAACTGTTCGCATCTTTTACGCCGCCTCCTCTGTCGTATTCTCTTCCGCCGCCGTGGCGACGCCGTTATCGTCGTCGTCGTGCGCGCCCGTCCGACGTTTCGGGTCGAGCATGTCGCTCAACTCTTCCGCCGCCGTGCGCGAGAGCACGAGCTTTTCGTGATAGAGCAGATCGTAGATGTTCAGGCTGCGGCTCGTAGTGATCTTCGCGCGCTTGACGTTACGCGAGGCGAGCAGCAGGTTGTCGTTGTCGTGCGAGTCAACGATGAGGGTTTTGCCTTCGAGGCCGAGCGTGCCGAGCGCGCCGACGAAATCTTTGGTCTTCGCCGCGCCGAGCGTAAACTCGTCGAGCACGATCACGTTGCCCTCGCGCAGACGCTCCGACAAGGCCGAGCGCAGCGCGCCGCGCCGCATCTTCTTCGGCAAATTGTGCGACCAGTCTTTAGCCTGCGGCCCGTGGACGTTGCCGCCGCCTTTCCACAGGGGCGAACGGATGCTGGCGATACGCGCGCGCCCCGTGCCCTTCTGCTTCCAGAGCTTCTTGCCCGAACCCGACACGTCGCCGCGCGTCTTCGTGCCGACCGTGCCCGCGCGCGCCTTAGCCAGGTAAGCCTTGACGGCCGAATGCACCAGCCCCTCGTTAAACGCCGCACCGAACACGGCGTCGGACAATTCGAGGTCGGCGACCTCTTCGTTCTTCAAATTGCGCACCTTCACGGTAGGCATAGCTCACTCCGTTCGCGCTGTCAGCTATTAGCTTTTAGCGTTTAGCTTAAAGAAAAAGCTAACAGCTAATAGCTAATGGCTGACAGCTATCTATTTCTTTTTCTGTCTGACAGACTTTTTGACGATCACGACCGTGCCGTTTGCGCCGGGCACCGCGCCGCGAATCATCAGCAAATTGTTTTCCGCGTCAACGCGCGCGACCGTCAGGCCCTTCACGGTGATGCGCACATCGCCCATGTGACCCGACGAACGCGTGCCCTTGATGACACGCGAAGGATAGGCCGACTGGCCGATTGAACCGGGCGCGCGGACGTTCATCGAGCCGTGCGACTCGGGGCCGCGGCTGAAGTTGTGACGCTTCACCGTGCCCGCGAACCCGCGCCCCTTGCTCTTGCCGATCACTTCGATGGTGTCACCGTCGGCGAATTGATCCGCGACGAGAACCTGATCGCCCACGCTCACACCCGCGTCGCCGTCGAGGCGAAACTCTTTCAGGACGCGCGTCGGCGGCGTGCCCGCGCCCGTCTTCTCGAAGTGACCGCGCATCGGCTTGTTGACGTTCTTCAACTTCACGGGACGCTCCTCGACGAGGCCGATCTGCACGGCGTCGTAGCCGTCCTTACCCGCCGCCGATTTGGTCTGCACCACGACGCAAGGCCCCGCCTTGATGACCGTCACCGGAGTGACCGTGCCATCGTCCGCGAACAACTGCGTCATGCCAACTTTCTTACCGATGATTCCGTTAATCATCACAATACCTCAGTGACGAGTGACGAGTGACGAGTGACAAGTTAAAAGCATTTCCTGCTCGTCACCCGTCACTTGTCACTTGTCACTGTTCTATCTGTCTCTGCCGAACGCTTTGATCTCCACGTCCACGCCCGCGGGCAGGTCGAGTTTCATCAGCGCATCCACGGTCTGCGGGGTCGGGTCGAGAATGTCCATCAGACGCTTGTGCGTCCTGATCTCGAACTGCTCGCGCGACTTTTTATCCACGTGCGGCGAACGCAAGACCGTCCACTTGTTTTTGGAAGTGGGGAGCGGGATCGGCCCGGCCACGCGCGCGCCCGTGCGCTTGGCGGTCTCCACGATCTCGGAGGTGGATTGATCCAGCACCCTGTGATCGTAGGCCTTGAGTCTGATTCTGATCTTTTCGTTCAGCATAGTTTAATGTCCGTCGTCAGTCGTCCGCCGCCCTTGCGCGCGGACAAAGAAACAGCTACTCGATGATGTCCGTGATAGTGCCGGCGCCCACCGTCCTGCCGCCCTCGCGGATGGCGAACCGCAAACCCTTCTCCATCGCTATCGGTGTGATGAGCGTGATCTCCATCGCCACGTTATCTCCGGGCATCACCATCTCCACTCCCTCCGGCAAGTTCGCCACTCCCGTCACATCCGTCGTCCGAAAGTAGAACTGCGGCCGATACCCCGTAAAGAACGGCGTGTGCCGCCCTCCCTCTTCCTTCGTCAGGATATACGCCTCGGCCTTGAACTTCGTGTGCGGCGTAATACTGCCAGGCTTCGCTATCACCTGCCCGCGCTCGATGTCCTTGCGCTCCACGCCTCTGAGCAAGAGACCGACGTTATCGCCCGCCACGCCCTCGTCCAGCAACTTC
>DATHAZ010000090.1:0-20632 GCA_035296445.1 Pyrinomonadaceae bacterium | reverse complement strand
GTCCGCGCCGAGGAGCGTCACGAGGTCGCCCTGTGCAACGCCGCGCACGTCCGTCACGTCAACGAGCGTCAGGTCCATCGAGACGCGACCGACGACGGGCGCATACTGGCCGCGCACGACGACGCGCCCGCGATTCGACAGCGCGCGCGTGTAGCCGTCGTGATAGCCGACGGGCAAGGTGGCGACGAGCGTTGGGCGCACGGCCTCGAACGTGCAGCCGTAGCCGAGCGTCTCGCCCGCCTCGATCCGCTTCAACAAAATGATGCGCGTGCGCACGTTCATCACCGGACGAAACGGCGGCGGCCCGGCTTGCGGGCGTAGCACGTCGCGCCAGAGGCCGTAGAGCACGCCGCCCGGTCTGACCATGTTGCCGCGCGTCGCCGCGTGCGCGAAGGTCGCAGCCGAGTTTGCCATGTCAACGAACGCGGGCGCGTGCCCGTGCTCCGTGAACGACGCGCGCGCCGCTTGAAAGCGCGCCAACTGCTCCTCCGTGAACGGATCGCGCGCCGCGTCGTCTGCCGACGCGAAATGGGTCATCAAACCGTCCACACGCACGTTGGTAAATTTTTTGAGCGCGCGCGCAAATTCCCCTGCCTCTTCGTGGCGCACGCCGAGGCGCCCCATTCCCGTGTCGATCTTGACGTGAACGTCGGCGACGATGCCTGCCGCGCGCGCCGCCGCGTCGAACGCCTCCGCCATGTCGAGACGGTAAATGGCGGGCACGAGTTTGTGCTCGATGAGCGCGCCCGCCTGCCCCTCCCAAAATCCTTCGAGGCACAGAATCGGCTGCTCTATCCGGGCGCGCCGCAACTCGATTCCCTCTTCCGGCAACGCGACGCCGAACCAATCCGCGCCCTCCGCAGCGAGACGCCGCGCGCACCCCACAGCCCCGTGCCCGTATGCGTCGGCCTTCACGACGCACATCACTTTGACTTCGCCGCCGACCGTGCGACGCACGACGCGGAAGTTCGACGCGAGCGCGTCGAGATCGATCTCCGCCCACGTCGGGCGCGCCGCGCGTGTTTCGTCGGCGTCGCCAGCGTCGGCGATGTTGTGTACCTGATCGGATTTTGACATGATTTGGCGTCCCGAAGGGACAGCGTGATAATAGCCCAGCCATTTATCGCTGGGAAGATGACGCGATTAGATAGCGAAGTCCCGTAGGGACGATTGAAAGTTCGATTCAATCGTCCCTACGGGACTCAATATTTCCTCGCGTTGTTCCCAGCCATAAATGGCTGGGCAATTTTCAACTGTCCCTTCGGGACAAAATTCATTGAGGTTCGCTTGCTGCGCGCCTACTCGCGCCACATGTTCTCGAAGCGCGTGAACTCTTTGAGGAAGGCGAGGTTGACCGTGCCCGTCGGGCCGTTTCGCTGTTTGGCGATGATGACTTCGGCGATCCCGGCGTTCTCTTCCGTGCGGTTATACTGCTCCTCGCGGTAGATGAAGGCGACCACGTCCGCGTCCTGCTCGATTGCGCCCGACTCGCGCAGGTCTGCGAGTTGCGGCCTATGGTCCGTGCGCGCTTCGGGCGCGCGCGAAAGCTGCGAGAGCGCGACGAGCGGCACGTTCAACTCCTTCGCCAAACCCTTCAACTCGCGCGAGATTTGCGACACCTCCTGCTGGCGCGACTCCGAACGCCGCGACGAGCCGGACATCAGTTGCAAATAATCCACGATGATCAGATCGAGCCGCTTCTGTTCCGCCGCCAGCCGCCGCGCCTTCGCGCGCATCTCAAGCACGGAGATGCCCGGCGTGTCGTCTATGAAAATCTTCGTTTCGGAAAGCGTGCCGAGCGCGCCCGCCAAACGCGCCCACTCGTCGCGCGAAAGAAAGCCCGCGCGGAAACGGTGCGCGTCAACGTGCCCCTCGGAACAGAGCATGCGCATCACCAGAGACTCTTTCGACATCTCCAAAGAGAACACGCCGACGACCGCGTTCGCCTGAATCGCCGCGTTCTGCGCGAGCGTCAGGCAGAGCGAAGTTTTGCCCATCGAAGGGCGCGCGGCGACGATGATCAGGTCCGAGGGTTGCAGGCCGGAAGTCATCGTGTCAAGTTCGGTGAAGCCGGTCGTGAGTCCTGTAAGGACGGCGCCGCGCCCGCCGAGTTCCTGAATCTTTTCGAGAATCCCGTCAGCGACGGGTTTGACGTGTGAGAAGCCCTGCCGCGTGCGCTCGTCTGCGAGCGCGAAGATCATCTGCTCGGCGTGGTCGAGGATGAGCGTGGCTTCGTCCTCTTCTTCGAGGGCTTCGCTCGTGATCTTGTTGGCAACCTTGACGAGTTGCCGCAGCATGGACTTGTCTTTCACGACCTTGGCGTAGTGCGCCAGGTTCGTGAAGTGCGGCAGGCCGTAGGTGAGTTCGGAGATGAAGGCGATGCCGCCGACCTGTTCGAGCGCGCCGTCGCGGCGGAGTTCCTCGCCGAGCAGGATCGGGTTGATCTCCGCGCCGCGCTCGCTCATCGAGATCATGGCGCGGAAGAGATGTTGGTGCGCGCGGACGTAAAAGTCGTCCGGCCGTAAAAGTTCGATGGCCTGATTGACGAGGCCGTTGTCGAGGATGATTGCCCCAAGTATCGCACGCTCGGCGTCCGCGCTGTGCGGCAGCGGGCGTTCGAGCATTTGATCACGCGTCGAATCGGGAGCGAAATTTTTGACCATCGGGAGACTCGGGAGCCAGAGGAAAGACCGGACAAAAAAACTGCTGTAAGCGGTGGCCGCTCTCAACTAAAACCAACCGCCGGGAGCAACGCGCCTACAGCATACTATAGCCAAAGCGGGCGCGACAATGTTTAGTTGACGCGCCCGCTCGCTTGTCTGATTTTACTCGCCGTCCCCGGCCGCAGTCTCGTCAGTCGCGGCTTCCGTCGAAGCGTTGGCCGACGCATCCGTGCCGGTCGCATCCGTGCCGGTCGCCGCCGCTGTGGCTTCCGTCGCCGCAGCGCCGCCTTCGGCCGTGACGATGACGGGGATTTCGACGTTCACTTCGCGGTGCAAACGCACGCGCACCGAGAACTCGCCCGTCTCCTTGATCGCTTCGGCGAGGTGGATGCGGCGACGGTCGAACTCATAGCCCTTCTCTCTGAGGGCTTCCTGTATGTCCATCGAAGTGACCGAGCCGTAGAGCATGCCGTGTTCGCCGACCTTGCGCTCGAACGACAGGCGCAACGAGTTCATCTGCGCGGCCTGCGCCTCCGCCCCGGTGCGCTCGGTCGCTTCCTTACGCAAGAGCGCGGCGCGCTCCTGTTCGATCTGCTTGACGTTCGAGGCCGTCGCCTGCACGGCGAGTTTGCGCGGCAGCAGGTAGTTGCGCGCATAGCCCGCGCGGACTTTGACGATCTCGCCGCGCGCTCCCAAATTATCAATATCTTCACGCAAGAGGACTTGTGTGTTTGCCATGACTGTAGAGTCCCTCCTTTTTACGAATCGGCGGCGTAGGGTAAGAGCGCGATGTTGCGCGCGCGTTTGATGGCCTCGGCCAGCATGCGCTGATGCGGCGCGCACGATCCCGAAATGCGGCGCGGCAGAACCTTGCTGCGCTCGGGGATGTAGTTCGTCAGCAACTTCACGTCCTTGAAATCAATGATGTCAACTTTGTCCAGACAGAAGCGGCACACTTTGCGCCGGCGGAATCTGCCGCCGCTGCGCCCGCCGCCCGGGCCGCCGCGCCCGCCACCGCCGCCGCCGAAGCGACCGCCGCGGTCGTCGTCCCCTCCGAAATCACGTTCCCGATCACGATCAAAATTTCTCGACATAATTTTCCTCTCTCAAACTTGTCCGGCCACTACGGCCGGTCGGGCGACCCGAACTGTCGCGCTCGCGCTCGCAAGAGTTATCAACTCGCGGGGGGCGCGCCGCTTAAGGGTCGCGGATGCTTTAACGCATGCCGGAAGCTGGGGCAGCGCATGAGGGGCGCGCGAGTTAAGCTTCGGCGTCATCTTCATCGGCGACCGCAACGGCGGCGGCGGGTGCGGCGGCCGTCGCGGCATAATTGCCGCCGCCCTGGCCGCGTCCTCCCGTGCCCTTCTCCGGCCGTTTGCTCGCCTTGCGAATGCGGCGGTCTTTGAACTTCTCGGCGCGGCGACGGTCTTCGTCCACGCGCACGGTGAGATAGCGCATCACCTGGTCGCTGACGCGCATGCGGCGTTCGAGTTCGGCGATCTCGCCGCCCGTGCCTTCGATCTCGAACAGCATGAAATGGCCTTCGGTGCTGCGCCCGATCCTGTAGGCCAACTGCCTGCGCCCCATGCTCTCGGATTTGGTGATCGCGCCGCCCTGATCGGTGACGATTTTTTGCAGGTTTTCGACGAGGCGGGTCGTGTCTTCTTCGCCCGTCGCCGGGTCTATGATGAAGACCACTTCGTAAATTCTCTTCTCAGCCAAAATTCATCCTCCTTATGGATGTCCAGCCTCGGCCTCATGGCGGAAGCAAGAAGGAAAGAACGGTGAATGGTAAACAGTGAATGGTAAATAGAAACTGCTTTCTTCTATTCACCATTTACCATTGACCATTTACCCGTTGTAAGTTGCCATCGCTTTGTCAATGCCGTCGCGGAGGACGGCGCGGACAGCTTCGGCGCTCCGCTCTAAAACTTTTTCCAACTCGGTGCGCGCGCCCGGCGGGAAACGTTCGAGGACGTATCGCGCCGTGTCGGCGAGCGAGTGTTCGGGTTGAATCCCGATGCGCAGGCGGATGAATTCATCCGTGCCCGTCTGCGCGATGATGCTTTTCAAACCGTTGTGGCCGCCGCTCGAACCGCGCGGCCGGATGCGCAGCGCGCCGAAAGGCAACGCGAGATCGTCGCTGATGACGACCAAATCCGTCGCCGTTTTCAACTCGCGTTTGCGCAGCAGACATTGAACCGACTCGCCGCTCAGATTCATGTAAGTCTGCGGCTTGACGAGTTCGACCTTCCGGCCTTCGATCTCGGCGCGACCGACGAGGGCGCGACATTCCTCGCGCCGCACAGTCGCCGTCGCCTCGCGCGCCAACAAATCCACGACCATGAAGCCGAGGTTGTGGCGCGTCAACTCATACTGCGCGCCCGGATTGCCCAGCCCGACGATAAGCATCAGAAAACAGGGGAAGGGTCAAAGGGTAAGGGATAAAGGGATGAAACCTGCGCCGCAGGGATCGAAGGGCGCTGCGCCTTTTCCCCTTCCCCTTCAACTTTACCCTTTCCCCAAACTCCGTTAGGCTTCGTCGCCCTCGTCCTTCTTGCCTTTGCCGATAACTTCCGGCTCGGCGGCCTCGTCCTCATCTGTCGCCACAGGAGTTTCGACCGGCTCTTCCGCGATGATGCCGACGGTGGCAAGCACCGTGTCAGGCTCATTCAGGATTTCGATATTTTCCGCCACCTGTAGATCGGAGACGTGCAGCACGTCGTGGACGCCGAGGTTGGAGACATCCAGATCAATCGCGTCGGGGATGTCGCGCGGGCGCACGCGGATTTCGATCTCGCGCACCATCTGTTCGAGCACGCCGCCGCCTTCGGTCACGCCGATGGGTTCGCCCGTCAGGTGCAGGGGCACGGTGACTTCGATCTTCTGGCCGCGCACGAGGCGACGCAAATCCGCGTGGACGAGACGACCGCGCACCGGATCGATCTGCCGGTCGAGAAACATCACGTCGTGCCCGCCTTCACCGTCAATGTCGAGCGTGAAGATGGTGTTGTGGCCTGATTCGGTGCGCAGGATGGCGGCCAATTCGGCCAGCGACGCGGAGGCCGAAACCGAGTCGCCTTCGCCTCCGTAAATCGTGAGCGGCACGCGACCGGCGGCGCGCACGCGGCGCGCGTCGTTTTTGCCGCGCCCTTCGCGGCGCGCGGCCTTGATCGTAAATTCTTTCTTCTCTGCCATAATTAAATACCAAGTTTCAAGTTTCAGGTTGCAGGTTTCAGGTCTGAGGTTCTTTGTTTCTTAACTTGAAACTTGAAACCTGAAACTTGAAACCGGATTAAGTGTTTGCCCTTCACACGAAGAGCGAAGAGACGCTGGTCTCCTCGTGGATCGACTTGATCGCTTTCGCCAGCAGCGGCGCGATGCTCAGAACTTTAAGGTTATCCATCTCACTCTTGCTCCCGTTAAACGGGATCGTGTTCGTCGTAACCACCTGCTCGATGTCCGACTGCGCCAACTGCTCGCAGGCATGACCCGACAAGACCGCGTGCGTGAAACAGGCGTGAATGCTGGCCGCGCCCGCGCTCTTGAGAGCCTTCGCCACCTTCGTCAGCGAACCGCCCGTGTCGCACATGTCGTCAACGACGAGACAGTTGCGCCCGCGCACGTCGCCGACGACGTTCATCACTTCGGCCACGTTCGCCTTCTCGCGCCGCTTGTCGCAGAGCGCGAGTTCGGCGTCCAGACGCTTGGCGTAAGCACGCGCGCGTTCAGCCCCACCCGTGTCCGGCGCGACCACCGTCAGGTTCGGCATCGGGTTCTGCTGGTAGTGGCCGATGAAGACGGGCGCGGCGTACAAGTGATCCACGGGTATGTCAAAGAAGCCTTGAATCTGCGCGGCGTGCAAATCCATCGTCAGGACGCGATGCGCCCCGGCCGTCGCGATCAGGTTTGAGACGAGCTTGGCGGCAATCGAGACGCGCGGGCGATCTTTCTTGTCCGAACGCGCGTAACCGTAATAAGGGATGACGGCCGTCACACGCTCGGCCGAGGAACGTCGAAAGGCGTCGAGCATGACGAGCAGTTCCATCAGGTTCGCATCCGTGGGCGGGCAGGTCGGCTGCACGATAAAGATGTCGCCGCCGCGCACGTTCTCGGTGATCTGAAAGTTGAACTCGCCGTCGGAAAACCGCCCGATGGTCGCGCTGCCCGGATCGCAACTCAGGTAGTTGCAAATCTCCAGCGTCAACTCGCGGTTCGCGTTGCCGGAAAAAACTTTGATGCCGCCGGTCGTACTCATAAGAAGACAGTGACGAGTGACAAGTGACGAGTGACAAGCTGGAACAAGTTTTTGTCTTTCAACTTGTCACGCGTCACTCGTCACTTGTCACTGTCTTACATGGCTGGGGCGGAAGGATTCGAACCTACGAATGCCGGATCCAAAGACCGGTGCCTTACCACTTGGCGACGCCCCAATGTTGCTCTCGCGCGCGTTGCCCTCGACAGCCACGCTCATTCAAAACCCAATCGCGCCGAACTCCGCCGCGTATGCACTGC
The DNA here is from genome assembly GCA_035296445.1 of Pyrinomonadaceae bacterium. Classification (GTDB taxonomy): domain Bacteria; phylum Acidobacteriota; class Blastocatellia; order Pyrinomonadales; family Pyrinomonadaceae; genus JAIVJZ01. Next base: position 13,454 of record DATHAZ010000090.1, on the reverse strand, counting down.
GCGCGAGCGTCGCACAGGCGAAGACCTGCCAACCCGCCTCGACTCTCAAACTCGCCCGCGCGCGGTCGCGCTCTCGCACATTTTCAAAGAGGCCGAAGACACTGGCCCCGCTGCCCGAAAGCAACGCGCCCTCTGCGCCCGCCGCCGCGAGCGCGTCACGCGCCCGCTCGATTTCAGGATGAAGGCGATAGACGACCGGCTCGAAATCGTTCCTCAGTGCCGCATGCAACGAACCTGAAATTTCGGCCTGCGCGCGCGAAACAGCGAGATTAACGGGCGAAACTGCCTTTGTCAAGGCGCACGCGTTCAACGACTTGTAGGCCGCGGCGGTCGAGACGCGGACGCGCGGCGTGATGAGTAAAAGTTGCTTCGGCGGTGCGTCCGCGAGCGGGTGAATGTCGGTTCCCCGCCCCGTGCCGAGCGCGGTGCCGCCCGTCAAAAAGAAGGGCACATCCGCGCCGAGCGACGCGCCGATGTCCGCAAGAGAACGCCGGTCGGCCTCCAGCTCCCACAGGCGCGCGAGACCGACGAGGGCGACGGCGGCGTTTGACGAGCCGCCGCCGAGACCGCCGCCCGCCGGAATCTTTTTCTCCAGGTGGATGCGCGCGCCGCGATTCGTGCCGTAACGCTCGCGGAGGGCTACGCCTGCGCGATGCACGAGATTCGACTCGTCGCAGGGGATGCCGGGCGAGTCGCAGATGAGTTCGAGTTGTCCGTCTACGCGCTCTGCGAACGCGAGCCGGTCGTGCAGCGTGATGGTCTGGAAGACGGTTTCGATTTCGTGATAGCCGTCCGCGCGGCGTCCGTGGACGCGCAGCGTGAGGTTGATCTTGGCGAAGGATGGGAGTGTGAATCGTGCGTCAGACAAAATGGACAAAATTTCAACGGGGCAAAAATCGAGCGGCCGGCCACTCGTAAAATTGAGCGCCGGCCGCTTTAAATTTTAGAACTCGACGGCGGCTCTAGCGCGTGACGAACACCTGCGTGAAAAAGACGCGACCGTCGGCGGCGCGCGCCACGCCGACGCCGGAATGCGTGAAGCCCTGGCGCAACAGGTTGGCGCGGTGCTTGGGCGAAGTCATCCAACGCTCGACGGCGAAGCCCGCCGCGTCGTCGTAGCCCGAATTATACGCGATGTTCTCGGCAATCGCGCTCCAGCCGCAGACGCCGCAGGCGCGTGCGCGCATCGTCATGTTCTGGCCCTGCGGGTCTATGTGATCGAAGAAGTTCTGCCGCGCCATGTTCTCCGAGTGCAGCCGCGCCATACGCGTCAGTTCCGCGTCCCAGACGAGCGACGACTCGCCGCGTGAGCGCCGCGCCTCGTTGATCAGATCGAAGGCGCGCCGCTCGTCGCCGGTCGCGCTGACGCGAGCCGTGCGCGGTCGCGCGTTCGTCATCGAGGCGTTCAACATGCGCGCCTGCGCCTCGCACGAGTCGGCGCTCGAAGTGACGCGTGCCGCGCCGCTGTTCGAGACTCCGACGAGCCGGGCGACGGGACGCATCGCCTGAGCTTCGACGCTCGCGGCAAACAGGCCGGAGACGAAGAGACAGGCGACGGCAGAGAAAGCGAAACGTGCGTTTCGGCGCACACGCAGGCCAACACAGGGGAACAAATTGTAGCGCGTCATTGGGGGTAGAACTCTCTTCTTTTACTTAGACTTTTGAACTGATGAGGAGGGTTCCTGCTTGTGGTCTGAGCGAAACTTGGGGCAAACGCTCGGACTAATGGCAGTGTAGCGCGCGGCCTATAGACCGTCAATATGTCAAATTTACACAGGAGTGATTGGAATTCGGGCAGGCAGATGTAAAAGTTAAGGTTTATTATTCTTGAGGAATTATTGTCCAAAATAATCAGAGGCTCTGATTACTTTCACGTTGCAGTAATAGCGAATCGCCTCAAAATCGCGATAGTTAACCGTAACGATAGCCGCCTTGCGGCGGCGCGCGCTGACGGCAATTAGGGCATCGAGAGCCATTCGCTGACTGGCTCCTGGCTTCATCGGCGGCGATTTGCCCCCAGCCGTCTTCTTTCGCTTTTGCATCAGCCAGTAGAGAACCTTGCTCGCCATCAACCAGTCGGCGGAAATGGGAACAATCAACCTGTCTTCCTTCTCATAAGCGCGGCGTGCCGCGACCCAAATATTCACCTCGGAATCGTCGTTCGCGCTCGCTATCAATTCCTGGACAACGACGGCGGAAAAAAGAAAACCGGAAGGGAAACCTTCCGGTTTATAGCTTGTGAAGATGGACGTGTCGAAAGTAATTGGCGGCATTAATAGGTCTATGCCTCTCCGTTATTGTGGCTATTCTTATATGTCGTCTTCCACGCACGCAACCCTAATTCGTCCGCAGATGACGCGGCGCGGCGTGAACGTGATCTTTCAGTCCTCTCGGAGCGTGGGAGCGTCGCTTGTGTGAGCGCGCTTGCGGCAGTGGTTTTTACACTACGACCGTTAACCTTACTCGCGCCGCCGTTGGATTTTTTTAAATTGGTCTTTCTCATCGTCATTTATCCTATATTTCCCTTTATATTTATCACCGAAATGACGCAGGGCGCAAGAGCATCAGATGCAGACACGTTAACAATGGAGATACGCTGAAATCGTGTAGTTTACTTGCCCGGCTCGGTGTTGATTTTGGCTTTGAGACGTGTGATGTCGGAGGCGTCGGTGGTGAGTCCGAGGGCTTTGCGCCAGGCGGCGCGCGCCTGTTCGAGTTGGCCTCGTTTCTGGTGGAGGTCGCCGAGATGCTCCTGAATGGTGGAGGAGCGCGTGTTGCGGCGCGCGGCGTCGTTGAGGTGTCGTTCGGCTTCGTCGAGTTGGCCGAGTTTGAAGTAAGCCCAGCCGAGACTGTCGAGGTAGTTGGGGTTGGTCGGCTCGGTTTTCACGGCGCGCTTGATCATGTCGAGCGCTTCGGGGAGACGTTCGCCCCGCTCGATGAAAAAGTAGCCGAGGTTGTTGAGCGCGGTGGCGTCGTTCGGCGCTTTCGAGAGAATGCGTCGCAGAGACTCTTCCGCGCCCTTCGGGTCGCCGGCGCGCTCCTGCGCGGAAGCGAGCATGATAAGAGCCTGCGTGACGAGTTGCGGCTGATCGGGCGGAGCGAGTGCGAGCAGTTTGCGCGCGGCCTCGACCGCTTCCTTTCCGCGTCCGGCCTGCAAATAAAGGTTCGCGATGGAAAGGTAGGCCAGAAAATCGTCTTCGGCGTCGCCCGTGATGCGCGCGCGCAGGAGCCTCGCGCCCTCTTCCACCTGACCGAGTTCGGCCAGCGTCTCCGCTTCCAAAGCCAAAAACTCGGATGCCCGCGGATATTTAAGGCGCGCGGCGCGCACGGCTTCCAGAGCCTCACGCCGTTTGCCCTGTTCGCGCAGCACGGCGATGGAATAAAAATCGGCGCGCTGATCGTTTGCGCCGAGCAGGCGACGCATGCGCCCGGTGGTCGAGAAGGCATCGTCCAGACGACCGGCCTGCCGCTGCAAGTTGACGATACGTTCGAGGAGCGTGCGCGCGACATCTTTGTCGCTGTCGGCGGTGAGCGGCGCGTCGGTGTTGATGCCGCGCGCTTTGAGTTGATCTTCGTAGGCGGCGATGGCTTCGTCGTAGCGGAGGGCGTCGGCCAGCACCCCGGCGAGGTCGTCCACGAGGCGACGCCGCTGCTGCTGCAACTCGCGCGTGTCGCCGGGGCGCGGGGTGGCGGCGGCGCGCAGTGTCGCGACGGCGGCGTCAACTTTGCCTGAGCGCGCCTGCGCATGCGCGAGCAAACTGATGGCGGCGAGATTGGCCGGGTTCGCCACGATCATGCGCTGCAACTCGTTGATAGCGACATCGCTGTCGCCGCCCGCATCAATCGCTTCGCCGAGCAGCGCGAGATACGCGTTGTTCTCCGGGTTGATGGCGAGCGCGCGACGGATGGCGTCTACCGATTCGGCGGTGCGACCGGCCTTGAGCAACGCTTCGGCGAGGCGGGCGGCGGCGGCGTCGGGCGAAAGTTCGCGCCCCTGCGTGATGACTTTATAGAAATTCGTGTCAACCGTGACGGGCGCGCCCATCCAACGCCGGAACGCTTCGATGGCTTCCGATTCGCGTCCGGTTCTCACGTAAAACTCGCCCATCAGCGCGAGGGCTTCCGGGTCGTTCGGGTCGAGACGGAGCACGTCCTTGAGCGAGGCAATGGCGCGGTCGGTGGCGGCGCGGTCAATCTTGTCGGAGTCGAGACCGGCCCTGAGCGAGTAGATGCGCGAGAGGATGCGGTGCGCGCCGAAGTTGTTGTTGTCAACGCGGACGGCGGCCGTCGCTTCGCGTTCGGCGAGCATTTGATCGTCGAGAAAGAAAAAGGCGATTTCGGCGAGCGCGGTGTGCGCTTCCGAGAGCGTGGGGTCGAGCGCGGCGGCCTGCTCGAAAGCCGCTTGCGCGGCGCGCAAATCCTCGCGCGTGATGCCGCCCGCGCCGCGCGCGTTCGTGAAGAAACGCTGGCCTTCCATCAGTTTCGTGTAAGCCTTAACGCGGCGTTCGCGCGCCGTGAGCGACGGCTGCGTGGAAGCCTGCGCGGTGCGTGTCGTCGTGGCGGGCGTGGGCTGCGCGGCGGGCGTTTGCGCGCGCGCCGTGGTTGAAACAAGACAGGCGACGGCGCATGCTGAAACCGCGAAGGCGGGCAAGGCGAGGCGGGCGTAAAACTTCACGCGGTTGTTCCTTTCGCGGGCGTGCCGTCCGTGGTCAGCCCTTCCGTCGTTTGCGTCGCCCGCCAGACTTTTTGCCACGCCGAGCGGCGCGGATAAGTGTAGAGCAAGATGGCGATGGCAATGATACCCGCCTTCAACATGTCCCACGCGTCGGCCGAGCGCATGTACAACAGGTAGCCGATAAGGGCGATTGCCGCGCCGAACAGGGCGACGAGCACGGTCGTCTTGTGCAGGGTGGCGAGCAGCGCGGACGCTCCCTTCGCCTCCGCGATGGTTTGTAGTCTGAGCGCGCCGAAGCGCATGCGCCTGAGCGCGATTGCGCCGAGTCCGAGTCCCGCGACGACGATCCACAGCGCGCCGTACAGAGTGGGGTCGAGCAGGCCGGCGGGCAGGCGCGGTCGCACGCCCGCGTAGGCCAGCGCGATGAGGACGAGCGTGAGCGTGATGAGCGCCGACACCATGCCCGCGGCCGAGCGATGCCGGCGCGTTAGTTCGTCAGAGGTCTTTTCGGCCATACGAGTTCGTCCCAGTTTCACGCCGGAAACGCCGCGCGCTCAAACCCTTTTCATTAACGCTCTTGGGAGTTGAAAAATTCTAACACCGACGAACTGAAGTAGAAAGGCGAAAGTAGAAAGGCGAACAAGCGACTAAAAATCAAGAGGCGAAAGTGGAGACCGGAGTCGTCGCGCGCTCCGTTTCACTTTCGCCTCTCGCCTGATTCGACCCGCTACTTCAGTTCGCGGGCGGACGCTGTGCGGGCGGCGCGCTCGGCGTATCAACCGTGGCGGGCGGGCCGGGATTGGTCGGCGTCAGCTTGACGCCGTTCGCCGGTTTGTCGGCCGGCTGCGGCGTCGGCTGCGGCGCGGGCGACGAAATCCGCCGGATCGTCGGCGCGTTCGGCGTCGTGACGGGAAGCAGCCCCTTGTTTTCGATCACGACATCAATGAGGCTGCTCTCGTTGCTGTCCTTGCTGATGAGCACGCCGTTTTTGTCCACCGTGACGGGCATCGTGCCGAACACCTGCTGGAAGAAACGCGAGGTCATCGAACGCTTCTCCGGCGGCAGTCTGTTCAAGGCTTTCGGGTCGGCTTGCGGCTTGGGCGCGCCGATGGCGTCGAGTTGTTCCTGCGCCTTCTCGGCGTATTCGCTGTTCGGGAAGTTGCGCACGATCTCCTGAAAATACTTGGCCGCTTCGTCCGGCTCTTCTTCCAGCACATAAGTGTTGGCGAGAAGATAGAGCGCGCGGTCGCGGCGCGAGAAGTTCGGATATTTCTCGACCACCTCGCGATAGCGCGACTGCGCGCCCTTCGGGTTCGGGGCGACGCCGCGCTCGTAGCGATCCATGTAGAAGTTGCCGACCTGGAAAGTGTGCATCCCCAGATTTTCCTGCACCTCGTTGAGACGAACCTGCGCGTCGGGGCGCAGGGCTGTGTCCGGGTACTGCTGCAAGAGAGCCTTCAGGAGTTGCTCGGCCTTGCGCGCGTGCGCCACGTCGCGGTCGGGCAGGCCCATCTGCCGCATCTCGACCTCCGCGACTTTCAACATCACCTCGTCGGCCAGAGGGTCGCGCGGGAAGAACGTCTGCCACTCGCGGTAAGAGTTGGCCGCCTGAACGAGTCCGCTCGTCGTGCCTTCGAGATAGAAGGTGTCGGCGATGGCGAGCTTGGCATGCGGCAGGTAAGGAGACTCGGGGTAAGTCATGATGATGTTGTTGAAGAGGTAGCGCGCGGTCTCGTAACGGCCTTTGCGCGCGAGTTTCGCCGCCTCCTCGAACAACTGTCGGTCGCGTCCCGGCGCGATGCCGCCGACCAACTCGTCGTACTCGCCGCCGTCGTCGCCGCGTCCCAAGATACGACCGAAGAAGCCGGGCTTCTTCTTATTCTTCTTACTCGTCGAATTGCCGGAGACGAGCGACGCTTCGCGTCGCGCGCCCGCCGTCGCCTGTAGGCCGGCTTCAATCCGGCCGTTGAGATCGGCGAACGCGCTTTCCAATTTCTCCACGTCGGAGATTTCATACTTCTCGCCGCGATCAACTTTCGAGCGCAGGTCGGCCACGTCGCTCTGGAGGGAACCCGCCTCCTTCTCCAGACCGCGCAGGCGCGACGCTGGATCGTCCGTCGCCTTCTGATCTTTATCATTCTTCTGCTTGTCGCCGGCGTTAAAGCCCGCAATCGCGCCGTTGAGCGTGCGCCGCGCCGTTTCCAAACGCTGCCGCATCACCTCAAGCCGGGTCGCCGCCGTGCCTTCGCTCTGCGCGCGCTCCGTCTGCGGCTGTTGCTGACCGCGCACGACGCCCGAACCGGCGGGCAGCCCGCCCGCGAGTAACGCGCAGAGGCCGGCGACCAATAAAAATTTGCGTAAACGCATTTAATAAAACCTCCAAAAATCAGTAACGAGTGACAAGTGACAAGTGACGAGACGGAAGACAAGTTCTCTGTTTTAACTTGTCACCCGTCACTTGTCACTCGTCACTGCTTTTCAAACCCACTGCGCGGCGGACGCCAACAGATCGCGGACGCCTTGCGCCGGATCGCCTGCGCCGAAAACGGCCGTCCCGGCGACGATGATCTCGGCTCCGGCGGCGGTGATGTCGGCGATGTTCGTGCGGTCTATGCCGCCGTCAACTTCAATGCGCGTCTTGAGTCCGCGCTCCTCGATCATGCGCCGCAGGCGACGCACTTTATCAAACATGGTCGGGATGAACTTCTGACCGCCGAAGCCGGGGTTGACGGTCATCAAGAGAACGTAGTCGGCGAAGGCCAGCGATTCTTCGAGCGCGACGAGCGGCGTCGCCGGATTGATCGCAATGCCCGCCTGCGCGCCCTTCTGCCGGATCGCGACGAGCGTGCGGTTCAGGTGCGGGTCAATCTCGACGTGGACGGAAACCATGTCCGCACCCGCTTCGACAAACTGTTCGGCGTAACGCCCCGGCTCGGAAATCATTAGATGCGTGTCGAGCGGCAAACGGGTTGCGCCCCGCAGAGACTTCACGACGGGCAGGCCAATCGTAATATTGGGGACGAAATGGCCGTCCATCACGTCGCAATGAACCACGCGCGCGCCGCCGCGCTCGATGGCCGCGATCTCCTCGCCGAGTCGCGCAAAATCAGCAGATAAAATAGATGGGGCGATCTCTATCATCGTTGCCTTACCCTGTGAGACAAGCCTGTTTGAACGGATTCGCGACGCCTTCGCAGCGGCGTGTGAAATGCAGAATTTCGGACGAAAATCGAATAAACACTGCCTGAGCGAGAACTAACTGCGCCGCGCCTGTTCGACTCTCCGGCGCGACTCTCGCGCAAATCTGCCGCCCTTTCATACGAACTGCGCTTCCCGGCGCGCCCGCGATTTCAAGGGCGCGGGTTGTTAGCGTTGCCGGATGAGTTCGTATTACGGTTGTTCGTGGTTCTACTGCGATTTGTGTTCGCGTTGCGATTAGTTGCGGCGTTCGCGTTTGGTGTCGCTACCGCGTTGCGGTTGCCGGAGTTGAGATTATTGCTGTTCGGGCGCGCGTTCGTGTTGCGCTCAGCGTCGGGGCGTTCAGTCGCGTTGCGATTATTGGCGTTGCGGCTGTTGGTCGTCAAGTTCGTGTTCAGATTTGAATTGATGTTCCTGTTGGCGGCCGTGTTGCCGTTCGCGTTCTGGTTGTTGGCGTTCTTGTTCTTGTTCTTGTTGGTGTCGCGTTTGGGGCGGTTCTCGTTCGCGTTGTCGTTCGCTTTGCGGTTGTCGGCGGCAGGCGTGGCTGCCTCGTTCTGATTAACCGCACTGTTCTGATTATCGTTCTTCGTTTCGTCGTTGCGCCGGACGCCGACCGAAGTCTCGCCCTCTTTCGCCTCGGCGCGACTGACGACGACTGCGATGGTCTGCCCCGCCTTGACATGATCGCCGGGGCGCGGCGTCTGGTCGAGCACGGTGTCGGCCGCGACTTCCGCGCTGTAGCGCGAGGCGCGGCGGCGCACGTTCAACCCGGCGTCGGTGAGAATCCGCTCAGCTTCGAGGATGTTCTTGCCCGTCACTTCGGGCACTTCGACTTCGGGGCTGCGCAGGGAGAGGTAGACCGTGCCCGCCATGCCGACGAGAAAAAGTCCTGCGATGGCGATCAGGATGGCGACCTTGCCTAACGCCGATCCGAACGCACGCTGTGTTCCGGCCAAATTTTTTGATTACCTCTCAGACGCGCCCCCGAAAGGGCGTCTTGCGGACGCGAGAGTCTAACATCGGCGCACGCGAAAGCAAAAGTCAATCGGAGTATGGAGACAGGGTAAAGGGGAAGGGATAAAGGGTTAAGGGATAGGAAAAAACCTGTGTGATTTCGGCGCGTGTTTCCGCTTCAACCTTTACCTCTGCCCCCTTACCCTTTTCCCTTTCTTCCAGACCCCTTTACCCCCTTGTCTTCTCGAACGCCGCCACGAAAAATCCGTCCGTGTCGTCGCGTTGCGGCCAGGTGCGCGCCGCCCCTCCGTTCGTCAGCAGCCGCTCCGGGGCGTCCGGCCGGGTCAACCTGAACGCCGGATGCGCGTCCAGAAACGCCGCGACGACCTCCTCGTTTTCTTCCGGTTCGACCGAGCAGGTCGAGTAGACGAGCCGGCCGCCGCCGCCGACCGAGCGCGCGGCGTTCGAGAGAATGCGTCGCTGCCGCGCGGCGAGTTCGGCGATGTCCGCGGGTGTGATGCGCCAGCGAATTTCCGGGTTGTGCCTGAGCGTGCCCGTTCCGGTACACGGCGCGTCAACGAGTACGCGCCGGAACGCGCCCGCGGCGAACGGCAGCGGCCACTCTTCGGCGTCATAAGCGACAAGCTGAATGTTCTCCAACCCCTGCCGCGCGGCCGACTCGCGCACCACCCGCAGACGATGCCCGTGGAGGTCGCCCGCGACGACGAGCGCACCCGCGCGCGCGGCGATCTGCGTCGTCTTGCTGCCCGGCGCGGCGCACACGTCGAGCACGCGTTCCCCTTCGCGCGCGCCGAGGACGTGCGCCACCAACTGCGACGCTTCATCCTGCGTGTAAATCGCGCCTTCGGCCGTAAGCGCGCGCAACTGCGCCGCCGCGCCCCCGCCCGCCGCTTCCACGCGCCACGCCCCCGCTGCCACCTGCGAAGGCCGCACCTCCACGCCCGCCGCATGCAAACGCGCGAACACTTCATCCTCGCCTGCCCGCGAGAGATTCACACGAAACGCGACGGGCGGCGTGCGGTTGTTGGCGCGCGCAAAACTTTCGGCTTCGGACGCGCCGAAAAAATTGACCCAGCGTTCGACCAGCCAGACGGGATGCGAGGTGGCGACGGCGAGGCGTTCGAGTTCGGTAGGTGCGCCGGCCGATGGTTCGTAATCCGGCTCGCGCGTGGCGCGGCGCAGCACGGCGTTGATGAAGTTGGCCGCCGAGCGCAGACGCGCTCCGTGCGCGAGGTTGACGGATTCGTTGACGGCGGCCGACGCGGGTATGCGCGTCAGATGTCGCAACTGGTAAAGTCCGAGCCTGAGCGCGCGACGCACCGGCGCATCCAGGCTCGCGGCGTCGCGCCCGGCGTAGTGTTCGATCAACTTGTCGAGCCAGAGTTGGCGACGCAGGACGCCGAGCACGAGTTCATAGCAGAGAGCGCGATCATCCGCGCGCAATTCTTCGCCCACGCTCGCCAGCAGCACCGAGGCGTAAGCCCCATCCTCCTCCACCCGACGCAAAATCTCCGACGCGGCGCGGCGTGAAGCCGACACGCGACGCGCGCTTCCCTCTCTCTTCGCCACGCCGCGAACGCCGTTTTTTTTCACCACGCGAATCGCCATATAAAAACTTGGGGGAAAGGGGAAAGGTAAAAGGTGACAGGGGGAAAGCTAAAGAAAGCATCATGCGACGAACGCGGCGCGCGTCTTTTCCCTTTACCCCTTCCCCCTTTCCCCTTCCCCCCTGCCTTCTTCCCCGCCGAGTCGCTCGCCCGCGCGCACGCGCATGCCGTTGACGAAGTCGCGCGCGCTCATGCGCCGCTTGCCTTCGAGTTGAATTTCCGACAGGCGCAGACGCGTGCTCATGCCGCACGCGACTTCGAGCGCGTCGCCGTGCGCGTGCGTAATCTCTCCGGCGGCGGGGATGCCGGCGTCTGCCCCGGCCGTGGATTCCTCAGACGCGTTTCGCGGAGCAGCCTGATGTATGACGAGTCGCTGCCCGCGAAACTGCGTGTGTGCGTTCGGCCACGGCAGAAAGCCGCGCACGCGCCGTTCGATCTCAAGCGCGCTCGCGCCCCATTCAATCAATCCGTCCTCGCGTCTGAGGATGGGCGCGTGTGTGGCTTCCTCTTCTCGTTGCGGGCGCGGTTCGAGTTCGCCGAGCCGCGCGAGCGTCTCGCCGAGCAGTTCCGCGCCGAGCGCGGCGAGTCGCGACAGAACTTGCGGCGCGGTTTCCGAGTCGCCAATCGGCGTCGCGCGTTGCAGGTAGATCGCGCCGGTGTCGAGTCCCACGTCAATCTGCATCGTCGTCACGCCCGTCTCCGTTTCGCCGCTCACGATAGCCCAGTTGACGGGAGCCGCACCCCTGTATTTCGGCAGCAGCGAGAAGTGTACGTTGATGCATCCGCGACGCGGAGCGCCGAGAAAGGAAGCGGGGAGGATGCGGCCGTAAGCCACGACGATGCACGCGTCCGCCTTGTGCGACGCGAACAAAGCGCGCGCCTCATCCGTCTTGATCTTCGCGGGCTGATACACGTCGAGGCCGCGCGTCAGGGCAAACTCTTTGACGGGCGGCGCGCTCAACTTGTTACCGCGCCCCGCAGGTCTGTCCGGCTGCGTCCACACGGCGACAACCTCGTGCCCGTCTTCCAGACAACGCCTGAGCGTCGGCACGGCCGTCTCCGGCGTGCCCATGAAAACTAAACGCATAGTTGAGAGAATCGGATGAGCGCGACGACTTTCGGGGCGTGTCGAATGCGCGCCGCGTCAGAAAGCGCAACGGTAGTTGTAAAACTCCTGAACTCGCGCCCAGCCCTTCGCGCCCTTTTTATAGATCGCGTAGTTCGTGCCCTCGAAGCTGTAGCTGACGGTGAAGACCTCGCCCGTGCCGTCGCCGTCAACGTCGAGTTGATCGATCAGAATCTCCGTCTGGAACGCGCTTTGGCCGACGCTCTCCAACGACTCAGGATCGTTGAAATCCGTGCCCTTCATTTGCCTGTGGCGCGCGACGCCGACTTTGACGCCCGTCGCCCCCGTCGGCTCGGCCAGCACGAACAACTGGTCTATGAAAATGTTCTTCCCGTCGCGCCGGATCATGTAAGTGCCGATCAACTCGGCCACGCCGTCGTTGTTCAAATCGGTGGCCGTCAGGTTGATCGTCTGCAACTTGTCGAGCGCGGCGGCGGGCACGCCCTTCTCCCGGAAAATCCTCTCGACCTGAGCCTTGACCTGCGCGCGTTCGTCGTCGGTCGGCGCGCGCCGCGACGACTTGGCGAGGCCGAGTTTCGGCGAGTTGGTTGCGAGCGCCATGCGATTGCCGCCGAGTTGCACGGTCGTCTGCACGTCGGCGGTCGCGGCTGCCTTCGCGCAGTCGCTCTCCTGCTGCGACTGCTTGGCGACAAGCGCGCCCGCCTCCGCGCCGCCCCAGATGAGCCGGTAGCGTTGACCCGCGCGGTAATAGTTCTTCGCGAATCTCGTCAGTTCCTCCGGACTCGATTCGCCCGTCACGGAACCGGCGAAAGTCCCGCGCCGGTAAGTGGCAATCGGCTCGAAAGCGAACTCGGCGTCGGTGCGCCCGGTGACAGCGAAGATGACGGAATCCTGCGTTGCCGCCGAAGCCGCCTTAGTCGCCGTGCGCTGCTGCGAACGCGTCGTCTCGAAGCCGCCGCCGAGGAAAAGAGAAAGCATCAACACGGCAGTCAGCCTGCGTGTGCGTGGGGGATGAAGGGACATGTTCTCTGCTCCGTAGGGTTGGGAAGTATCGTGAACTTCAGATGGCCGTGCGTTTCTCTTTGGCGTTCTCGCCCCCGGCGCGCACCTTCTCCGCCCAGACTTTCGCCTGCATGAAGAGGCCGAGGTAATCGCGCCCGCCCGCTTTCGAGTCCGTGCCCGACATGTTGAACCCGCCGAAGGGGTGTACGCCGACGAGCGCGCCCGTGCATTTGCGGTTGAGATAGAGATTGCCGACGTGGAACTCGCGCTTCGCGCGCTCCAGCTTCTCCGGGTCGTTCGTGTAGACCGCGCCGGTCAAGCCGTACTCGGTGTCGTTGGCGATCCTCAGTGCGTCGTCGAAGTCCTGCGCGCGGATAACGGCAAGGACGGGGCCGAAGATTTCTTCCTGCTCGACGCGGTCGCCCGGCTTCACGTCGGCGATGACGGTCGGCTCGATGTAGAAGCCCTGCTCGCCGTCCGTGCCGCCGCCCGCGACGACGCGCCCGCCGTCGGCCGTGCCCTTCTCGATGTACTCGCTGATCGTCTTGAAAGCCTTCTGGTTGATCACCGCGCTGAGGCTCGTCGCGCCGTCGGTCGGGTCGCCGAGTTTGAGTTTCTCCGTGCGCGCGACGATTCGCTCAAGCATCGGCTCATACACGTCCGCGTGGATGATGGCGCGCGAACAGGCCGAGCACTTCTGACCCTGAAAGCCGAAGGCCGACTGCACCACTCCCGTCGCCGCCTCGTCCAGATCGGTGTCGGCGTCAACGATGATGGCGTCCTTGCCGCCCATTTCGGCGACGACGCGCTTGATCCAGATTTGCCCCTCCTGATGTTTCGCGGCGCGCTCGTTGATGCGCAGGCCGATCTCCTTCGAGCCGGTGAAGGCGACGTAGCGCGTGCGCGGGTG
>DATHAZ010000089.1:0-20097 GCA_035296445.1 Pyrinomonadaceae bacterium | reverse complement strand
TTGAGACCGCGCGCGGCGAAGGCGGCGTTGTGCATGTGCGGCGAGACGGAATGTGAGACGGGCGAACCTGCGAGTCCCATGATCTGCGTCCGTTCGTTGATGTCGTGGATTCGGTAGAGATCGCGCAACTCGCGCGCGGTCGTCTGGCCGGGCGCGGTCGAGTGCTCGCGCGAGAGCGCGCCGTAGGTGAGAAACGCGCCGCGCGCGGGTGCGAGGATGCGCGTTAAAAGTCCGGCTTCGTCCATCGCGACGGCGATCACCTCGCGCCCCGCCGCCGGCCGCGCCTCGTCGAGCATCCGCAAGACCGGGAGGCAATCCGTGATGTCCCGTGCCAGCACGGCGATCTTCAGGATGCGCGCGGGCGTTCGCAACATGCGCGCGAAGACGGCTTCGAGATTGCCGGGGAGCACGGCGAAATCGTGATGCGAGCAGATAACTTTCTCCCAGTCAATTAACTTGTCGGCGCGGCGCGCCTCCTCTTCCGCGAGCGACTCGACGAGGTCTAGTTCGAGGTCGGCGTAGTCGGCGCGCTCGCGGCCGGGGGAAAAGTTCTCAGCCCAGAAACGGACGCGCCGCGCCGTGTCCGGTGTTTGATGGCCGCCCTGTTCCGTGGTGCGAAAGGTGAGAATGAACGAGCGAGCGCGCGCGCGAAAGAGCGCGGGGAGTTCATGCGTGGCACGCTCAAGCTGCGCGTCGTCCGCCAGACAATCGAGACGCAGCTCGATCACTTCGCCGACTTCGGCGGCGCGCGTGATCGCCCCGCGCAGTTCGTCGGCGCGTCGCACGCAGACGGGAACGCAGAGGCGGGCGTGTCGAGTGGCAGTCATCTGGACGTTTCGGGCGGCGCGGCTTCGGCGCTCTTATTTCGCGCCTGCCAGCGCGACACGTTCCCGCGCCTTCGTGCGCGGGGTCGGCAGGAATCATTATTGATCTTTTTCGAGAAGTTTCGTGGTGTTCTCGGTGACGCTGGACGGCGTGTAGAAGTCGGTCGTAACGCGCGGCGGCAGTTCGGCGGCGCGCGGGCTTGGCGAGACGGCGGGCGGGACGTAGGCGTTCGCCGCCGGGAGTTGCGGCGTGGTCGTCTGCTGCTGGTAGAGACGCGCGAACTCCGCGACGCCGCTGCCGAGCGAGCCGGCCGCCGGGATGAGCATCCAGAACCACCAGATGTGACCCGCGATCTGGTTCACGTTTCGCACCGAGAGCGCGACGAGCACGAAGGCGATGCCGACGAAAGTTTTGACGATGGCGTAGGTGAGGTTCGGCGGCTCAACTCTCTTGTGCTCGTCTCTCTTGTGCTGCCCCGGTTGCACGTCTTTCCCTGCGGCGACAGGCGCGGGCAGGTGTCCGGCGAGCGCCTGCGGCACGAGGCTCACGTTCGCGCCGCAGCCGCGACAAAAACTCGCGTCGTCCGTGTTTTGTGTTCCGCATTTCGGACAATACATTTTTCAGCGTCTCCTCATGGGTGGCATGGCCTCTGCGCTCCGGCGTCCCGGCAGTCGGGCACGGGTCAGGTCATTTTCGCGGGCGCGTCCAGATGTCTGGTCGTGCCGTCGGTCACGCTCGCGGGCGCACGCACGATCTCCGTGGTGTCGGGCGAGGAAAGTTCCTTGACGAAGGGCGCGGTCGCGAACGCCGCGGGTCGAAGATGGCCGGCCTCGTCAGTTGACGAGGCGGTCAGGCGCGCCCCCTCCTGTCGTGCGCGGATGAGTTGGCCGATGCCCTCGCCCACGTTCGCGAGCGCGGGGATGATGAACCAGATCGTCAACCAGAACGCGCCGCGAAAGACGAAGAGGCCGATGAGAAAGATAATGAATAAGCCGACCCCCGTGAAGATGCTCTTCAACCCCGCATCCACGGTCGCCGGGGCGCGCTTCTTCTTCTTCCCGTGGCGCGCCGCTTTGCCCTCGGCCGGTCTGTCCAACGCGGCGTGAAGAGTTCCCTGCAAGGCTTGCGGCACGAGGCGTATGTCCGCGCCGCACGCCCGACAAAACTTCGCGTCGTCTAAATTTTGCACCGCACATCGCGGACAGTACATAAGCGTTCTCCGGGGAAAGTAGGAAGGGGAAGGGGTGAGGGTGAAAGGGGAAGGGATAAGAATTGAGTGGCGTCCGTCGCATCAATCACCCAACCAGTGTCCTGACGCTCTGTTCCTTTTCCCTTTACCCCTTCCCCTTTCACCTGTTTTCAAGCGGTTTGTCGCCGTCTTGCTCCTCTTCATACGTCGCGGGGCGCGCAAGTGTTCGTTGTCTTACCGCTTCGTAGAGCACGACGGCGGCGGCGACCGAGACGTTGAGCGAAGGGATGTGCCCGCGCAGAGGGATACGGACGAGCGCATCGCAGCGTTCGCGCACGAGGCGACGCAAGCCCGCGCCCTCGCCGCCGAGCAGCAGCGCGCACGGCTGCGTCCAGTCCCAATCCGTGTAGGCGATGTTGGCCTCGGCGTCCGTGCCTACCGTCCAGATGCCGCGCTCTTTGAACTCCTCTACGAGCCGCGCGATGTTCGTCGCGCGCGCGACGGGCAAATATTCGAGCGCGCCCGCAGCCGCCTTCGCCACCGTCTCGGTGAGACCCGCGGCGCGGCGTTCGGGCACGAACAATCCATGCACGCCCGCGCATTCCGCCGTGCGGATGATCGCGCCGAGGTTGCGCGGGTCTTCCACGCCGTCGAGCACGACCGCGAACGGCGCATCATGCGTGCCGACGCGCGCCGCGAGCGCGTCCGTCAATTCGCCCGCGTCCGCATAAGCGACGGCCGCGACGTGTGCGACGACGCCCTGGTGATTCGCCCCGGCCGCCGCGATCCGCTGCAACTCCGCTCGCGGCGCGCGCCGGATGACGACGCGAAACTCGCGCGCCAGTTCAAACAACTCGTGCAGCCGCGACTCGTGTATGCCCTCTGCAATCGTGATGCGCTCGATGCGCCGGTTGCCCGCGCGCAACGCTTCGAGCACGGGCGACACGCCGTAGAGATGCGACTCGTCGGGCGGTCGTTCGTCTCGGTTCTCGAAAGTACGCCCCGCCCCGGTTTGCCTCGACCCGCTGGCGCGCGCTGCGTCGCCGGCGCGCGTCTTGTTGTTGTTGCGCGTTTCGTCAAGGCGCGTTTCGTCAAGGCGCGCGGCGTCGCCTCGCGGCTCGCGCCTCTCCTGCTCGTTGCCTGTGCGCGGCGGCGCGGCGGCTTTGGGTTTGTGACGGCGAAAGTTTTTCATGTAGGCGTCGAGAGTTCGCGCAGGCGGAAGTATTGCAGCAGTCGCCCGTAGCGCGTGAACTGCGTCTCGTTCGTCACGCTCGTGACGGCTTCGGCGTTGTAGCGGCCGGGGCGGACGCGCCTGAGACTGCCCGCCTCCGTGTGTTCCGCAAGCGGCCACGCGAACTTCAGATGGTGGCGCACGCCCCGGTAAGAATCATCATAGACGGCGTGCGGCGCGCATGCGCCGAGTGTCTCGACGAGGCGCGTGAAATTCTCCGCCGCCGTCAAACTCTTCGCCGCGCCGAGACACGAGTAGTCGAAGTTCTCGGCCATGATGCGCCAGCCCGCGACCGAACCGGCGACGTAGAGATCGAGCGCGCTCTCGTCGTCGTGAAACTCTCGCATCTCGACCACCTCACCCTCCGCGCCGCGACGACGGCCGCCGCGCCGCTCCTCCACCTCGATCCGCTTGCGCGCGATGCGCCCCGCCACGAGCAGCGTCACGCTCCGCCACTCGACGCTCACGCCCTCGCCCTCCGCGCTCGCCCAAGCTACAAGCGCGTCCGCGCCGATCTCAAGTTTGCGGATGCGCTTCGGCGGGTCGGTCTCGACGCACAGGTCTTCGTCCGCCACGACCTCAACCTGCCAGCCGAGCGCGCGAAGTTTCGCGTCCACCAGCGCGGCCTCTGCGCGCGTCGCTGCGCGCGCGAGCGGCAGGTGCGTGCCCGCGCCCGTCATCTCGCGCAACTGACCTGCCTCCAGACGCAACAACGCAGCCGCCTGCGTCAAACTATCAACGCTCAATCCGCCCGACGCCTGCGGCAACAGCACCACGTTGAAGCCCTGTTCCCATGCCTCCAGCGCCCTCAACGTCGGGCGGCGCAGATCGTCGCCCTCGTCCGAGACCGGCAAAGCCGCGCCGCAATAGAGACAATTCATGCGCGTCGGAGGATTCGCGCGCAGGCACGCCTCGCAGGCCACCATCTCCGCCGGCGTAAACGCGCGCATCAACGGCAGCGCGCCCGTGTCTTCCTCCATCAACGGCAGTTCGTCGTCTTCGTTCGACAAGGCTTCAATTCTCCGTCCGTTGATTATACGTCGCACTTCGGGCTTTGCAATCGCTCCCAAGTTTTAAAGGACGGCGCGCGCGGGCGCGACGCTGCTCGTTCGTCGCGCCCGACCCGATGCAGTATAATCGCGGCGCGTCTCTATATCATCAGTCAATCCGAGCAGCAAACTTTTATGCCACGAGTCCGCAACGTGAAACTCAGCGCGCCGCGCGCCGGTTTGTGCCCCACGCCCCGCGCAGCTTTTCGCCTCGCCTCCGGCGCAGGTTTGCGCCTCGTGTTGTGCGCCGCGCTCGTTATCTCGGTTGGCGCGTGCGCCGCTTCGCGCGACCCAGACCCCTCGCGCCCGCGCGCGAACGAGCCTCCTTATCCGGTCATCGTCGCAGCCAACGCCGAGCGGCGCGCACAGGCCATCGCCGGTTGGGCGGCGCTGGCGCGCGACAATAATATCCACAACGAACCGCCGCCGGAGTTGCAACCCGTCACGGCCACGATCAGCCAGCTTCCCGCAACCGTTGCCCCCTTGCGTCTGCCGCTCGTCGAGATCAGGGATGAAGACGGGCAGGTGCGCGCCAATTCCGAAGAGGAGTCGCGCCGCGAATCGCTGCGCCGCTTCATCACGGGCGCGGGCGCGCTGCTCGGCGTCGCGCCGCAAAACCTCTCGCTCGTCGCGCGCACGGACGAGGCGAATGGCACGCGCCGCGCGCGTTATCAACAACAACCGTTTCCCTACCCACTGCGCGCCGGATTCGGCGTGCTCGACATCGCCTTCACGGACGACCGCCGCGTGCTGTCGCTGTCTTCCACGGCCATCCCCGACACGGAACGTCTCGCTCGCGCGCTCGCGCTCGTGCGCCCGCAGCAGTTGACGGCGGATCAGGCCGTCGAGCGCATGCGCGGTCGCTCATTCACGCCGGACGGCGTCAATTCTCCGCAGACTTACACCGTCGCGCCCGGCGACACAGTCACGCCGCGCGAACTCGTCGTCTATCCCGTCCGCCTCGCAGGTGATGCGGGCGCGCTTGAACTACACGTCGCGTGGGAGTTGGTCGTCAACCAGGGGGCGACGCCTTATCTCGTCTATCTGGATGCCGTCAGGGGCGAGATCATCGCGGCGCAGATTCAGCCCGCACAATCCGAAGACAAACAGGCCGGGCAACAGTTGCCGACGCAATAGTTGCCGCAGGGGCGCAAGAAGGCCGGGCGTCACGTTTTCGCTTGACCGGACATGCCTCGCGCGGGCATCCTAGAGATCAATGAAGTTAATCAGACCTATGAAATTTCAACGTTCAAAAATTTTAACAACGGAGCGTGTTTTTGCATGCAGCATTTCGATCCGACCAATAATATTTCCTGGCAGCTAGGGTATCGGGGGAGAGTCGCGGTCTTCATAGACGGAAACAACCTATTTCACGCAGCGCGGTTTCACAACATAGACATTGATTACAACAAGCTCCTGCGCGTGCTCTTGGGCGACGGGCGGCTGCTGCGAGCTTTCTTCTACACCGGCGTTGACGTGGGCGCGGAACGCCAGCAGGGTTTCCTGCTCTGGATGCGCCGCAACGGTTTCCGCGTCATCCACAAAGAACTCAAGACCTTTTACGACGGCACGCGCAAGGCCAACCTCGACGTAGAAATCGCCGTGGACATGCTGTCGCTCGCCGGTCGCTACGACACGGCCGTGCTCGTCTCCGGCGACGAGGATTTCGTCTACGCCGTCAACGCAGTCGCCTACAAAGGGTGTCGCGTCGAGGTCGCGGGCTTTCGCTCGAACAGCGCGCCGAAGCTCATTGACGTGGCCGATTATTTCATAGACCTCGGCGAGATCGCAGACAAGGTGCGCAAAGAACACTCGCACGGCCCGCGCTACTACGAGCATCATCCGCACGAGGATTCGCACACACACTCGTTCCTGCCCGCCGTGGAAGACGCGCCGCTCCCCACGAGCGAGCAGCACGAGCAACTAGCGCAGACGACGACCGTCGCAACCGCCATCGCCGAAATTGACATCACCGAAGACACCGAACACTTCAACTCCCACTCGGAGTTCATACGCATCACGGACGACCACTAACACAGAGGTCAGAGGTCAGAGGTTAGAGATCAGTTAAAACAAAAACTGTCTTTACTAACCTCTGACCTCTGACCTCTGACCTCTGCTCCTATGAAACTCTTCACTCTCTCGGAAGCCAACGCGATGTTGCCGACGGTGCGGCGCATCGCGGCGGCCATCTCGCGCGCGCACCAGAAGGTTTTGTCCTTGCAGGACGCGGCACGCGCGGCGGCCGAGAACGCGACGCTCGGCGGCGGCTTCATGGCGCAAGGGGCGCAGTACGTGACGGATTTGATCAGCCTCGCCGAACACACGAGCGAGTTGGAGGCTCTCGGCGTGCAACTCAAGGATTACGAGCGCGGCCTGCTGGACTTCCCCTCCATGCGCGAAGGGCGCGTCGTCCTGCTCTGCTGGCAACTCGGCGAAGGCGACCGCATCGAGTGGTGGCATGACCTCGAAACCGGCTTCGCCGGTCGCCAGCCAATATAAAACGAGGTGAAAGGTAAGGGGGAAAGGTAAAAGGGGAGAAACCGGGTTCGGCGAAAGTTGACTTGATTTTCCGTTTTCGTCCTGTCCCTTTCCCCCTTACTCTTTTCCCTTTCCCCGTGCTTCCGTTCCCCTATCTTGTGCCCGCCCGCCGCCCAACTACATTGATTTGTGTATTTTCTGATTGACGACTTAAAGTAATCTCTGATAGCATCCGCCGCGACTCCGCAAAGGGCTTGGGTTTATCGGCTGCGCCCGTCATCCCAAAAGATTTAATTTTGAAGATTTCCACAGGGGAGGCTCTCAGTCTATGCAGTGTGTCGTGTGCGGCGCGTCTTACTCCGAATTCGTGGAGAATTGCCCGCACTGCCCGGCGACAGACATTGCTCCGGCCGACGCCGTTTCCCCGCCTCCCGAAGAAAAATCTATGTCAACTTCGACCAGCCACGAACGTAAACAGAAGCGCGCGCCGGGCGCGGAGACCGAAGCGAAAGGCGCAGGCGTCGGGGCGGCGGCTGCCACTTCCACGCTGATCGAGTTTCCCGGTGTCCCGTCCAAGCCGCTGTGGCGCAAGGAACTGAGCGAGCGCGTGCGCGAGATTCAACAGCGGCGCGCCCTCGAAGCCGCGCGCGAGACGGAAGCCTCCGCGCCGCAACAGGGCTACATTTCCACCGACATGGTTGACGACCCGACCGCCGACGTGGTTTCCGGCGCGACCGCCGAAACCGGCGCGCCGCCGCTCGGCCTCGTGCCCCCGCCGCCCGTCGCGCCCCAACCGAACCCGCTCGTCGTCGCCGCGCTCAAACGCATCGAGCGCGCGCGTCAGTCGAATCCTCCGCCGGCCGCTCGCGCGTCGAGAGGCGGCGCGGCCACGGCGGCGGCCGTCGCGCACGTCGTCGAAGAGAATTACCAGGCCGCCCCCGAAACCGAACTCATCCACGGCCATGTCGTCTCGCCCGCCGCCGACGCGACGACGGGGCAGGCGGCCGTCGCCGATGAGCCAGAGAAACCCGTCGAGGCCACGCGCAGCGCGCCGCCGCTCGCCATCGTCCCGCCTGCCGTAGCAGCGCAGGCGACGAAAACTGCGGAAGCGGGTGCGGCCACGCAGACGCGTGCGCGCCGCCACATTCCCGTCATCGCCGACGAAGCCTCGCTCTCCCTGATGGAGGCGCAAATGCACGCCGCCGTGATCTCGAATCACACGGAGAAGCCGGAGAAGGCGGAGAAGAGCGTCGTGGCGGACGACCACGCGCCCGTCTCGAAACGCATCGCGGGCGGCATCATAGATCTGTTGGTCGTGGCTTTCGCTTCCACACCGTTCGCGGCCATCATCGAACTCACGAGCGGCAACTGGGCAGACACGCGCGTCGCCGCTTCGATGGGCGGCATCGTCGTCGTGTTGATGTTTTTGTATCTGATGGCGGCGACGGCGCTCGCCGGGCGAACGTGGGGCATGTCGCTCGTCTCGCTGCGCACGGTTGACGCCGAGACCGGCATGGCACCGACCAACGGCCAGTGCGTTCGCCGCGCCTTCGGCTACATGCTCTCGCTCGCCACGCTCGGACTCGGGCTGCTCTACGCCTTCTTCGACCCGGAAGGCCGCGCCGCCCACGACCATCTCTCAGGAACTATCGTTATCGCCGATTAACCCTCGCACCAAGACGACAAAGCCCCGCGTCGCGCGAACGACACGGGGCTTTGTCGTGTGTGGTTGGTCGTCAGTTGTCCGTTGTCAGCGGCCTATGCTTAACTTGCCCGCGCGCCTTTTGACGGTCTGAGCATCAAACACTAACGACCGACGACGGGCAACCGACAACGGACAACTGACCATGGACAACTGACCATGGACGACTGACAGCCACCAGATGAACGACCAACTGATCGCCGCCATCGTCGCCGAACTCGCGCCCGCGCTCGCGGGGCGCATGATGGGCAAAGTGTGGCAACTGTCGCGCGTCGCGCTCGCGTTCGATCTCCGTCTGAGCGACGGCCGTTACCTGTTCATCTCGGTTGACCCGGCCGCGCCGCGTCTCTACGCCATCGCGCGCACCGTGCGCGAACTCGAAAAGCTGTCCATTGCGCCGTCGAGTTTCGCCTTGACCATGCGCAAACAACTCGGCGGCGCGCGCCTCCTCGGCGTCAAAAAGGATGAAGGCGAACGCATCGTGCGCTTCGCCTTCGCCTCATACGACGCGGTCGGCGACTCGCACGATTGGACTCTCGTCGCACAACTCACCGGGCGCGCCGCCAACCTTCTCCTGCTCGACGCGGCGGGGCGCGTCGCCGATGCCCTGCGCGCGCCGCGCGGCGAGGGTCAGGAGATCGCAGACCTCTACCAACCGCCGCCGCCGCGCATCCACAGCGACGAAAGCAAGCCGACTCCGACGCGCGCTCCCGCCTTCACGCAGGGCGCGCACGCCTCGCTCTCCGATGCCGCCGATGCACACTACCGCGCGCTCGAACAAACGCGCGCCTTCGACGCGCGCGCCGCCGCCGAGCGTGCGCGCCTGCGCGCCCTCGTCGAGAAGCAGAAAAAGCTGCGTCGCAATCTGGAGAAAGATTTGGCGGCGCACGGTGACGCCGGCGAGCACAAGCGCGTCGGCGACCTGCTGCTCGCCAACATCGCTAACGCGGAGCGTTCCGGCTCGCGCGTCCGCGTGACGGATTATTTCGCGGAGGACGCGCCCACGGTCGAACTCGAAATTGACGAGCATGCCAGTTTGCAGGAAGAAGCCGCGCGTCGCTTCGGGCGTTACACGAAGGCCAAACGCGCCGCCGAGGAGACGACCGCGCGCCTCGAAGAATTGAACGCCGGACTGGCCGCGCTCGAACAGAGACAGCAGGAACTCGAACGCATCATCGCCGCGCGCGACACGGCCGCGCTCGAAGCGTTTGACGAGAAGGCGCGCGGCGCGAAAGAAGCCCGCGCGGCGGGCGGCCGAGGCAAGGATGTACAGCGCACGAAGGCTCAAATCAAGGCGGCGGAATCGGTCGCGGGCGCGCGCCGCTATCGCTCGTCGGACGGCTACGAAATCCTCGTCGGCCGCGCGGCGAAGGACAACGATCAACTGACGTTCAAGGTCGCGCGCGCGCACGACCTCTGGCTGCACGCCGCCGACTATCCCGGCTCGCACGTCATCGTGCGCAACCCCGCGCGCGGCGCGGACGTGCCGCACCGCACGATCATCGAGGCGGCGCAACTCGCCGCTCATTTCAGTCACGCCAAACGCGACGCCAAAGTCTCCGTCCATTACACGCCGCGCAAGTTTCTCTCCAAGCCGAAGGGCGCGGCAGCGGGACTCGTCCGCATGTCGAGTTTCCGCACCCTGCTCGTCGAACCGCGCGAGGGCGTGGAGCGATTGATTCATTGATTCACTGGTTCATTGGTTCATTTAATGCCTTCATTGAATCAATGGATCAATGAACCAATAAATCAATTCTTCCCCGCTTCCTCTCTTTTGTAAGCATCCGCGCACAGTTTCGTCACGAGCTTCGGCTATCGTGTTTGAGAATTTCAAGACACGGGCGGATCAATCAAATTTCATGAGCGCAAACTTCGTCGAACCTTTGGAACAGATCGCAACCAACCTGCTGGACAATCTGGCGGACGCCATCGTCGGCAAGGCTTCCACCCTGCGCGACGGCACGGAGCACGCGGGGGTCGAACTGCCGCGCGATCTCTACGCGCACGAAGGCGCGCAGACCGAGTGGTGGTATTACACCGGGCACATGCAGACGGCCGCGGGGCGTCGCTTCGGTTTCGAGTTCGTCTTCTTCAAACGCCGCACAGACCTCGACCGCTTCGGCGTCGTCCCCCTGCGTCTCATCGCGAACCCGCTCTACCTCGCTCACTTCGCCGTCACCGACGAGTCGCGCGCGCGCTTTCGCTACGAGCATCGCAAGAGCGCGAACAGCCCTTTCGATCCGCCGGCGGAGATGAGCGCAAGCCGTTATTATTTGAAACTGGGCGACTGGACGGTTCG
The DNA here is from genome assembly GCA_035296445.1 of Pyrinomonadaceae bacterium. Taxonomy (GTDB): domain Bacteria; phylum Acidobacteriota; class Blastocatellia; order Pyrinomonadales; family Pyrinomonadaceae; genus JAIVJZ01. The sequence continues at coordinate 9,321 of DATHAZ010000089.1, read as the reverse complement.
CGAGGCGACCGACGGACGACACCTCCTGCGCGCCACGCTCGGCGACGACCTCATCTTCGAGGTCGCGCTGCGTTCCTCGAAGCCCGCCGCGCTCAACGGGCACGCGGGCGTCGGCGTCAGCTTTAAAGACGAGGGCGAGGCGTCGCGTTATTTTTCCTTCACGCGGATGGAGGCCGAGGGCGACATCACCTGGCACGGCGAGACGGAGCGTTGCAGGGGCGCGGCGTGGATGGACAGGGAGTTCGGCACTTGGCGCACTACGAACAAGCAGAAGGGCTGGGATTGGTTCAGCCTGCAACTCTCGACCGGGGCGGAGTTGATGGTCTATCACATCCGCGACGCACAGGGTAATCCCTCTGAGTTTTCGAGCGGGACGTTTGTTGACGCCGAGGGACGCGCCACGCACCTCACGCGCGCCGACTTCGTGCTCGTGCCGACGGCGCGCTGGAAGAGTCCGCACACGGGCGCGATTTATCCGAGCGGGTGGCGTCTCAAAGTCCCCCGATTCGGCATTGAAGTGGAAGTGACGCCGGTCATGCAGGATCAGGAACTCGACACGCGCGGCACGACCATGATCGTCTACTGGGAAGGCGCATGTACCGTGCGCGGGCGGCACGAAGGGGCGGACATAGAGGGGCGCGCCTACGTCGAACTCGTCGGCTACGACCGCTCGCACGAGCAGCCGTCCATCACCACCTTCCTCTTCAGCGGCGCGCTTGACCGCCGCTGGCGCAGCATCTTCGGGTGAGCGGGTCGCGCCTGAAATCGTGCAGTGTGTGTTCTATTTGGCAACGGGCGCGCGCGACTGCGCGCCTCGCGGGCGAGCAGCCCATCCTGCGCCTTCAACACTTTAGGCGCGCCCCGGCCGGAATCGCCGGGACGCGAGCACGCGGCACGGTGGTTGCCGTCCTTTTCAGCGTAGTCTTACAGTAAAACTCTCTCCGGGCGGTGCGGCGACAGCCGTTTGAACACAGAATGTCGTATTTCACCATATTGAATTTAAAGGAAAGGGTTGAACGATGAAAAAGATTCTACTTCTGAGCGTCATGGCCTTGCTGATAGGCGGCGCGGCCAATGAGGCGTCCGCGCAGCGGCGCAGCGACCGCGAACGCATTCAGCGCGGCATCCGCTCCGGCCGGATCACGCGCGACGAGGCGCGGCAGATTCGCGAACGCCGAGAGCAGATTCGCAACGAGCGACGAACCTATCGCGCCGACGGCATAATCACGCGCGAAGAGCGTCGTGAGATTCGCCGCGACCGTCGCGAGCAGGATCGTTATATCCGCAGCCAGCGTCGCGACGATGACCGCCGCCCGCGTTGGAACAACGACGACGATGACCGCAGACGCGGCGACGGTTATTACCGCCGCGGCCGTGGTTCGCGTTCGCACCCCGTCTTCGGCAACGGCGGCAACCGTGGTCGCGGACGCGGGCGTCACTAAGACGTAACCCGTCTAAGGCATCACCCGACAACTAAGCGTTCCCGACGCGAAGCCCGCGCCCGTAACATACGGCGCGGGCTTCGTTCATTTGGCGTCGCGCGAATCGAGCAGGAGCCAGAAGTAGGGCAGGACTTCCGTGTAGAGCCTGCCGGTGCGCCCCCACATACGGTTGCGGTGGTCGCCGTTATATTCCTCGAAGGTGTGTTCGATGCCGAGTTCGGTCAACTTGCGCGCGAAGGCGCGCGTCGTCGGCGGGATGTGCGTGAACTCGTCTTCCCAGCCCGTGTCGAAGCGCAGGCCGCGCAGGCGCAGGAGGTTCGCTTTGTACCCGGCGGCCATGTTGAGCGGCATGTTCTGCGTCCACTTCGTGTAGGCCGGTTCGTCGGGCTGTAGTTTTCCGGCAACGAATTTGTAAGGCAGGTCGGCGTAGAACGGTGCGCGCCGCGGGTTGGGCGAGAAGGCCTGCGCGACGCAGAGCGCGCCTATCGAATAGACGCCGCCGCGCATCACCTCGTCGAGCGTCGTCAACCTGAACGCGGCCGCGAACGCGGGGTTCTCCGGCGAGATGTCCGCGCCCCAACCGAGCAGCGCGGGGTTCATCGCGTAGACGACGCTGAAAACTTCCGGGTGTTTCATCCCCACTCTGATCGCGCCGTAGCCGCCCATCGAATGCCCGGCCAGCCCGCGACTTTCGGCGCGCGCCAGCGTGCGATACTTCCGATCTATGTAGCCCACCAAATCCCTGGCGGTGAAGTCTTCCCAGTTGCCCGTCGCGGCGGAGTTCGTATAGAAACTGCCCATTATCTTCGTCCGCTGGTCGGGCATGACGACGATCATCTCGCCGAAGCGACCCTCGGCCACGCCGTTGTTCATCAGCCCGCGAATCGTCCCCCACGCGTCGGTCTGATTCTTCCACGCCGACGTGAAGTCTTTGTCCGTGCCGCCGATCCCGTGCAGCAGGTAGACGACCGGGTAGCGTTTGCCGTGCGCGCGTTCGTAGCCCGGCGGCAGGTAGACGGAGACGTTGCGCTCCGTCGCCTCGCCCGTCACGTTGTTTTCGAGCGACGCGCCGTGAACCTTCTCGCGGACAACCCTGCCCTCCTGCGACAGAGCGGCCGGCACGGCCAGTAGAAATAAGGGCAGCAGGAACAGCGCTGCGCCCGCGCGCGTGAAGCGGCGTGCGCGTGCGTTTCGGGGCGTTGTCTCGTTCATAATTTGCGGATGCTCTCCGTGGCGAGTTTGGATGATAGAACGGGATGCGGCGGTCGAACTTCAGGCTCGCCTTTTTAAAGACGCGCGAGTTGGGTTCTCCGTTTCAGAACTTGAGCGAACGGGCGCGCGCTATCTCGGCTCCGCTTTCGAGCGGGCGCGCGCACTCTCGCGGGCGGTGCGCTCTCTCCGCGCGAATCGGCTATTATCGAATCGTTCCCGTTAAGATCAAAAGATTCGCAGACAGGATATTTCACAGATGACAGCCAGCACCGAACAACAGGACACGTCAGCAGAACTTTTCGCGCGCGCCGTCGAACTCATCCCCGGCGGCGTCAACTCGCCCGTGCGCGCCTTTCGCGGCGTCGGCGGCACACCCCGCTTCATACGCTCGGCCAGCGGCGCGACCATGACCGACGTTGACGGGCGCACCTACATTGATTACGTCGGTTCGTGGGGGCCGATGATTCTCGGCCACGCCGACGCGGAAGTCGTCGCCGCGCTGCACGACGCGCTCGCGCGCGGCACGAGCTACGGCGCGCCCACCGAACTTGAGATCGAGATGGCCGAAGAGATCGCGTCGGCCGTGCCTTCAATCGAGATGGTGCGGATGGTCAACAGCGGCACGGAGGCTACCATGTCGGCGGTTCGCCTCGCGCGCGGCGTCACGGGGCGGACGAAGCTCGTCAAGTTTGAAGGCTGCTATCACGGCCACGGCGATTCGATGCTCGTGCGCGCAGGCTCGGGCGTCGCCACGCTCGGCCTGCCCGACAGCCCCGGCGTTCCGCCCGCGCTTGCGCAGGAGACGCTGACCGTTCCCTTCAACGACAGCGAAGCCCTCGCGCGAGTCTTCGACGAGCACGGCGCGCAGATCGCCGCCGTGATCATCGAACCCGTCGTCGGCAACATGGGCTGCGTCGCGCCGCGCGCGGGCTACCTGGGAGAGGCGCGCGATCTCACGAGCCGCCACGGCGCGCTGCTTATCTTCGATGAAGTGATGACCGGATTTCGCCTCGCGCGCGGCGGCGCGCAGGAGTTATACAATGTGACGCCCGACATCACGACGCACGGCAAGATCATCGGCGGCGGCCTGCCCGTCGGCGCTTACGGCGCGAGCCGGGACATCATGAACCACGTCGCGCCCGCAGGCCCGGTCTACCAGGCGGGCACGCTCTCCGGCAACCCGCTCGCCATGACCGCCGGCCTCACGACGCTGCGCCGCCTGCGCGACAAATCCGTCTACACGCAACTCGAACGCGCGGGCGCGCGTCTCTCGGCCGGACTCTCCGAGGCCGCGCGCGCGGCCGGGATCGAGACCGTCACCAACCGCGTCGGCTCGATGTGGACGACCTTCTTCACGCGTGATCCGGTCAACGACTGGACGAGCGCGGGCAAAAGCGACCGCGCTCTCTACGGCAAGTTCTTTCACGCCATGCTCGGCGAAGGCGTCTATCTCGCCCCCTCGCAATTCGAGGCGGGCTTCATCGGCCTCGCGCACACGGATGATCTACTCGATCAGACCGTCGCCGCTGCGCGCGCCGCCTTCGCGGCACTGACGAGATGAGTGCGACCGTCAAACACCGTCGTGCTCTGCGCAGGGTCGGCTTCGACTCAAGATAATTTCATGTATCTTCAACTCGACGGTCTCTCCGCCATGGAACTGGCGTTGCTGGGCAGCGCCGTCACTCTGTTCTCGACCAGTTTAGGGGCGTTGCCGACGCTCCTGACGAAGCGCGTCTCCGCCCGCGCGCAGGATGTGTTGATGGGCTTCAGCGCGGGCGTGATGCTCGCGGCCACCTGCTTCTCGCTGCTGAACCCCGCGCTGCGTCTCGCCGTGGAGCGCGGCGGCAATAAAATGTTTTCCGGCGCGGCGGTGGCGGGCTTCGTGCTCGCCGGTGCGGCTTTTCTGCACGCCTGCGACAGGTACATCCCGCACGAGCATTTCATCAAGGGACGCGAAGGCGGCCCGGCGAGCGTCCGGCTCAAGCGCATCTGGCTGTTCGTCCTTGCCATCACGCTGCACAATTTCCCGGAAGGGCTGGCGGTCGGCTCCGGCCTCGGCAGCCTCGACGCGGCGGTCGCGATGCCGATTCTCGTCGGCATCGCCTTGCAGGACATTCCCGAAGGCTTCGTGGTTGCGCTGGCGTTGACGGGGGTGCAGTACACGCGCGCCCAAGGGTTGTTCGTCGCATTCGTGACCGGGGTGGTCGAGGCCGCGGCCGCGCTCATCGGTTTCGCCGCCACGTTGCAGGCTCAGAGCGTGCTGCCGTGGACGCTCGCGCTCTCCGGCGGGGCGATGTTATACGTCATCAGCAACGAGATGATCCCGGAAAGTCACCGGAAAGAGTTTGCCCGCGAGGCGACGGCGGGGCTGATGGTCGGGTTCGTCCTGATGATGTTTCTGGACACTTCACTGAGTTGAGTAAGGAGATATTGTTTGATGACGACGCCTCTTAACATGCACGCGGCGCGAACCGCTCTGAACCGCGACCCGGAACTGCGCCGCTGGGCCGAGCAATGGTTGAAGGACAGAGAGCGGCTCACCCAACCGGCGATGACCGACGAGGAGTTTGACAGGCACTGGCTCTACGTCCGCCCCGAACGCATGCACGAAGGGGCAATCGAAGCAGTGACCGCTCACGCGGAGGCGCAGGGGAAATGATGAACGCGGAACGATGAACGATGAATGAAAGACAAATGCTTTTACTTCATCGTTCCGCGTTCCTACTTCATCGTTTCCCGTGTGGTTCGCTTTACTTCTGCGCGAGCGGCAGTTCGACGTGGAAACGCGTGCCTTCGCCCGCCGTGCTTTCGACCGCAATCGTGCCGCCGTGTTGTTCCACGATCTTCTTGACGATGGCGAGTCCCAGTCCCGTGCCGCGTTTTTTGGTGGTGTAGAAGGGTTCGAAGATGCGCGCGCGGGTTTTCGCGTCCATACCGCGCCCGCGATCCGTGATGGTGATGCGCGCGTGCGGCGCGCCTGCGCCGTTTGCGCCCGGCCGCCGCGGGATGAGCGCGGTCGTAATGGAAACGGGCGATTTCTCTTCCCCGGCGTCGAGCGCGTTGGCGAGCAGGTTGACGAAGACCTGTCGCAGTTGGTCTGCGTCGAGTTCCCCGTCGAGCGGGTCGGACGTGTAGAGGCGTTCGACGGGCGCGTGCTTGGCGCGTATTTGTTCGGCGACGAGTTCGAGGCTCGCGTCGAGCAGCGCGTGCAGGTTCGTCGGCTCCAGCGACAACTCCTTCTCGCGCGAAAAGTGCGTCACGTCTACCGTCAGCTTGTTCAAATGATTGATGCCGCGTTCGACGAGGTCTATTGTCTCGTGCGCCTCGCCGGGCTGGGTCATGTCGCGCAGCATCGCCACGCCGAGGCGAATGCTCCCCAGAGGATTTTTGATCTCGTGCGCGACCTGTGCCGCCGCTTGCCCGACGGCCGCTAGCGATGCCTTGTGGCGCAGTTCGGTTTCGGTTGCGACCGTTTTCGTCACGTCCACGAGCGACATGATCTGCCCGTGCCCGCCGTCAATTTCGAGCGGCGACGAGTAGACTTCAAACGTGCGTTCTTCGTCCTCCGCGTCTTTCAAAGTCCAGCGGCCGTGATACGTCACATGATCCACACGCGCCCCGCCCGTCGCCACGGCGAACAACTTCGACGCGTCGGGCGCGGGCGCGGCGGCATCACGAACGAACCCGCCGACGGAAGCATTGGGGAAGAGGCGGAAGAAGGCCGCGTTCGCGCTGCGCAGCGCGCCGCGCCCGTCAATGGCCGCCACCGCGCTGACCATGCCTTCCAGCATTTGCGAACTGAACAGGCGCTCGCGCCGCGATTCTTCCAGACTCCGACGCATCTGCCGGAAACGCCGCTGCACTTCCCAGATCGTCGTCGCCGCGATGAGCGCGCTGAACAGCGCGGCGATCCACGTCAGAAACCTGATCCGCCTGGCGGATTCGTTCGACAGCATCAGACGCTGCCGCTGCAAATCTCCCTGCTCTTTGTTGATCTGGCCGAGCAGGGCTTCCATGCCCGACGCGACCGGGCGAAAGGTTTTGAAGCCTTCGATGGTGTATTGCTCGGCGTCCTTCGTGGTCTCGATGTACTTCGCCACGTCGGCGCGAAACGCCTTGCCGTTGGCGTCCTGCGCGAAAGGCAGGTGGTCGAAGAGGTAGAGTTGCCGTTCCACTTCGCCGCGCGCGCGCCGCAGTTTCAGGTCGAACGGGTTGATGAAACCGCCGCCGCGCTCGCGTGTGCCGCGTTCGCGCGCTTCGGTGTCGAGTTGCGCGAGCGCGCTGCGCAGGTTGTTCAGGAGTTGGGTGTGATCGGCCAACTGCTGGTCGCGCCGCTGCACCTCCTCGCTCACCGACTCGACCTGGCTCACGCTCGAATAGCCGAGACCGAGGACGAGCAGGATGAGCAACACGAACGCGACGAGGAGCGTCGGCAGCGTCGGCGCGAGCGGCTCGCGCACGAACGAGGGCAAACTGCCCGCGCCCGCCGCAGCCGCCGGACGTTCCTCCGCCCGCGCCGCCTCCTCGGCCGAAGGCAGACGGCTATACACCACGCGCCCGCCCGCGTCGCCCTCGTCTTTGGGTTGTTGCTCTTCAGACATAGATGGTGAATGGTGAATGGTGAATGGTGAATGGATAAGAACTGATCTTCATCCATTTACCATTTACCATTTACCATTTACTACTTCTTAACGTCCATCCAATTGCTGCCCGTGCCCACTTCCACGTCGAGGGGCACGTCGAGTTCGACGGCCGACTCCATCTCGCGCTTGAGGAGCGCGGCGACCTGTTCGGCCTCTCGCTCGGGCGCTTCGATCAGCAACTCGTCGTGTATCTGCATCACCTGCCGCGCCTGCAAGTTTTCGCGCCTGAGCGCGTCTTCAACTTTGAGCATCGCGATCTTGACGATGTCGCTCGCGGTTCCCTGAATGGGCATGTTGATGGCCTCGCGTTCGGCGCGGGCGCGGATTTGCCCGTTGCGGTCGTTGATGGTCGGGAGCGGGCGGATGCGCCCGTAGATCGAGCGGACGTATCCTTTCTCGCGCGCCTCGGCCGGGATGCCGTCCATGTACTCGCGCACGCCGTGATAGGTCTTGTAGAAATCGTCTATCACCTGCCGCGCCTCTTTGCGCGAGATGCCGACGCGCTGCGAGAGGCCGAAGGGTTCGACGGCGTAGGCGATGGCGAAATTGACGATCTTGGCGAAGCGGCGCTTCTCTTTGAGTTCCTCTTTGGTCTTGGCATTGAAGACGAGTTGGGCGGTGCGCGTGTGTATGTCTTCGCCCTTCTGGAAAGCGTCGAGCATCACGGGGTCGCGCGTGATGTGCGCGAGCAGGCGCAGTTCGAGTTGCGAATAATCGGCGGAGACGAAAACCGCGCCGGGGTCGGGGATGAAGGCGCGGCGGATGCGTCGGCCGAGTTCGGTGCGGATGGGGATGTTTTGCAGATTCGGCTCGCTCGAACTGAGGCGGCCGGTGGCCGTGACGGTCTGGTTGAGCTGGCTGTGGATGCGTCCGTCCGCGCCGAGGAGGGCGGGTAGCGCGTCGGTGTAAGTGGTCTTCAGCTTGTCGAGTTCGCGGTATTCGATGATGAGGCGCGGCAGTTCGTACTTCAAGGCGAGTTCGTCGAGCACGGCGCGGTTGGTCGAGACCTGACCCGTGGAGGTTTTACGCCCCGTGCTGATGTTCAACTCTTCCAGCACTTCGCCCACCTGTTTGGGCGAGTTGATCTTGAACTCGCGCCCCGCCTCCGCATAGATGCGCGCCGTCAGTTTCTCCAACTCCCCGCCGAAGAAGGCCGAGAGGTCGCCGAGCACCTGCGTGTCCACGCGCAGGCCGGCGTGCTCCATGCGGTGCAGGAGCGGCGCGAGCGGCAGTTCGATCTCGTTGTAGATGGATTCGAGTCCCTGTTCGAGTATGCGGCCATGGAGCACGTCGGCCGTCTGCACGGTGTAGTCGGCGGCTTCGGCCGCGCGCCAGTGCGCCGCCGTCCAGCCTTCGGGCGTCTCCTCAGTCCAGCCGTCGGCATTGACGGCATCGCGCGCGAGGTCTGCGAGGTCGTACTTGCTGCGGATCGGATCGAGCAGGTAGGCTGCAAGCAGCGTATCGTCCGTGACGCCCTCGATCTCTATCTCCAACTGCGCGAGCAGCGCGACCGCGCGCTTGAGATCGTGGACGGACTTCGAGAGCAGGCCGTTGGCGAGCACGTCGCGCAGGGGTTCGACGGCGGCGGCAACCCCACCCTCGAAATTTTCAAAGTCAATAAAGTTGGATGTGTGCGCCGCCGTCGAGATGGCGACGCCGGTCGGCGCGGCCTGGTCGCGGCTTGCGCCCTGTTGCCCCGCGCCCGCCGGGGTCGAATCGGCGACGGCGAAGCTCCAGTGATCCGTGTCCCAGAGCTTGCGCACGAGTTGGTCGAGTTCCTCGCGTGTGGTGATGCGCGCGTAGCGGCGCGCGTGCGTCTCCGCGCCTTCGAGTCCGACGGCCGCGTCGGCGAATTCGCGCGTCAGCGTTTGAAATTCGAGTTCGCGGAAGAGTTTGTAAGCGGCGAGGCGGTCGGGCGGCTTGGCGCGCAGTTGGTCGAGGTCGAGCGTGATGTTGACATCGGTTTTGATCGTGGCGAGTTCGCGCGACTGCCGTATGAGGTCGGCGTTGTCGCGCAGGGATTC
>DATHAZ010000088.1:0-28915 GCA_035296445.1 Pyrinomonadaceae bacterium | reverse complement strand
GCGCAAAGAGGGGCGCAGCAAGGTCACGGGCGCGGCGCGCTACGTTGACGACCTGAGAATGCCCGGCATGCTCTACGGCGCAACCGTGCGCAGTGCGGTCGCGCGCGGGCGCATCCGCTCCGTCACTTTCGGCGACGGAATACCCTGGGACGAGTTCGTTGTCGTGACGGCGAAAGACATTCCGGGCGAGAACGCCGTCGCCCTCATCCTGCTCGATCAACCTTATCTCGCCTCCGAGTTCGTCAACCACGTCGAGGAGCCGATCCTGCTGCTCGCGCACGAAGACAAGCACCTGCTGGAGCGCGCCCGCCGCGCCGTCCGCGTTGACATCGAACCGCTCCCGGCCGTCTTCACGCTCGAAGACGCGCTGGCGCGCACAGAGATCATCTGGGGCGACGACAACGTCTTCAAGTCGTACCTCGTTGACAAGGGCAATGTGGACGAGGCGTGGGCTGAGGCCGACCTCGTCGTCGAGGGCGAATACTCGACGGGCGCGCAGGAGCAGTTGTACATCGAGACGAACGGCGTCATCGCCGTGGCGGACGCCGACGCGGGCGTCACGGTCTGGGGTTCGATGCAGTGCCCCTATTACGTCCACAAAGCTCTGTTGAAGTTGTTCGCGCTGCCGCCTGAGCGCGTGCGCGTCGTGCAGTGCGAGACGGGCGGGGGCTTCGGCGGCAAGGAAGAATACCCTTCGATGATCGGCGGCCACGCCGCGCTGCTGTCATGGAAGGCGGGCGGCCGTCCGGTGAAGATCATCTACGACCGCGCCGAGGACATGTCCGCCACGACGAAGCGACACCCATCGCTCACGCGCCACCGCACGGCCGTCACGCGCGACGGGCGGCTGCTCGCGATGGAGATCGAGTTCGTCGTTGACGGCGGGGCTTACGCGACGCTCTCGGCCGTGGTGCTTTCGCGCGGCACGATCCACGCGGCCGGGCCTTACAACTGCCCGAACGTCCGCATCCGCAGTCGCGCCGTCGCCACGAACGTGCCGCCGCACGGAGCGTTTCGCGGCTTCGGCGCGCCGCAATCAATCTTCGCCCTGGAGCGGCACATGGACAAGGTGGCCGAGGCGTTGGGCTTGAGTCCCGAAGAGTTTCGCCGCCGCAACTTCATCCGCGAGGGCGAGACGACGGCGACCGGGCAGGTCATACGCGAGCCGGTTGACATGGCGGGATTGCTCAGGCGCGCCTTCGAGTTGACGAACTACGAGGCCAAACGCGAACGCTTCGCGCGCGAGAACGCCGTGAGCGGCGCGCACGTGAAGCGCGGCATCGGCTTCGCCTCGTTCATGCACGGCGCGGGCTTCACAGGGTCGGGCGAAGACTATCTGAAATCAGTCGTCGGCGCGGAAGCCGATGTGGAGGGACGCGTGCGCATACTCGCCGCGAGCACGGAGATCGGGCAGGGCACGAACACCATCTTCGCGCAGATCGCGTCAGACGCGCTCAAACTAGACTACGACTTGATCGAGATGGCGCAGCCCGACACGGGCAACGTGCCGGACAGCGGCCCGACGGTCGCCTCGCGCACCTGCATGATCGTGGGCAAACTCGTAGAGTCGGCCGCGCTCGGCCTGCGCCAGACGTTGCAGGGCGCGGGGCTGCTGAGGGATGAATACACCGAGGCCGAATGGCGCGAGGCTTGTCGCGGTTACGTCGAACGATACGGGGCGTTGAAGTCGTTCAGCCAGTACAAGCCGCCGCCGGGCGTGCGCTGGGATGACGAGAAGTATGAGGGCGACGCCTACGGGGCATTCGCATGGGCGGTCTACGTCGCGGAAGTGTCGGTTGACACGCTGACGTATGAGACGCGCGTTGACGATTTCGTGGCGGTGCAGGAGGTGGGGAAGGTCGTCCATCCCATACTCGCCGCCGGGCAGATCGAGGGCGGCGTGGCGCAGGCCATCGGCTTCACGCTCTACGAGAATGTCGTCTGGCGGGACGGCCGCATGGTCAACAACGGGATGACCAACTACGTGATGCCGACCTCTGTAGACCTGCCGCCCATCCGCGTCCACTTCGAGGAACAGCCCTACCAGTATGGCCCCGCCGGGGGCGCGAAGGGCATCGGCGAACTCCCGATGGACGGCGGCGCGCCCGCCATCCTGAACGCCATCGAACACGCGACGGGCGTCAGTTTCACACACGTCCCTTTGATGCCCGAAGCGTTGATGCGCGGGTTGGGTGACAGCGTATGAGCGCCGACACGGCGCGGAGGGTTGACGTGGCCTGCACGGTGAACGGTACGCCGCAAACTCTGCGCGTGCTGCCGATGGCGCGCCTGCTCGACGTGCTGCGCGAAGATTTAGGGTTGACCGGCACGAAGGAGGGCTGCGGCGAGGGCGAGTGCGGCGCGTGCTCCGTGCTCGTTGACGGCGAACTCGTCAACAGTTGTCTCGTGCCCGTCCTGCAAGTCGAAGGCGCGTCAATCAAAACCATCGAGGGCGTCGCGGGGGAGGCGGAACTCCACGCCGTCCAGCAGGCGTTCATCGAGTGCGGCGGCGCGCAGTGCGGCATCTGCACGCCGGGGATGATTCTGGCCGCCATGAGCTTACTCGAAGAGAACGCCCACCCGACCGACGCGGACATTCGCCACGGCCTCGCAGGGAACCTCTGCCGCTGCACCGGCTACATGAAAATTTTCGACGCCGTCGTGCGCGCCTGCGAGCGGGCGGGAGTCAAAGCGTGAGAGCCTACCTGCCCGATTACGACTTGCGCGCGCCGAAGACTCTCGGCGACGCGCTCGACCTGTTGGCGACCGATCCGGGCGTGTGGCGCGCCTTCGCGGGCGGCACTGACCTGATGGTGCTCCTCGAATTCGGCGCGCTCAGGCACAGGAATTTTTTGAGCATCCGCCATCTGCCGGAACTCCGCGGCATCGAGATCACGCCCGAGCACGTCACGCTCGGCGCGCTGACGACCTACACGGAAATCCAACGCGACGCGGACGTGCAGCGCGAGTTTCCGCTCCTCTGCGCGGCGGCGCGCGAGACGGGCGGCATCGCCATCCAGAATCGCGGCACGCTCGGCGGCAACGTCGTCAACGCCTCGCCCGCCGCCGACTCGCCGCCCGCGCTGCTCGTCTACGATGCCGAACTCGAACTCGTCTCCGCGTCGGGCGCGCGCCGCATCGCCTATCGAGACTTTCACACCGGCTACAAGCAGATGGACATGCGCGCCGACGAACTACTTTGGCGCATACGCCTGCCGCGCACGACGGGCGATTTGAAGACTTACTATCGCAAAGTCGGCACGCGCAAAGCGCAGGCCATCTCGAAAGTCTGCTTCGCGGCGGGCGCGCGGCTCGGCGGCGACGGGCGCATCAGGGACGCGCGCATCGGCCTCGGCAGCGTCGCGCCGACCGTCATGCGCTGCGCGCGGACGGAGGACATGCTCCGCGACCGGACACCCGACGAGGCGACGATCAAAGCCGCCCGTGCGATGCTCGCGCAGGAGATCGCGCCGATTGACGACATGCGCTCGACGGCAGAGTATCGCGCGCGCGTCGCCGCGAACCTGCTGGCGGATTTTTTATCAACTCTTAAGACGGACGGTGGCGCATCTGACATCGCAAAAGAACGAGTCTGAGTTCGTCATTCGCGGTCGTCGCGTGGTCACGCCCGGCGGCATCTCGCCCGCGGCGGTTCACGTCCGCGAGGGGCGCATCTTCGCGGTCGGGGCGTTCGAGGGCGCGACGCACGGCCGACCGCTCGTCGAAGTTGACGACGGCGCGGTTCTGTTGCCGGGGCTGGTTGATACACACGTCCACATCAACGAACCGGGGCGAACCGAATGGGAAGGCTTTCGGACGGCGACCCTGGCCGCGGCGGCCGGCGGCGTGATGACGCTCGTCGAGATGCCGCTCAACAGTATTCCGGCGACGACGACGCGCGAGAGTTTGGAGACGAAGCGCGCGGCGGCAGAGGGGAAGTGCCACGTTGACGTTGGCTTCTGGGGCGGCGTCGTGCCGGGGAACACGGCCGAGTTGCCGCGCATGTTCGAGGGCGGCGTCTTCGGTTTCAAGTGTTTCCTCGTGCCGTCGGGCGTGGACGAGTTCGCGCACGTGACTGAAGACGATCTGCGCGCGGCGATGCCGGAACTGGCGCGTCTGGGCGCGCTCCTGATCGTCCACGCCGAGACGGCCGCGCCGATTGAAGCCGCGCTCGCCGGGGCGGAACAACGGGCGACGGAGGGCGGCGCGCGTCGCTACGAGACATTCCTGGCATCGCGTCCGAAGGCGGCCGAAGACGAAGCCGTCGCGTTGATGGTGCGCCTCTGCCGCGAGACGGGCGCGCGCACGCACATCGTGCATCACTGCTCTTCGTCGTCGCTGTCGCTCATCGCCGCGGCGAAAGCGGAGGGGTTATCGTTCACGGCGGAGACGTGCCCGCACTACCTGACGTTCGCCGCCGAGGACGTGCCCGCCGGTGCGACCGAGTTTAAATGCTGCCCGCCGATTCGCGAGCGCGAGAACCGCGAGCAGCTTTGGGACGCGCTCGACACGGGCGCGCTCGACATGATCGTCTCCGATCATTCGCCCTGCCCGCCGGAGATGAAGGAGCGGGAGGCGGGCGATTTCCTCAAAGCCTGGGGCGGCATCGCATCGCTCCAACTGCGCCTGCCCGTCGTGTGGACGGAGGCGCGCGCGCGCGGGCATTCAATCGAGCGCGTAATTGAATGGGTGGCCGCCGCGCCCGCACGGCTCGTCGGATTGGACGGCCGCAAGGGCGCGATTCAGACCGGGTGCGATGCCGATCTCGTCGTCTTTCGACCCGAAGAGCAGTTTCGCGTCGAGCCTTCGATGCTGCACCACCGGCACGCGTTGACGCCGTATGCGGGGCGAACTCTGAGCGGCATGGTCGAGACGACTTTCCTGCGCGGCGCGCTGGTGTACGAGCGCGGCGAATTTAAGAGCGAGGCGGCGACGGGCGCGCTGCTCGCCCGGAGGTGACGCACGATGACGGATTTCACCGAACTCGTTGATCTGGCCGCGGAACGCGTGGGCGGCGCGGTGCTGTACGCCAACGACGACTTCTTCGCGCCGAAGGAAAATTTGTTGAAAGCGAGCGCGCCCGTCTTTCTCGAAGGCGAGTACACGGATCGCGGCAAGTGGATGGACGGCTGGGAGTCGCGCCGCAGGCGCACGCCCGGCTTCGACTGGTGCATCATTCGTCTGGGTCTGCCCGGCCGTCTTCGCGGCATCGTCGTGGACACGGCGCATTTCAAGGGCAACTACCCGGAGCAGTGTTCGCTCGAAGCCTGCGCCGTCGAAGGCCAACCGGATGTCGAGCAACTGCTGGGCGAGGCGGCCGGGTGGCGCGAGGTGTTGCCCGTCTCCGCCTTGCGAGGCGATTCGCAGAATCCGTTTTCAATTCAGGATACCGAACGCGCGACGCACCTGCGTTTCAAGATTTACCCGGACGGCGGCGTCGCGCGCCTGCGTGTCTATGGCGAAGTCGCGCCTGACTGGACGCGTCTCAGGGCGCGCGGCGGGCGCGTTGATCTGGCGGCGGTCGAGTCGGGCGGACTCGTGCTCGCTTGCAGCGATATGTTCTTCGGCCACCGGCATAATTTGATCATGCCCGGTCGCGCCGCGAACATGAGCGACGGTTGGGAGACGAAGCGGCGGCGCGGCCCCGGCCACGATTGGGTCGTCATCAAACTCGGCGCGCGCGGGCGGATTCAACAGGTCGAAGTTGACACTTCGCACTTCAAAGGCAACTATCCCGAAAGCTGTTCGCTCGAAGGCGCGGACGCACAGGGCGCGGGCGACGACGCGAATGCGCTCGCGGACGCCCCGGCGTGGAGGGAGATTCTGCCGCGCACCAAATTGCAGGCGCACACGCGCCACCACTTCACGGACGAGTTGCGGCACGAGGGCGCGCTCACGCACGTGCGTTTCAACATCTACCCGGACGGCGGCGTCAGTCGCCTGCGACTCTATGGCGAGGTTGCGGAGGATTAAGTTTCAAGTTTCAAATTTCAAAGATTCAGATTTCAAGTTTCAGGTTTCAAATTTCAGGACCGAGTGGTTCTTCGGTCTTTAACTTGAAACCTGAAACCTGAAACCGTAATGATGGACTTACGCGAAGGTCTCGAACGGCTGAACTCCGCGAGCGTGAGCGAGGCGGAAACGGAACTGCTCAAGTGCTGCGGCTCGACCGGGTGGGCGCGGACTTTGGCGGCGCGGCGACCGTTCGGCGACGCGCGGGAGTTGTTGAAGGCGGCCGACGAAGTTTGGCGGAACTTGAGCGTGCGCGACTGGCTCGAAGCGTTCGCCGCGCACCCACGGATCGGCGGGCATAAAGCAGAGCGCGCGCAGCATGCACAGGCCGAAGGCTGGTCTGAGCAGGAACAATCGGGCGCGCGCGACGCCGCACGGGCGACGCTCGAAGAACTCGCCGAAGCCAACCGCGCCTATGAAGATAAGTTCGGCCACATCTTCATCGTCTGCGCAACGGGCAAGACCGCCGAAGAGATGCTCGCGCTGCTCCGCGCGCGCCTGTCGAACGGGGCGGACACGGAACTTCGCACCGCCGCCGGAGAACAAGGCAAGATCACGAGGCTGAGATTGGAAAAGTTGTTGACGACATGACTGATCGAAGTTTCAAGTTTCAAGTCTCAAGTTTCAAGTTAAAGAACAGAGGACATTCAGACTTGAAACCTGAAACCTGAAACTTGAAACCATTCCAACTATGAGCGCGATCACTACACACATTCTGGACACGTCGCGCGGGCGACCGGCGGGGGGCATCCGCGTAGTGCTCGAAGTCCGTGGCTTCAAGGACTGGGAAATTTTAGGGCAGGGCAGGACGGACGACGACGGGCGGCTCGGCGATTTGTTACCCGCCGATTTCAACTTGCAGGCGGGCGTGTATCGCCTCACGTTCGCCACGTCGGATTATTTCGCGGCCGAGCGGGTCGAGAGTTTTTACCCGGAAGTCGCGCTCAGCTTTATCGTCACCGATACGGCGGCGCACTATCACGTGCCGCTGCTCCTCAGCCCTTTCGGCTACTCCACCTATCGCGGGAGTTAATGAATTGACACTACTCGACCCCAACACGAGCGAATGGCTCAACCTCCTGGCGCGCTGGTTTCACGTCTTCGCGGGCATCCTCTGGGTGGGCACGACCTACTACTTTACATGGCTCGACGCGCGCCTCTCCGAAGCCGAGACGGCGGGCGTGGGCGGGCGGCCGCAAATCTGGATGGTGCATAGCGGCGGCTTCTACGTGGTGGAAAAACAGAAGCAGCCCGGCACCGAGACGCTCCACTGGTTTCGCTGGGAGGCCGCGTTGACGTGGCTGAGCGGCATGGTCTTGCTCGTCGTCGTCTATTACCTCGGCGGCGCGCTCGTTGACCCGGATGTTTACGACATCAGCGTGCCCGCCGCCGTCGGCTTCAGCATCGGGCTGCTCGTCGTCGGGTGGGTCGTCTACGATCTCTTGATGCTGTCGCCGCTCGGCAGAAACGAGTTAGCGTTCGCAGTCGTCGCCTACGCGTTGCTCGTCGGCATCGCGTATCTCCTGACGCACGTCCTCAGTGGCCGCGCGGCCTACATCCACATGGGCGCGCTTCTGGGCACACTGATGGTCGCCAACGTCTGGATGCGCATACTTCCCGCGCAACGCCGCATGATCGCCGCGACGAGCGCGGGCCGGACGCCGGACGCGCGTCTCGGCGCGCAGGCCAAACTCCGCTCCAAGCAGAACACCTTTATGGCCGTCCCCGTCGTCTTTACCATGATCAGCAACCACTTCCCGACCGCCACCTACGGCAGCCGCTACGACTGGATCATCCTTTCGATCCTGATTCTCGTCGGCTGGGTGGCCGCGAAGTTCATCAGGCGGGCGTAGGAGGTTTCAAGTTTCAGGTTTCAGGTTTCAAGTTAAAGAATGAAGGACATTCAGACTTGAAACCTGAAACTTGAAACTATTCAAAGCAGAAGGGGAGTGGGAAGACGCACGCGCCTTTCCACTCCCCTTCCGCTTTGAATGTTTGTCAGTTACTTTTTAGTAACCGCTGTAGCCGTCGTTGTAGCCGTTCTCGAAGGCCATGCGAAGGTACTGCTGGTACAGCGAGCGGTCGCCGAGACGCGAGCTGTAATCCTTCGTGCCGCTGCGGTAGACGCTCTCATCCGAGAAATCGTAACGCTCGTTGCGCTGACGATCCTTGCGCCCTTCCTTAATGCCCTCGTTGTAGCCGGCGTTCAAGGCCGTCTGGCGAAGCTGGAACGAACCGCCGTAGTTGGGATAGCCGTCGTAGCTGTTGCCGCGGCGCGCCCTGCGCTCCTCGCGTCGCTCCCACCTGTCCTCGCGTCGCTCGCGCCTGTCTTCCCGCCTGTCACGGCGGCGATCACGCCTGTCGTCGCGTCGCTCCCAACGGTCGTCGCGTCTGTCCTGACCATAACGCCAGTCCTGCGCGAGCGCAGCCGTCGGCAAGAGCAAGAACGCGCCCATCGCCAACATCAATGCCTTCGTCTTTATTCCACCATTGCTTCTCATCGTTTATCACCCCTCTACTTTCAACTGAAATTCGCATCATCGCGAACACTCACCGGAGTGACTTACAACCCCCGTGCCACACGCCCGAAGCATGAAAATACTCAAAAATCGCCGCTTCTTTTGCGTTATCGTGTCCCGAATCGCACGATAAGGTGTCAAAGCGTTCCGTATCGTGTGCATACGCGCAAAATAACCGCCCTTTCAGATGCGAGGCTTCATTACAGCGGCTCGATTGCAAGGCGCAGGCGCGATGCCGCCGCCTGTTGTTCGGAGGGGCTTGCAAGCTGCGGCGCGGCGTTGAAGCGTTCGAGGTCTCCGGCGAAACGCGGAATCACGTGGAGGTGGAAGTGGAATAAGTGCTGGTCGCTCGCCGCCTCGTTGTTCTGCCTGAGCGTCACGCCGTCGGCCTCAAACGCGCGCTTCGCCGCGCGCGCCACCTTCGCCGCAGTCGAGAGGACGGGGGCGGCGAGGTCATCCGAAAGTTCGTACAAATTTTCGATGTGCCTGCGGGGCACGACGAGGGCGTGTCCCGCACTCAGGGAGAAAGGATTGATCAAGACCAGCACATGCTCCGTCTCGGCCACGACACAGCCGACGGCCTCACCCGCGATGACGCGACAAGCCCAGCACGGCTCCCAGAAATTCGTTTTGTCGTCGTCCATTTTTTTACGGCGCGAGGCGTCATCAACCAACGGCAACTCGAAAAGGGTTTCGCCGCTTGCCCTGAGCGGAGCAGCTTGACTGCTTTATAGATTCTTCCTGCTATCGAGAATCTTGACGAACGAGCCGGAGCGCAGTTCGGCGAGCGTCAGGCTGGTTCGCTGGAGGGCTTCTTCTTCCGTGATCGCGCCGCAGTTGATGGCGCGCAGGAAATAGTTGAGCAAGCCCTGACCCGTCGCCGCGTCGTCGAACACGTCTCCGACGAGGGTTGCCTTGGCGGCCTTCTCGACGAAGTTGCGGAGGCGTTCGCTCGCGGCGTCGAGGCTCTGGAGGAAGAAGGCGTAGACGGCGGCGTAGCGCGTGGGAAGTTGGGCGGGGTGTAAATCCCAGCCCTGGTAGAAGCCGCCGGTGAGCGAGTGCTGGACGTGGCCGTAGTGGATGCGCCACGCGCGGTGGACGGTGCGGCGGTTCTCGTCTTCCTCGGCGGGCGTCAGTGTCGCGCCTTCCTGCGCGCGGTGCGGGGCGACGGGCATGATGTTGGTCGCGCCGTCGGAGAGCCACACGCCCGTGCCCGCGAAGGAGACCTGCATCATCAGCTTGGCGAACGTGCAGGAGTGGTGAAGCATGTGCTGGTGCGCGGCCGTGATGTTGCAACTGGCGGTGTAGTCGTAAGTGCCGAAGTGCGCGGCGGTGCAGCGGCCGCGCGCGGCGGCGAGCAGGAGTGGCAGGTTGATCCGGCCGTCGTGGTTGATGATTGATTGCGTGGTTTCGATCATCATCTCCATCTTGAGCGCGCCTGTGGGCAAGCCGAGTTGCGCTTCGAGCAGATCGAAGACGGAAGCGAGCGCGGCGGTCTGTTCGGGAATGGTGATCTTGGGCAGCGTGACGACGAAGTTCGGCGCGAGCCGCCCGCCCGTTTCCGCTGTCAGCGTGGTGACGAAGATGTCGAGCGTGCGCAGGCTGCGTGAGCGCAGTTCTTCAGTGAAGGGCTTGATGCGGATGCCGATGAAGGGCGAGAGCGTGCCGGACTCCAACCCTCTCGCCACTTCGCGCGCGGCCGCTTCGGCGTGCGCATCCTCTTCGGCGTCGGGGCGGTTGCCGTAACCGTCCTCGAAGTCTATGCGGAAATCTTCGACCGGCTCGCGGCCGAGTTTCTCACGCACGCGCTCGTAGATGACGGGCGCGAGCGCGGCTAACGGTTTATCGGCGGACGACTCTTCCGCGCCCGCGAGGCCGACGGCGCGTGCGAAGGTGTCTGCGTCGGGGGCAAACGCGTCGAGGGCGCGCAGGGCGAGCGAGCCGAGGCGTCGGGGCGTGTCGGACTTGAAGAGGTGCGCGCCGCCGTAGACGGTGTGGACGGGCTGGCGGCGTCCGGTCTCGCCGGGGTAGAGACTCGCGAAGTCCGTGTTGGCCTGTTCAAGCCGCGCCAGATGCTCGCGCGTGTTTTCGGTCGTGAGCGATGTTTTCATGAAACGCCTCGTTGAAATCGGAAGTGCGTGGTGTGCTCGAACGCGAAAGAGCGGGAGGTGAAACGCCCGCGGGCGCGAAGACGGGTCATGGTTTTGAACGGGACTCGTCTTCGCACCCGCGCGGCGTGGCATTTCGGCTTATCGAAAGACCTGCTCGACCGGCGTGATGCGAACCTGTTCGGCGCGCACGTCAATCGGGTAAACCTGAATAACCTTGTCCTCGTCCAGAATCGCCTGCGGCTTGGGCGAGTTGTAGGTCATGGGCGAGGGCTTGTTCGCGAGAATGGCATCGCGCAACCCCTCCGCGTCTTTCGTGATGATGACGATACGCATGCGGTTCGTCGCCAGATACTTCTTGATAGCGGCATTCACGTCTTCGAGCGTGAGGCGCGACAGTTGATCGCGCATGTACCCGTTGAAGTCGCCGATCTTGTAGTAGCGGCTGTCGAGCGCGTAGCCGAGTTGTGCGTCCTGCGTGGCGGTCAGGATGTTGGAATACTTGGTGAGAAACTCGCGCGTGGCCTCGAAGGCTTCGCGAGAGAGGCCGTCGCGGACGAGCTTGTCGTACTCGTAGAGCGCGGCGCGCAGGACGAAGTGGCCTTGTTCGGGCGGCACGGGGCGAATCCAGATTTGGAAAATCTGCTGCTGGCGCGCGAGGTTCGGATCAGGCTCGAACTGGAACATGCCGCCGGGAAAGTATTCGATATAGGCGTAGTCGCCGTAGTTCAGGCCGCGCGCCTCGCGCAGGCGTTGATAGAGATAACTGTTGGACGAGCGGTGCTGGCCGAAGTAGGAAGCGGCGACGGCGAGCGCAGGCCAATCTTTGTCGGCGCGCGTCACGTCAATCGGGAAGCCGAGCGAAATGGCGGTCGAGCGCGTCTCGCGTTTGATGATGTCAATGTGTGTGCCCGCTTCGAGTTTGGGCGTGAAGAAGTTGGAGGGCGTGCGCGTGCCCGCCGGGAGTTTGGCGAAATCGGCCTTGACCTTCGCCGGGAACGTCGCCGGGTAGCCGCCCGCGAGACCGAGCACCATGTTGGCCTGCGTGTAGTGCGTGCGATAGAACTCGCGCACGTCTGCGAGCGTGAGTCGTTCGAGCGCGCCGATGCCGCCGACGTTGTGATGGCCGTAGGGGTGTCCCGCGTAGATGTTGTTGTAGAGCTGCTCCTTGCCTAGCTCTTCGTCGTTACCCTCGCGCAGGGAAACTTTGAGATAGTTGATCGTGTTGGTTTTGATGCGTGTGAAATCGTCTTCGCGGAAACCGGGGTCGAGGAGCATCTGGCTGATGAGCGCGTAGTAACGCGTCAGATTATCGGCGTGCGTCGTCCCCGTGAAGACGGTCATCTCTTTATCAACCTGCGAGCCGAAAGAGGCCGCCATCGGGTAGAAGGCTTCCTGAATCTTCTCGTAGGCGAGCGCGCGCGTGCCGCCGCCGGACACGAGCGAGGCGGTCAGCGCGGCCAAGCCTTCTTTGCCCGCCGGGTCGTCGGCCGCGCCGGTCATAAAGAGAATGCGAAACGTGATGAGCGGGGAACGGTTGGGAAGCAACACGGCGCCTGGATCGGGGAGCGTATGCACCATCACCGGGCCTTTGATTCGCTCGGGCGATTTTCGTTGCGGTGATTTGCGTTGAGCGTGTGCGGTCATGGTCAGGAACGCGAACGAGAGCATGAGTGTGATGAAAAGTATTCTTCGCATGGTTAGTTGCCGCCCTCCTTGTTTGCCGTCTGTTTGCCCGCGCCCTGAGAGAGCGTGACGATGGTGCGATTGTTATCCGTGAAATAACGGCGCGCGGCGTCGCGGATGTCGGCGGGCGTCACGCCGTCGGCGAGGGCGAAGAGTTTGTTCATCGTCTCCGGCGTGCGGCGCAGCGCGAGATAGGGCGCGAGCGCGCCGGCAATCGCCTCGCTGCTGTCCATCGCCTGCGCGAAACCGTAGCGACGGCGTGAACGCGTGTCGTCGAGTTTCTGCTGCGGGATGAGTTCCGTCGTGTAGCGTCGGAAGGTGGCGAGAATCTGCTCGCGGACGTAAGACATGTCCTCCGCCTTCTTGATGCGTGTCTGGACGGTGAAGAGTTCCGGGTCTGTTTTGTCGCCGAAACTCACGCCGACGTAATCAACCTTTTGCTCCTTCAGCACGAGGCGTTGATACAACTCGGAGTTTGAACCGAAGGCGATGGCGGCCAGCAGGTCGAGTGCGACCTTATCCTTATTCTCGTCGGAATAAGCGGGGGCGCGGAAGGCGACGGCCATGTAGGGCAGGGTCGCGCTCGGCCACTCGACGTGCGCTTCGCGCGGTTCGGTCTGCGCCGGTTCTGCGGGAATCGCGGGCTTGTAATCGCCCCGCTCCCACGCGCCGAAATGCCGGCGTGTGAGGGCGAGCGCGCGCTGGCGCGTCACGTCGCCGACGACGAGAATGGTCGTGTATTCGGGGCGGTAGTAGCGTTTGTAGAAATCGAGACTGTACTGGTACTGGTTCGGCATGTCCTCGATGTCTTTGATGAAGCCCATCGTGGTGTGCGAATAAGTGTGCGTGCGAAAAGCCGTCTCGCGCAGTTTCTCGAAGAGCTTGCTGCCGGGGTTCGCGCTGTTCTTGTTGTACTCGCCGAGCACGGCCAGCGCTTCCGTCTTATACTCCGGCTCCGCGTACTGGAGCGACTGGAAGCGGTCGCCCTCGATGCGCATCACTTCGTCCAAATCCTCTTTCGAGAAGACCTCGTGATAGACGGTGCGGTCGTCGGTCGTGTAAGCGTTCGACGAAGCACCGGCGCGCTTCAGGATGTCGTCGCGCTGCGCGGGCGTCACGTTCTTACTGCCGCGAAACATCATGTGCTCGAAGAAATGCGCGTAGCCGCTCTTGCCGGGTTCGATTTCATTGCGCGACCCGGTCTGGACGACGATGTAGAGGGCGACGAGATTCGGGTAGTCGGTCGGCACGGTGACGAGGCGCAGGCCGTTCGGCAGATCGTCAATCGTGTAGTTGTAGGGAAATATCTTCCGCTGCTTTGCGGCCGCGGGCGCAGCCTTCTTCGGCGCGCCCTTCTTCGCTTGCGCCAATCCCACGACGGGCAGACACAACAGGAGCGAAACTAGGAGCAAGGTTTTCATATCTCGTAAACTCCGTAAAACTTTTTTGATGATGTGTTGGAGACGCGGAAATTATACACGATGCGGACGGCCGGAGCGATTGCGGGCGCAGTTTGCGCGGGGCTGCCTGAAAGTGATTTTCGGAGCGCGGCAAGGCGGGGCACAATTTCGGGTCGAGACGCGATGACCTACTTCGGACGAATCTCTCCCCCCGCGTGTGCCGCCCTGAGCCAAGACGTGAGACCGCCGATTGCCATCGCCAAGAGCACCACGTAGAGCAGGGCAATGAATCTGACTCCTTTGACGTAATAGAGCCAGATGCCGATAACGTCCACCACGATCCAGTAGAACCAACTTTCGATTCGCGCCCGCGCCAGCAGCCACATCGCCGTGAAACTCATGATCGTGGTGAGCGCGTCGAGGAACGGATACGACGCCGGTTCGGGAAACAACGCCGGGAGCAATCTATGCACGTCGGCGACGAGCGCGCCCAGCGCGGCCGTGAGCGCGAGTGTGACGAGCACGCCCGCGACGACAGAGCGCGCGGAACTGTACCCGACGGCGATCCGCCGCTCCGCGCCGGTTTCCGCGCGCGCCGCGCGCCAATGCCACCACCCGTACAGGCTGGCGCACAGGTAATAGAGTTGTTCGAGGGCGTCGGCATATAGACGTATCTGGTAGAAGAGCGCGGCGTAGAGCAGCACGCTCAAGATGCCGACCGGCCACGTCAGCATCCGCCGTCGCACCATCAGCCAGACCGACCACAGATAAAGAAGCGTCCCGCAAAATTCGATGTAGCTCATGGGATAGCCCATCAGCGTGAAGGCGATTTTGTTGACGCTAAAGAATTCGAGCACGCGTCTTGATTGCTCCCTGCCCGCGAGGCGGGAATTTCTCTCCGCTAAAAGTTCTATTCGGGCGGCGTGCGGAAACGCGCCGGCAGATTCTCATACTTGACGAAATTCTCTAACACGCTTTCGACCCGGCGCAAACGCGCATCGAGGTCGCCACCGAGCGAGATGTAAGGGATTTTGCGCCGCGCCAGTTCACAGACGATGCGCTTGTGCATGACCTGCCGGTTCGCGTCGCCTGAGCGGTCGGGCGTCGCGTCGTAAGGAATGTCAGGCTCGCATAGGAACGCGAGGTCGTAACGAGACGCCGTCCGGTCGGCCAGAGCGGAGAGCCGGGGCGCAGCCTCGCCGTGATAGTAGAGCGAGAAGACGTAGGTGATGAGCGCGTTGGTGTCCGTGAACAGGAAGCGATTGGACTGTTGTAACAGAACTTCTTCCCGCGCCAGATGACCTTCGGCGATCTCGACCAACTGCCCGGAGGTGAGGCGGCGGTTGACCTGATGCGTCTCCCAATATTCCCGCCCGTATTCCGGCATCCAGACCGTCTCGAAACTTTGCGCCAACTTCGCCGCGAGGGTCGTCTTGCCGGTCGAGGGCGCGCCGAGCAGAACCACGTTGGCGACGAGGTCGCGGTAAACCGACGGGTGCAGGTACTCGCGGAAGTCGAAGGGCTTGCGTCGTATCTCGGTTCCCGATACGGGCGCAAAAGCGCGCCCGCGATCAACCGTCCGGTTGAAGGCTCCGAGAGCGCGGCTCATGTGCTCGCCGTAAAATTCGCTGGAGTAAAAATGCGTGAACCCGCGCAGGCCGAGTCGCCCGATGACGTAGTCCTCGTGCCGCCGCCTGATCTCCGGCGTATCGCCGACCTCGGTGGGGCCGTCCCACGCCTCGACGAGCTGCACCTCCGGGTAGAGACGCCTGATCCAATCGGCGCGCACAGAGAGCGGCACGCGGGTCGTCTCCGGGCAGTCGTAGATGATGACCGTCAGCTCGTCCATTTCGGAGAGCGCAGTCTCGATCAAAAATTGATGGCCTTTGTGCAGCGGCGCAAACTTTCCCAGCGTCAGCCCGCGTTTTCTCGACATCGTTGCAGACCTTTAAACCCGACTCGGTGAGACGAGGAATCGAACCATGAAATAACACCGGGCGACGCGAAATATCAATTCGCCGTGAGCGCGCCGCAGTGACGGGTGTTGCCGGACGCTCTTATTCTTTTTCCGCCAGTTCGCAAATCTTTTGCGCCAGCAGTTCGCCCGCGACGCGGTGGCCGCTTGAGTTCCAGTGGCCGTTGCCGAGGTCGCGCCCGAAGCCGTGGAGAAAGACTTGATGTTGTTCCGCGTGCTGTTGGAGCAGGGGGGCGAGCGTCAGGACGGGGAAGCCTTCGCGTTCGCCGAGCGACTTGAGACGCGCGTCCGGGTAAAAGATGTCGGTCGCGCCGACGCGTGAGAGGAAAGCGGCGCGCGCCTCGGGGCGCGGGTGAACCTGCACGCCGTTGCTCAGCGTCACGACCACGAACTGCGCGCCGCGCGCGCGCACCTCGTCGCGCATGAGGCGCAGCAGTCCTTCCGTCACGCGCCACGCCTCTTGCCACGTGGCGTCGGCGGGTTCGCGGTAGACGACGTTGTCCGTGCCGAGTTCGTCGGCGACGTTTACGGGCGCGGCGTCGTCCGCGCGCGCGGGGCGGGGCGTCGTCAGCGGGTTCGCCGTGGCGGGAGGATTCGGCGCGGCGCGGGCGCGGCGCGAGGCGAGGTAGGTTTTGAGCGCGTGGTGGCCTTCGTGGAAAGCCTGAAAGACGCGCAGGTGATCTCTGATCCAACGCCCCGCGCGGTTGAGGGACGAATGGCGCACCCTGAAAGTGCGCGACTCGCGAAAGGAATCGTCGAGCGTGAGTTGGCCGTCGCGGTAGACGAAATAGGGAATCTCCTCGGTCTTCTTGAGGGCGCGCAAATTGTCTGTGATGTCGTTGTTGGTGGTCATGGCGAGCAGGACGACATCGGGCGCGTAGTCCCAGACGCGCTCGCGCAGCGTCAACAGTTCCTGCGCCGTGCCGTAGCCGGAGACGCCGAAGTTGATCACTTCGACGCGCCTGCCCTCGTTGAAGGCGCGGCAACCCTGCAACCTTTCTTCCATGACGACCCAGAAGGCATCTTCGAGCGAGACTTGCAGAGCCTCCGCATAAGAATCGCCGAGCAACGCGATGCGCAGCGTGCCGGCGGGCTTCTGCTTCGGGCGCTCACGGTCGCGCAGTCCCTCGCTGTTGATCCGGACGTAAGACCGACCCTCCTTGCGATACCAGCCGGACGCGCCGGGTTGCAGCATGTAGCCGCGCGCCGTGTCGGTCGTGTAAAAGACGGGGTAGGTGTAGCCGACGATGCGCAGCGCGATCTCGGCGACGAGCAGCCCGAAGACGAGCGCGACGAGCGCCAACGCCAGTTTGGCGAAGCGCAGTTTTCTGCGAGACCAGTTGAGCGCGGGCGTTGACGATTCGGGCATGGGCGAAATTAAACGATGAAGTATGAACGATGAAGGATGAAGTAAAGACAAGTTGCTTTCAGTTCATCGTTCATCGCTCATACTTCATCGTTTGCTTCCTCTTCTTCCGGCACTCGCAGGACGGCCTGCCAGTCCGACTCGTCGGCGCGCATGCGCGCTGTCAGTTCGTCGCGCATGCGCCGGAGTTTGTCGCTCAGGGCGTGCGGGTAGTTTTCGATGTCGCGGAAGCGCGCGCGTTGTTCTTCGACGAAGGCTTTCTGTTTGGTGATGGAGGGTATGGAGTCGTGGCGGCCGCGCTCCCAGAACGGCGCGAGGAGCATTTCAACTGTGGACGCGCCGGGGATTTCGATCTCCTCGCCGTCGAGGCCGACGATGTCGCCGACGTACATCCCGTCCCTGTCCGCGCCGCGAAACACTTGCAGGCGTCCGGGCAGCGTTGACTTCTCGGGCGTGTTGGAAGCTTTGAGCGTCGGGCGGCCTTCGATCAGGCATTGCTTGAAGATGACGCCCGCGACGCGCCGCACCTCGCCGGAGAGTTTCGTGCCGACGCCGAAACCCGCGGCCTGCGGAAACTCCGCGACGATCCGTTTGACGTTCTCTACGTCGAGATCGCCCGTCAGAACGGGCATCAACCCGTGGAGGCCGTTCGCCTCGAAGAAACTGAGACACCACGCGCCGAGTTTTGCGAGGTCGCCGGAATCCACCCGGAAGCCTTTGAAGGCGCGGCGGCGCGCATCGGTGGAGGTGGCGGCCATGGCGGCGTGCGCCGCGCCCGTGTACACGTCAATCGTGTCGAGCAGCAGCGTCGTCCCCTGCGGGTTGGCATCGAGCCAACGCTCGAAAGCGACCTGTTCGAAATGTTTCGGGCGTCCGGTGCGCGGCTCGATCTCCGGCTCTTCCATGTAGGAGATGAAAGCCTGCTGCCAGTAGTGCGCGGAAGTGCCGACGGCCGGGATGTCGAGACGGTGCGCCGCCTCCATGTTCGACGTGTCGTTGAAGCCGCCGATGAAGGCATAGGTGGCGACTTCGACGGCGCGCTCGATGTCGCCGTTGCGGCGGAGCGAGAAGTCGGAGAGCCAACGCCCTTCGCCCGCCGCCATGCGAAGCTGCATGGCGATGGCGGCGGTCGTCATCGGCAGGTCGAACGCGTGCTCAAACTTGATCTCCTGCGCCTGCGTCAGACCGAACGCCCCCGTGATGTCGGCGAAGGGCTGTCCCGCAAACATGATCGTCGCGGGACGCACCGCCCGCACCGCGCCGACGAAACTCATGTCTTCCACGGCCTTCGCGAATCGCTCCAGCCCGCCGCGATCCTGTTCGAGAAAACGCAGGCGCGGGCGGTCAATGCCGCTCTCGGTCAACAAGCGCACGAGCCGCGCGTGCCCGAGGCACGGCGCGAAGGGGAGTTTGCGCTGCGTGATGTAAAAGGTCGCCTCCGCTTCGCTCAGAGGCCGACCGTGCAGGCGCGTCTCGTCCTTGTAGGAGGCGTCGCCCATCGTCGCGTGATAACGATCAATGTTGAGATTTCCCATGTTTATCCTCGCATTATAAACATTGACAGGGTGAAGCGACAGTCGGATACTGCATGCCGCGCGCAAGGGTACAAGCCGGAACACGAAGCCCCCCAACACTATCAGTAATTCAACTCGTTAAGGAGAGAGAAGATGAAACGGAGTACGTTGTCCGCTTTTGTGTTTTTGATCGCCACCTTGTTGAGCCTGCAAATAGCTTCCGCGCAGTTTCCCAGACTACCGAGAATTCCGAAACCCAACCAGCCGAAACCGCAGCCGTCCCCGACGCCGGACGCGCAACCTGCAACGACGACGACCGGCGCGCAGACGGCCACTCAGCCTGCGAGCCAACCCGAATCGAGACCGGCGGCGACGGCGGCGTCACAGTCGAACGAACCGACCATCGCCAAGGATTCCGTCCAGTTGACTGCCTTCACCTACAACGTCTACAAGGGGAACTTCGACACTTGGAGCTGGGTTCCCAAAATCGAGTATCGCCTCAACGGCCCCATCCCGAGCGGCGGCCAACTCTACGTCGAGTACACGGTTCCCGGCAACGCCGCCGTGAAGTTCGATTGCGAGACGGGGGAGACCTCCGCCGACCGCTGGTGGAAGACCACGTGCGGGGGACGCGAAGGCGTCCCCGAGGAGAAAGCGACCACCTACACCGGCCCCTTCCAATTCGCC
The DNA here is from genome assembly GCA_035296445.1 of Pyrinomonadaceae bacterium. Taxonomy (GTDB): domain Bacteria; phylum Acidobacteriota; class Blastocatellia; order Pyrinomonadales; family Pyrinomonadaceae; genus JAIVJZ01. The sequence continues at coordinate 9,648 of DATHAZ010000088.1, read as the reverse complement.
ATCAAGTTGCGGAACGAGCTGGCGGGCACCGACAAGACGATCTTCGCGGGGAAGGCCAAGGTCGCCAAGGTGCATTCCAACGAGATCAGCACCGGCAAGTTCGCCAACCACTTCGTCTATTACGTAGACCACGATTGGAACCTTCCCATCGGTTACGTCTATTACACGCCCGACGACCTGAACGGCATGAAGAGACCCATGCTCAACGTCACCTTTTGGGTACGCGGCGATGCGTACAAACTCGACCCGCACCTCTTCTACAAGGGCGCGGAGGTGGGGCGCATCATGTACGAGGGCACGCAGGTCGGGAAACCCAGTTGCGAGTCGGACGTGGATAACAACACCACGCATTTCGTGGACGAGAAGCTCGCGCCGCAGAAGGCGAAGTGGGCGCGCGTGCGCTGCACCTTCAACAACGTCCGCGCCTGGGACACGTCGGACGCGGGGTGGGGCTTCGGCGCCCCGCACCTGATGAACAAGAACCCCGGCGAGTACGAGATGAAGGTGCTGCGGAACAACAAGCTGGCGCGCTCCGTTAAGTTCACCGTCAAAGCAGACGGCACGCTCGACACCAGCCTCGCGGCCACCAACAAACTCGGCACCGACCGCCTCATCGTGCCCGTGCAGATAATCGGAGATCAGGACGGCCAGTGGAACCGGACTGCGTGGCAGACCGAAGCCTTCTACGGCCACCCGTTGACGGGCTTCGCGGCCGTGCCTTAAACCGCGGCGACGCCCGTTCGAGGACGGGCGGCCGATACTCGCGGCCGTGACGGAAGAGGCGAGACCGGCGGCGCGGACTGTGTGCGGGGTGTCTTGCCCCGCACACAGCCCGCGCCGCCGGTCTCGCGTGGCTCGTCGGTAGACCGCGCCACGCGGGCGTGGACGCCGGTTCGTCAATCTGCGCGTCGCGGTCTCGGGTCGGAGCGGTCGCGCGCCGCGTGCGCCGGGTTGACCGCGGATGGATGAATGATTGCGCGGGCACATGGGAACGCGCAAAATATGTCCGTCCAACAAAAGTCCCCACGGTTGATAACGCCGCCCTCGCCGGAGGCTGAATATGAGCGGCGGGGAACACGTTAACCGTCATGTCCCGTTGCAGGCTATCGCGCCGCGCCGTTGGTTTTCATGCGGTCGAGCAGCGTTTGAGCGCGGGCGCGGAGGCGCGCGTTCGCGCCGCTGTTGAGGAGTTGCCGGAGGGTTGCGCGGGCGGCCTGCGTGTCTTTCATGCGCAAGTAGACCTGCGCGAGGATAAAGGTGAGGTCGGGTCGCCCCGGCGAGAGTTTTAGTCCACGCCTCAATAGCTCGACCGCTTCGGGAAGCTGCTCGCCCGTCACCAGATTGATGAAAGCCAGCAGGCGATATGATTCGGCGAAGCCGGGGTTGAGTTCAATCGCGCGCCGCAACTCGCGGCGCATGATCTCGGCCGCGCCCGGCTCATACGCGGCGATCTCCTGCTCGTCGTCCATCTCTTCGCGGCTGAGCGCGTAGGCATAGTAGTAATGCGTCAGGTAGTTGTCCGGCGCAAGCGTCGTGGCGTGCTTCAGCAGACGCCGCGCCTCCGCGCCCTGCCTCTGCCGCACGCGCACCATGCCGAGCGAGGCCGTGGCCGACGCCGCGCCGGGGTTGAGCGCGAGCGCTTTTTGCAGGTGGCGCGCAGCGTCCTCGTAGCGGTTGATGTGGAGTAGAAGATCGCCCATGAAATAGTGCGCGTCCGCGCTCGTCAACGACAACGACTCCAATTCGGCCACGACGCTCGGGCGTTCTTCCAACTGCGTCTGCCGCACGCGGAAGTTTTCGCGTCGGACGTATTCGCGCAACTCCGCTTCCATCGTCTCGTAATCGGATTTGAACGACTGTCGAAAACTTTTCTCGAACGGCGCGCCCGCCGCCGTCATCTCGATGAAGCGCAGGAGTTGAAGTTGCCGCCGCCCGTCGTTCGCCGTCAACAGGTAATGCACGAGCGCCCACGACTGCGCGTTGAAGAGGCCGCTGCGCTCGCTCTCGTTGTATTCGGCGGAGGCGCGATCAACGGCGAAGAGCGCGGCGAGGGGCAGCAGGCTGTTTTTGCGCAGGAGCGCGAGATTGCCCGCCGGAGGCTTGCCGAGGCTGTTTTTGTTTGCGGCGAGGTCGAACTCGAAAGTGCTGTAATACTGCGCCAGCCCTTCGTTGAGCCAGTCGGGCACGCGGCGCGCCTGACTGTCTATGAGCAGGTGGACGGACTCGTGGAAGAGTTTGACGTAGAGACTTTCACGGTCGCGTCCGAGCGGCAGCGCGATGTAGTTGATGTCGAGGCCGGATTGAAAATAGCTGATGAACCCGCTCGGCCTGCCCTGATAGAGAGGGCGAAACTCCTTGTAGGAATCGAAGTCTTTGAAGACCACCACGGTCGTCGGGACGGAGGAACCCAGACCCGTGGCGGGGAAGAGTTGAGAGAAGGCGTTGCGAAACTGCTCGAACCTGATCGCCACTTCTCTGATCTCGCTCTCGGTCGTATCGCCCACCAGCAGGTAATGAGGCGAGCGCACGCCGACCCAAGCCTCTTTCGCCGTCGCGGTTGCAGCGGCGGCGTGCGAGACGACGAACAAAAAACAGAGCGCGATGAGCGCGCGCCGCAGGTTGCGCCCGCCACTCTCTGTTGTTCCCGCCCTCGTCACGGTTGATTCTCGCAAAATAAAAGTTCCCCGAAGCGTCCGCCGGTTGAGAGAACGTCCGGTGTCTCAGACGGCGGCCGGATCGCTGACCCGTTCGGCCGGCGGTTGAGAGACGTGACCCCCGGCCGTTTTCGTGTGCGCGCCCATCCCGACGGAGACGGCCATGAACGGTCGCTCGAAGAGGCGGAAGAACAGCCACGCGAACAACACCGAGAGCGGCGTCATGATGACGAGCGCGATGGTGCGTATGTGAAACTGCGTGAAGCCGAACCAGTACCACTGCATCAGCACGAACAGGTGCGTCAGGTAGAGCGAATACGAGATCAAACCGAGTCCCGCCAAGCCCACCATGATGCGCGAGGTGCGAGGCGACAACTCGCGCCGCCTTCGCTCGGCGCGCACCGCGGCGTTCACCATCACGAAAAAGCCGACGCCCCACGCCGGGTGCATCACGAGCCAGCCCGCGTCGTGAAGCCAGATTAGGTGATCCACGTAGGGCAACCCTACCGAGAGACCCATCGCCACGAGCAGGACGGCCGCCGCCGCCCGCCACCTGTAACACCATTCGGGCAGTTGCACGACGCCGAGCGCCGCCTCCACGCCGAGCGCGCCCAAAGCCCAGATGAACCAGTTGGTCGCCGCCGCCTCCGTGACGGGGATAGTGAGGCCGAAAAAGTAGCCGATGCCGCGTCCGAGCAGCAGCCAGCCGCCGCGCGCCGCCGCGCACACCACGAGCGTGCGCGCCCAGCCGTAGCGGATACGCAGAAAGAGCAGGAGGAAATAGGCGAGGTAGAGTTGTTCTTCAATCGCCAGCGTCCAGAACGCGGCGTTGATGCTGTAGGTCGTGCGCATGTCCACGTTGTGGAGCATCAGGAGGTGCAACCCCACGTCCCACAGGTAAAAGGCGTTGAGTTCGGGCGGCGTCTGGTAGGCGTTGTAGCCGAGGTAGAGCGCGAGCGCGGCGAGGTAGGGCGGGTAGAGACGGCGCACGCGCCGCTTCCAGAACGCGTAGAAGTTGATGACGGGGCTTTCGACCCCGGCGGCGCGCGCGCGCGCCCAGTGCAGGTGTATGCAGAAGCCGGAGATGACGAAAAACATGTAGATTCCGGCGTAGCCGAAATGCACGACCCACGCGGCGAGCGTCGGCAGCCACCACTCCCAGCCTGCGAAGGCCGTCTGCGGCGCGACGCCGAGCGCGTGATAGACGACCACCACGACGGCGGCCACGCCCCGCATCGCGTCGAGGCTCAGCACCCGCCCGATTCTTCGCCCTTCGGACTTGATCTCCGCCACAGAAGTCAAAAAAGTACACCCACGGGAGTCAGGGTTAAACGCGCCATGATAAACGCGCCATTCTAGCATCTGGAGAAGTGCGACCGAATCTGCGAGGATCGGCGGGGGCTTTCGGCTGCGGGGCTGGCGTCCTTGCGTTCGACCGTCGAATAGTGCATGATGACTGCCAGTTAATCCTTCTCCTGTGTATTAACGGTGATTCGCATTGAGCCGCGAAAGCGGCGAGGCGTTTCGGGTAATCCGGGGAAGGTCGATCTCAACATAGAAGCCGCTCGCAAACAGAGCACACGAACTGAGAGCTTTCGCCTACCTACCGTTACTCCTAAGCCACCTTCGATTCGACGCTTCTCCAACAACTCCCACAGGGGAGAGGGATACATTTATGTCTATGAAACTTTACGTCGGCAATCTCGCTTTTCAAACTTCGAGCGATGATTTGCAGGAACTATTCGCGCAGGCGGGCACGGTCGAGTCGGCTTCGGTGGTCGAGGATCGCGAAACGGGTCGCTCGCGCGGCTTCGGCTTCGTCGAAATGTCGAGCAACGAAGAGGGGCAGAAAGCCATCGAGCAGTTCAACGGCAAGGAAGTCAACGGCCGTAGCTTGAACGTCAACGAAGCCAAACCGCGTGAAGATCGCGGCGGGCGCGGTGGCGGCGGCGGTGGCGGCGGGCGCGGCGGTTACGGCGGCGGTGGCGGCGGTGGCCGTGGCGGCTACGGCGGCGGCGGTGGCGGCAACCGCTACTAACGAAAACGCGAACGCGCGCCCCCTGTCTAACGTCAGGCTCGCGCGCGCGTTCGATGGCATCTCGCCGTGGTCTTATAAAGGCACGGCGCGCGTCCGGCGGGAGCGTGAACTGCGCTTTCGCCGGACGCGATGCGGTTAAATTGCATCAAACCTGTGAGGAGAAAAAATATTGGCTAAAGAAGATTTGGTTCCGGCTGAGGGCGTGGTGATTGACAAATTGCCGAACGCGTTCTTCAAAGTGAAACTCGACGGCGGCGATCATCTCGTGCTCGCTCAGATTGGCGGGAAGATGCGGAAGAATCACATACGCATTCTGGCCGGCGACCGCGTCAGCGTCGAATTGTCGCCTTATGATCTGACCAGAGGGCGCATCACCTACAGGTACAAATAAGGCGCGGGCGCAAGTTTTCCGCGCGGAAGTTCAAGATTATGACCAGCAACGGCCAGACACCCGCTCCCTTCACACTGTCTTTCATCGGCGACGGCTCGACAACCCAGTTGGAGTTGATGAATGCGACCGACGAACCGCTCAGGTGTGTCGAGATTCTCACCGTCTTTCTCAAAGACGAAGAAACTTCGGGCGCACCCTCGCGCGCGCACATCAGGTTCGAGGCGGTCAAGTATATCCAGCCGAGGGAGCGCGCCGTCATGCCGCACAAAACGCTGATTGATGGGAAATTGGCCGACCCGACCGACGATCAGTTGCAACGCCTCAAAGCGGTCGCGGGCACGACCCGCCCTTACGTGCTGGATATTTCATGGGAAGACCCGGAAGGGAAGACACGCTTCCAGCGGATACCCGTCGGGCACTAACCGACCAGATACACACCCTCCTCACGGAGTCGCACTGTCGTCGCGTCTCCGACATCCGGGCGCTTCACCCCGGTCGAAATTTTCGGTTGATCCGTTTTCAGTCTGAATCTCGCGTTAGTAGATGGGACGTTAATTGGAAACCCGCTAACGAAGTTTTAAGAGGATTGACTGACGACGGAGATACACCAATGAGTGCAAATATTAGAATCATCAAGCGTTCCGAGCGAGTCGCGCCGGCCCAGAAGGCTGAGAGCCGCGCCGCCGAGACCAAAAGCGCACGCCACGCGACGCGCGACATCACCAGCCACGTAACCACCTGGATCAAGGAATTACAGCAGCGTCACACGCCCGACCCGCGCCGCGCCTTCGCCAACCTCTTCGTTGATCCCGCGACCTCCACGTTGGATTAACGCGCGTTCCGGCTGAAGCCGCTCGCCGACTCGCTCTCGCGCCGCTTCGGCAGCGCACCTCTGACGCCTAAATTTTAAGCCCCGCCAAAGCCGACACTCTGTCGCGCCAATGGCGGGGCTTTCGCGTGTCAACGCCGACCGCGTCAGCGGGGCGTCGGATTCGGCAACGCCGTAGGGCTAGGCGTCGGGGTGGGCGTCGGGGTGGGCGGCGGCGCGGGCATCCGCTCCTTCGAGAAGCGCGGCAGCATCTCGTCGCGCATGGCGAGGTGATAGACGGCCGCGGCCACGACGATGGCCGCGCTCCGCACGTCTGATTCCACGATCCGCTCATAGGTGTCGAGGTTCGTGTGCCAGGTGTGCGAGCCGTATTCGATGGGGTCTTGGCCGAGGCCGATGCCGGGCAGCCCGGCCTCGTTGAAAGAGGTGCTGTCCGTGCCCCCCGTGCGGCGGCTCGTGGTCGCAATCGCCCCCATCACGCCCATGTCCGCGAACGGCGCGAGCGCCTGCCTGAGCACCGTGGCCGTCTCCGGCGGGCCGAAGACGGTCGCGCCGCGCACGCGCCCCGTCCCCGAATCAATATTGAAGTAGCCGTTGAACTTGAAATATTCCGGCTTCGGATTCTCGAACGTGCCGAAGTGTTCTTTCACGTAAGCCTTCGAGCCGAGCAAGCCCTGCTCCTCGCCGCCCCAGAGCGCGACGCGGATCGTGCGGCGCGGGCGCAAATTCAGCGTGTGCAGGATGCGCGCGGCTTCCAGCATGATGGCGCAGCCGACGGCGTTGTCGGTCGCGCCCGTCGCGGCGTGCCACGAGTCGAGGTGGCCGCCGAGCATCACCACTTCGTCGGCCTTGTCCCGCCCCGGTATCTCGCCGACGACGTTGTAAGACGTGCGCCCCTCCGGGTAGCTGCGGTTGACGATGTTGAACTCCAACTCGACCGGCGTGCCGTCGGCCAGTATGCGACTGATACGCCCGTAGTCTTCGTTACGACAGACGGCCGTCGGCACGACTTTCGACACGTCGAAGGTGCGATTGTTGAAGGCGCGTATCTGCCCGTGCTCGCGTCCCGCGTCGTTGATGCGGACGAGCACGCCGCTCGCCAGAAGGAATTGATCGAGCTGCTCGCCCGCCTGCGCCGGGGTCAAAATCGCGGGCGGTTGCGGCGTCGCCTGCGCGTTGGCGGCGGGCGTCGGCTGCGGCGTGGGCGTCGGCGTGGCGGCCGGGTTGTTCGGGTCATACTGGTTGCGCGCCTCCTGGTCTTCGCGCCGCTTATTCAGCGGATTGAAAGTGACGGGCACGATTTGATGCCTGCCGACGAGCACGATCTTGCCCCTGACCTCATCCCTGATGCGTTCGAGGAAGGCGGTCAACTGTTCCTTCGTCTGCCGTTCGGGCAGGACGAGTTGGTAGGCTCGACCCGTGACCGCGCCGTTCGTTCCCGGCGTCCACGCGAGCGCCTCGCAGACGAGCGCGTCCTTGACCGGCGAGACGATGTGCGCCGAGAGGCGTTCGTTGAGCCAGCCGGGGTGGCCGAAGTCCCACGGTTCGAGGCGCGCGTTCTTGAAGCCCCACGTCTGCATCTGTCGCACCGTCCAGTCGGCGGCGGCCTTGTAGTTGGGCGAGCCGGTCAGGCGCGGCCCGTACACATCGGCCAGGAAGTGCAGCGTGCGCATGGCCTCGGAACGCTCCGTCCCCTCCCTGCGAATCTTCCAGTAAACCTCCGAGTCAATGCGCTCCGTCGGCGTCGGGGCGGCGGCGGGCGTCTGCGCGAGGGTGGCGGTGAACGGGCTGAGAGACAGGGACGCGAACAGGAGAAGTGCGACGATCTTTCTCACGATCTGGTGACTCCTAAGCGAAGTTGATTTGTTGGGACGGGCTCTTATAACACATCCGCGCGAAGGGCGGGTTTTTAAAAGTGTCCGGTGGCCTGACGAGCCTGCCCGTGCGCCGCCCTCCCCGCACGGCGTTGCCTGACAGGTCGTTCTGTCGAACTCCGCAGCCGCCAGGGACGTAGAGTCCTGTATCAACAGGGCGCGCTTTTTCCGTCAACCCGCAAGGCGCTTCACAGAACGCAACAATTACTGAAAGGAATTTGATGAAAAGATTTCTCTGTCTCGCTGTTTTCGCCTTCGTCCTCATCGGCACAGGTGACGGCCATCAAGGCCGGCAAACTCGTCGTGCCTGAGACCGGCGCGACGTTGACCAATCAGATCATTCTCGTAGAGGGCGCGCGCATCAAGGCGGTCGGCGCGGACGTAAAAATACCGGCGGGCGCAAACGTCGTTGACCTCTCGCGCCAGACGGTGCTGCCCGGCCTCTTCGACTGCCACACGCACATGGCGTTTCTGGTCAACGGGCGCGGGCGCGAGCGCGGCTCGCTCTTCTTCTACGACCTGACGCACACCAGCGCCGAGCGCGCCATCCACGCCGTGATGAACTCCCGCGACATGCTCGACTCGGGCTTCACCACCATCCGCGACATCGGCAACGACGGCAACTACATCTCCACGGATTTGCGCCGCTCGATTGAACGCGGACTCATCCCCGGCCCGACCATCGTCAACTCCGGGCGCATCATCGCGCCCTTCGGCGGCCAGAATCAACTTCAACCCGAACGCCGTCATCTCGGCGAGCCGGAATATTTTTACGCCGACACGCGTGACGAGATGCGCAAGGCCATCCGCGAGAACGCCCACTTCGGCGCGCGCGTCATCAAGATCGTCGTGGACGACCAGCCCTACATCTATTCGGTCGAAGACATCAGGTACATGGTGGCGGAGGCGGCGACCGCCGGGTTGAAACTGGCCGCGCACGCCGTGACGGAGCAGGGCGCGCGCAACGCGGCCGAAGCGGGCGTCGCCTCCATCGAACACGGCTTGATAATGTCGGACGAGGCTCTCGCGCTGGCGAAGCGGAACAACGTCGTGCTCGTCAGCACCGACTTCAACGAGAAGGCATGGCTGGCCTATGATGTGCCGCCCGAAGCGGCGAAGCGTTTTTACGAACGCGGCGTGGATCGTCTGAGCCGGGCGCACAAAATCGGAGTCACGCTGGCCTTCGGCAGCGACCTCGTCTTTTACGCGCCCGACGAAACGCGCGGCACCTGGTCAATCTCGCTCGTGGACGTGTTCGTCAAAGCAGGCATCCCGCCCGCCGACATCCTGCGCGCCTTCATTCCGAACGCGGCGCGCCTGCTCGGCGTCGAACGGGCGCGCGGCGCGATCAGCGCGGGTCAGTTCGCCGACATCATCGCCACGCCGGAGAACCCGCTCGAACAAATCTCTACGCTCAAACGGGTGAACTTCGTGATGAAGAACGGCAAGGTGTTCAAAGGCGCGAAGTAGACGACGGCGGCGGAAGAGAAGCCGAGCGGCCTGCGTAGGTGGGGCTAATGAGTTTTTAAGGAAGCCTCAAGCCACGGGGAGGATTGTCCGGGCGGTCGCCCCCTCGCCCGGCACGTGCATCCCGGTTTAAGGGATACTCCGAGAATCAGGAATTAGACGGCGCGGTTTGGCAAACCATCGGCGGATCAGACGACAAAGGGCAGCCTGTAGGCTGCCCTTTACTTATTCATTCTAAGAAAGGCGGCGGCCGTCGTTAATCGGGTCAGGGTAACGGGTGTCGCGTGGCTCTCAGGATTTTATTCGCGAACAGGATGAAATAACTGTATCGTCCTGTTCGCAACGTCCGGCACATGCCATAGCATCAGAGTGCTTATGAACCGCCTTTTCTCAAA
>DATHAZ010000087.1:0-38191 GCA_035296445.1 Pyrinomonadaceae bacterium | reverse complement strand
TCTCGTCGGCCTCCTGTTTTCGCTGGGAGACCCCGTATCGCCGGAGGAAGCGCGCCAGCTCTATTTCCGTGTGACGGGCGAGACCTTCAACACGCGCGTGCCGCCCGCGCGACTCAAAGGACACTGGGTGGCGCCGGAGTCTTTCGATTTCGACCCTGATCAGGGCGGCGAAGTGATCGCCGGGAGGGTGAAAAACTTGTCGCTCGCTGGCTCGCGCATAGACGGCTCGATGGACGCGGACGCGGGCGTCGCTTACATGGAGTGGACGCTGATTTTTAAGAACGCCTCCGCGGCGCAACAGGAGGCGCGCGCCGCCGTCCAACTCCCGCCCGGCGGGGTCGTATCGCGCCTGACGCTCTGGGTGAACGGGGAGGAGCGCGAGGCCGCGTTCGCCGGCCGCAGTCAGACGCGGCAGGCCTACCAGCAGGTCGTCAGCAGCCGCCGCGACCCCGTGCTGGTGACGACCGCCGGGCGCGACCGCGTGCTGGTGCAATGTTTCCCCGTTCCGCCGGACGGCGGCGAGATGAAAATCCGCGTCGGCATCACCGCGCCGCTCGCGCTGGAGGATCGTGCGCGCGGCGTGCTGCGCCTGCCCCACTTCTCAGACCGCAACTTCCGCGTTCCCGAAGGGTCTGCTCACGCCGTCTGGATCGAGGCGAAGAACCCGCTGGCGACGGAAGGCGGAAGGATGTCGGCGGAGCAACCGCGGTCGGGTCTCTTCGCGATGCGTGGTGAGTTGAAGGATGCGGAACTGTCGGCGGCTGCGGCCGTGATCCGCACCGTCAGATCAGCCGAGGTGATTGAGGCATGGACGCGCGACGCTCACCGGAACGACGGGAGCGTCGTCCGGCAGTTCGTCGGCGAAGACGAGACAACGACGCCTTCGACTATGGTGCTCGTTCTCGACACATCGGAGCGCGTCGGGCGCAGGCTGCCGGAGGTCGCCGCCGCGCTGAGGACTCTCCCGCCGAACGTCGAAGTCAAACTCCTGCCCGCCGGCGGCAACGGCGTCTACGAGGAGGAGATGGGTCAAATACTGTCGGGTAAGCCCGAGGAGATCGCGGGGCGCGCCGAAAAGATAGAGGCAGAGGGAGGGGCGGATAACGTCGCGGCGCTCGCCCGTGCGTGGGACGCTGCGGCGGGAGAGGAGCGTGGTGCGGTCGTCTGGGTTCACGGGCCGCAGCCGCTCCTGCTCCGCCCCGTCGAAGAGTTGCGGCAGCGCTGGGAGCGCCGCCCCGACGGCGCGACGCTCTATTCGATACAGACGGAAGTCGGCCCCGACCGCGTCTCCGAGAAACTTGACGGCATCGCCGCCATCGAGCCCGTCGCGCGCACGGGCACACTGCAAGCCGATCTCGAAAGTCTCTTCGCCCGACTCTCGGGGCGTCAGAAACGGTTGCGCTTCAACAGGGCGAGAGAGCGCGCGGGAGGCGCTCCCGCCGGCGACGGCAAGGAGGCTGGGGAGACTAAGGAGACCTCGGCGCATCTCGCGCGGCTGTGGGCGAACGACGAGGTGGCGCGGTTGTTGGCGGATCGCGGGAAGAACCGGACGGACGAGGCCATTGAGTTGGCCGCACGTTACCAGCTCGTAACGCCCGTGAGCGGCGCGGTCGTTTTAGAGACGCAGGAACAGTACCGGCAAGCGGGTCTCCAGCCGGTCGAACCCGGCTCGGTGCCGACGATACCCGAGCCGGAGATGGTCATCCTGCTCGGAGTCGCCGCCGCACTCCTCATACTTATGTGCTTCCGTCGGAAGCCGGTGGGGAGGAGCGCGGCATGAAGAGAACGCTACTGATCGTTGCCGCCCAGACCGTCGCCTTCTGGCCGGTCTGGAGCTGGTACGCCACGCGCGTGGGCGGCTCGACGGATGAGGCATGGGGGCTGCTGGCTTTCGCCTGCGCGGTGTATTTCGTCTGGCGGGGGAAGGCCGGCCAGTCCGGCGCGGCCGAGCCGAGGCTGTGGCTCCCTGCGCTGCTCGTGCTCACCTACGCGGTTTCGTATCCGCTCCTGCCGCCGCTCCTGCGTGCCGCGGTCGCCGTCACGGCTGTCGGCTGCACGGCGAGCGTACTGCGCTTCGGCAGGCGTTTTCATCCGGGCGTCCTGGGGCTGTTGTATCTGTCGCTCCCTCTCATCCCGTCGCTACAGTTCTACGGCGGCTACCCGCTCAGGGCGTTCGTCGCTGCGACCGCCGCGCCGCTCCTCCGGCTGGGCGGCTTCGCGGTGGTGCGCGAAGGGACGTGTCTTAACTGGGCCGGGCGGCTTATCTGGGTGGACGCGCCGTGCAGCGGAATACGCATGTTGTGGGTCGGCCTGTTCGTCGCCTGCGCTCTCGCCTGCCTCTACGAACTCCGGCCTCTGAGAACTCTCCTCGCGCTCGCCACGGCCTTCGTCGTCATCCTCTCGGGGAACGTCCTGCGCGCCGCAGCCCTTTTTTACGTCGAAGCCGGCGTCGTCACCGGAGCGCCGTCCTGGGCGCACGACTACGTCGGCGTCGTCTCGTTCGCGGCGGTCGCGGGCTTCATCTTGATCACGGTCAGGCAGATCGAAAGGAACGGGCGATGCGCCATAAATACTTCTACGTCGGAGCCTGCGTACTAGCGTTCCTCACGCCCTGGCTTTCGGCGGTGCCGGATAAGGCGGCGGGCGGACACGCTTCGGCCAACAATTTCCCCGGCTGGCCTACGCACTTCGAGGGGCGGACTCTGACCCGGTTGCCGCTGTCGGAACGCGAAGCGCGTTTCGGCGACGACTTCCCCGGGCGCGTCGCCCGGTTCACGGACGGGCGACGCGAGGTGATCGTCCGCTTCGTCACGGGCGCGACGCGGAAGTTGCACCCCGCATCGGAGTGCTTCGCGGGCATCGGCTACAGCATCCGTCCGCTGCCGCTCAAGGTTGACGAAGCGGGCGCGCGCTGGGGGAGCTTTGCCGCGGAGCGCGGCGGCGAGAAGTTCCTCGTCCGTGAAAGATTCTACGCGGAGGCGGGCGAAAGTTGGGAAGATGCGTCAGCGTGGTACTGGGCTGCCGTCGGCGGGAACAGTCCGGGGCCGTGGTGGGCCGTGACGGTCGCCGAAAGAGAGGCGCGCCCCTAACGGCAGCATTACAGACGCCCGGGACTGTGCAACCGGGCTAATCGGGAAGAGTGGTGTTACTTTCTTAGCCGCGTCATGTTCGAGATACCGTTCAGGTGGGACATCACGCGCCGCAATCAACTCGGCTCTCTGGTCGAGGGCGAGGCGGCGGCGACCTACTGCGACTTCCGCGAGCACCTGCTGTCCTGCTGCTCGCGGGTTCTGGCCTTCGCCGGCGACTCCGACCTGATCTTCGTCGGCAGGTCGCCCGAGAGCGTCTTCGACCACCTGAGCGGACTACTTTTCGACACCTCCTGGTTCGACCGGCTGGAACTGCTGCACTTCTCTATGCGCTTCAGGGATGAAGTCGAAATACGCAGGGAGCATCCCGCAGCGATAGAGGCGATGCGCGCTTACCTCGGCCGACTGGGACTGCACCCCGAGGGGGTGGCGACGCGGGAGCGCCCCGCCGCCTTTATTGACCTGGTGGCATCAGGGGACACTTTCGGCAGGCTGGTCACATTCCTCTACAACTGGTCTCGGGATGTGGACTACGACTGGAACGCAGTCCGCCGGCGCATACGCCTCGTCGGCATCACCGAGCAGACGAAAACGAGTCCGAAAACCTGGCGTTGGCAACAGCACGCCGCGTGGTTGCCGCTCGTCGGCAGGGGCGCGGTTAAGAACGTATCTGTCCCTTACGCCCTGTGGAATTATCTCGGCAACTACCAGGATAAGGTGAGCTTCTCATACACTCCGTCGCGTTGGGGAGACGAGGCGTTCTCCTCGCCAACTCACCACGAAGGGCAACTGAGGGCGCTTCGGCTGGCACTCGGCCTGTTCGAACTCGGGAGACAGAGGTCGCAAAGAGAGCAGTTGGCGTCCCGCCTCGTGCGGGAGCCTGCGATGAGGCACGGCTGGTTTAGAATGCTGGTGCAGGAGCTTCGCTCCCAACCCTCTCGTATCGAGGCTTGATGATGTCTGATCTGGGACTCACACACATCGCCCTGCCGGTAACTGATATAGAGGCGAGCGTCGCCTTCTACTCGAAATAGGCGCGAATGCTGGTCGTCCACCGCCGCAAGGATTCCGAATCGGAAGGCGCGAGCGTACAACCTGATGTCCAGTTCACACGAAAGCAGCGTTATGTCAAACGATTCTCACGTGCAGTCTTTATTCGAGACTTTGAACCGGCGCCGCCGCCCCGAGGATGTCGCGCAGATGATCGTGGAGACTCTCGGCGACGCCCTCACGACCGGGGAGAGACGCATTCTGGAGCGCGCCGCAGGCGGCTCGCTCAAGCGCGCATTGAAGCAGTTCACAGCGATGATGGAGGACTTTGCCCGTCCCGTCCCTCCCGTCCGCCAGGTGCGCAAGGCCGCGGAGTTGTTCGAGACGGCTTACGCGCTCACCGCCGCGGAGTGCGCCGACGCAGAAAAAGTCGAGGACTTCATCCGCCAACTGGGGACGGAGATTAGGAAGTCGTTCGGCCGTAGCGACTTCAAGCTGGATCGCCTCAACCGCGCCGGGCGCGAGAGCGCAGGACTGGAAGTCTCCAGGCGGCGTTACAACAAACTCTTCCGCCACCTGACCCGGCTCGAACTAAAGGTGAGGACATACGTCAGAGAACAACGCAAGTACGAATTCACGCGCATCGGCAAGTCGAGCCTCGCCACCCGGCTGCCCTTTGACGAGTTCGCGCGCGACCTGAACACGGCCTGCTTCATCGCCTATTTCGTCTCTCGCTCCAACCTGCGCAGCGAGTTCACCATCTGGGGACAGGCGCGCCCATACGACGAGATCGCCGACATGCTCTTCAAACGATGTCAGCGCGAGCGGGAGCGCGCCAACTGGTGGGCGCTCGCTCACGTCTTCCCCGACGCTGACGTGCTCGGCGAGTTGACCGACATGCAGAAGGGACAACTGCTCGGGATGTGGCTCACCGTCCTCGGCGAGATCGCGGAGTTGCTGCGCGAGGTCTGGGAGCAGAGCCGGATCAATCGTGAGACGATGATCGTCCGTCGCGGCAACGACTCCAGCACGTGGAACAACACAGCCAATGCCTGGAACAAGGCCCGCGCGAGCTGGATTGCTCTGCTTCACGCCTTAGGGATGCGGGAAGAACTGGACTCGATGTGTTTCGGGAAGGTGCTCAGGCTGATGGCCGCGGACGTGGCGGCGTGGCACCGCTCGGCGGGCGGCGACCTCGACCCGGACACGAAGGTCTGGAATGAAGTCCCGCTGCCCTGGGAAGTCCTATCCGGCGAGACCGCCTGTACCAGGGAAATGGTCGAGCAGGTGTGCCGTCAGTACAAAGTTGACCCCGTGAAGAACGGCTGGACTGCACCGCCGCCGGAGAGAAAAGTCGCCGCTTTCAGACCCACTCCCGAACTCGTGCATGGCGTCACGGTATCCAATCCCCAACTCGCCGCCGCGCTGAGAAAGGCCGGCTGGTTCTCGGGCAAGCGCGTCGCGCCGCTCCCCGGTGAGCAGGGCTCCGTCCGGGTCTACTACGACGGGCACGGGTTCGTCGTCGGGGCCGAGGACGAAGAAGATACTTGACGATTCCCGCGCAGAGGGTTCATGCTGGGCGTGGCTCTGAAATAGCTCAGTGGTAGAGCGGCCGGCTCTGCACCGGCTGGACGCAGGTTCGAGCCCTGCTTTCGGAGCCTCTAAGCTCCGCCCGGAATGGCCGGCGGGCTTTGCTGCTGCCGCTCTCCCCCTCATGGCAGGGTCTTCGGGGAGCAGGCATGAAGGAGGACATTGTCATGCGTCGCAAGAATAATAACGAGGAGTTCGGCTGCTTTTGAGCGCACCGGCAAGCGGCGCAAAGGGTATCCGTCGGAAACTAACGTGAAACGCGGTTTGAGAATGGTGAGGGGCGAAAAAGAGTTGGTGGAGAAGCTCGGCAGGAACGATTTATGTCCGTGCGGCTCGACGCACAGGTTTCAAGTACTGTTGCCTGCGTAAAGGCCACTTTTGAGGGATCGCTCCGAAACTACTACTTTTAGAGATTGAAGTTGATGCACGGCGGGGCGCTTTTCACGAAGCACCCGCCGTGCAATTTTTGCGCCGATGGGCGTTTGAAGGTTACAGCGGGGTCGGCAATGGAAGCGATCATCTTCATCGGCATACAGGGGGCGGGCAAATCGTCCTTCTACAAGGAGCAATTCTTCGACACGCACGTCCGCATCAATCTCGACATGTTGAAGACGAAACATCGCCAGCGCTTGCTCCTCGCCTCCTGCATCGAGGCGCGCCAGCCCTTCGTGGTTGATAATACGAACGTCACCGCGGAGGCTCGCGCACACTTCATAGCCACGGCGAAAACCGCCGGCTTTCGCGTCGTGGGCTACTACTTTCGCTCTGATGTCAAGGCCGCGCTCGCGAGAAACAGCCGGCGCGAGGGCGCGGCTCGCGTACCTGACAAGGCGATCTTAGGGACATATAAACGGCTCGAGTTGCCCGTTAGCGCGGAGGGCTTCGACTCCCTCTATTATGTGCAGGTGAATGAGGCCGGCGAGTTCACAGTGGGGGAATGGGTGGATGAAATTTGATGAGCTTGACGCCGGGATGCGCGTCTTCGAGACGGCGCACGACTACTCAGTGCTTCCCGGTATTTATATGGTCGCCAGAATTGACGGCCGGAATTTCACACGGCTCACGAAAGAGGTGCATCGGTTCGAGGCTCCCTACGACGAGCGCTTTCGCGACATGATGATTGCAACCACCTCTCATCTGATGAACTGCGGTTTCAGATCTGTTTACGGCTACACGCAATCGGACGAAATCTCTGTTCTCTTCCACCCTCAGATCACCACATTTGATCGTAAGGTGCGCAAGTACAATTCCGTCCTGGCCGGCGAGGCGAGCGCAAAGTTCTCCTTACTTCTGGGCGACCATGCCTGTTTCGACTGCCGCATCTCGGAGTTGCCGAATATTGATTACGTTGTTGATTACTTTCGCTGGCGCAACGAGGACGCGCACCGTAACGCCCTGAACGGTCATTGCTACTGGATGCTCAGAAAGGAGGGCGAGACAGTGGAAAGGGCGACACAGGCTTTGCACCGGCTCTCCGTCGCGGAGAAGAATGAGCTGTTGTGGCAACGCGGCATTAACTTCAACGAACTGCCTCTCTGGCAGAAGCGCGGGGTCGGCCTCTACTGGGAAACTTACGGCAAGCCGGGCAGGAATCCCCTGACCGGAGAGCAGGTGTCGGCGACACGCAGGCGGCTGAAGACCGACCCGGAATTACCCATGAAGGATGATTACGGTTTCTTCGTCAGGAAACTGATCGAGGACATGGTTGCCAAAGAGGCGCTCGACCAGTAAAAAATCCGGCGGGCATCTCGCCGCCCGTGACCTGCCGGTACTTACGGCTCGGAGACCCCGACCGCCCTTGAAATGGATTAAGTGCTCAGGATTTAAGTATGCTTCTGACGATAACTAACACTCACGCGCCGGCTACGGGTCTGGGGTATTTGCTGCACAAGAGTCCCTACCGCGTCCAATCATTTCCGCTCTCTTTCGGGCAGGCGCATGTCTTCTACCCGGAGGCACGGCCAGATCAATGCACGGCGGCGCTGCTGCTGGACGTTGACCCGGTCGGGCTGGTCCGCAACCGGCGCGGGCCTTCGGGAGAGGGCCGCTCGCTGGAGCAGTACGTCAACGACCGGCCTTACGTCGCCTCGTCTTTCCTGAGCGTGGCGATAGCGCGCATCTTCGGCAGCGCCATGTCGGGCAAGAGCAGGGAGCACGAAGAGTTGGTTGAAACGCCGCTCCCGCTGCGGGCGAAAATCTCCGTGCTGCCGTGCCGCGGCGGCGAGGGCTTCCTGCGACGGCTGTTCGAGCCGCTCGGCTACGAGGTAACTGCGCGCCAGCACGCCCTTGACGAGCAGTTTCCGGAGTGGGGCGAGAGCCCATATTTCACGGTTGAGATAAGCGCCCGGGTGCGGCTGCGCGATCTGCTCACGCACATCTACGTGCTTGCGCCCGTCCTCGACAACGAAAAGCACTACTGGGTGGGCGATGAGGAGGTGGAAAAACTTCTGCGCCACGGCGAGGGCTGGCTGGCGGCGCATCCCGAGCGTGAGGCCATCGCCCACCGATACCTGAAACACAGGCGGAGTCTCGCCAACGACGCTCTGGCGAGGCTGATCGGGGAAGAGATTCCCGACCTCGACGCGGCCGAAGAAGCCCGTGACAACGACGAGGAACGCGTCGAGCGCCCGCTCAGCTTAAACGAGCGGCGGTTGTCGGCCGTCCTCGCCGCGCTCAAAAGCGCCGGGGCAAAGCGGGTGGTAGACCTCGGGTGCGGCGAGGGGCGGCTGCTCAAAACGCTTCTCGAAGACAGGAGTTTCGACGAGATTGTGGGGATGGATGTCTCGCACCGGGCGCTGGAGACGGCCGCCGGTCGCCTTCGCCTGGAGCGGCTCCCCGCGAAAATGAAGGAGCGCGTCAGTCTCATTCAGGGTTCGCTGACTTATCGTGACAAGCGGCTCGCGGGCTTTGACGCCGCGACGGTCGTGGAGGTCGTCGAGCATCTGGACGAGCCACGCCTGTCGGCCTTCGAAAGAGTGCTGTTCGAGTTTGCGAGGCCGGAGACGGTGGTGCTCACCACGCCGAACGTCGAATACAACGTGCGGTTCGAGGGGCTGGCTGCGGGCAAGTTTCGCCACAAAGATCATCGCTTCGAGTGGACGCGCGCAGAGTTCCGCGCGTGGGCAGAGGGCGTTGCCGCACGTTACGGCTACGCCGCCCGCTTTCTTCCCGTCGGAGACGAAGATTCGCAGGTCGGAGCGCCGACGCAGATGGGAGTCTTCACCATCGGCTGAGGAAGCATCCTGGGCGAGCGCATCATTCGGAAGCATTCGATAGTCCGTCAGCGCGCAGAGCGGCCTTGCCGACGCCGTGGCGGCCTCGCCCTACATTGGATAACGACAAGCCGGATCAGCTATCTATGAAATTAACCATCCCTGAACTTTCACTGGTCGTCCTCGTCGGGCCTTCGGGCTGCGGTAAATCCACTTTCGCCCGGAAGCACTTCAAGCCGACCGAGGTGCTCTCGTCGGACTTTTGTCGCGGCCTCGTCTCGGACGATGAGAACGATCAGGCCGCGACGAAGGACGCCTTCGAGGTGCTGCATTTCATCGCCTCGAAGCGGCTGGCGGCCGGGCGGATCACGGTCATTGACGCGACCAACGTGCAGCCGGAGGCGCGCAAGCCGCTCGTCGCGCTGGCGCGCGAGTATCACGTGCTGCCCGTCGCCATAGTCCTCAACCTCCCCGAAAGACTTTGCCTCGACCGGAACCGTGACCGCTCGGATCGAGATTTCGGGCCGCACGTCATTCGCCAGCAGAGCCAGCAGCTACGCCGCTCCATACGCAACCTTAAACGCGAGGGCTTCCGCCACATCTACGAGTTCTCCTCCGCCGAGGAGGTCGAGGCTGCGGTCGTCGAGCGCCAGCCGCTCTGGAACAACCTGAAGCACGAGCGCGGCCCTTTTGACATCATCGGCGACGTTCACGGCTGTTTCGACGAACTCCGCGCGCTTCTCGAGCGACTCGGTTATGAGGTGGCGCACGCCTCCGACGGCGACGATGCCGATTCCTTCGGCTTTCGGGTTCGTCACGCCGAGGGGCGCAGAGCGGTCTTCCTCGGCGACCTCGTTGACCGCGGGCCGAAGATACCGGAAGTGCTGCGGCTCGTGATGAGCATGGCGGCGAATGGGACGGCGCTGTGCGTGCCCGGCAACCACGACATCAAGTTGATGCGCAAACTCCAGGGGCGCGACGTGCGCATCACGCACGGCCTCGCGGAATCCCTTGAGCAGTTGGAACACGAGCCGGCCGCATTCAAAGCACAGGTCTCGACTTTCATTGACAGGTTGGTGAGCCATTACGTCCTCGACGACGGAATGCTCGTCGTCGCGCACGCCGGCCTGAAGGAGACGTTACAGGGGCGCGGCTCGGGCACGGTGCGCGACTTCGCCCTCTTCGGCGAAACGACGGGCGAGACGGACGAGTTCGGGCTGCCGGTGCGCTACAACTGGGCGGCGGAATACCGCGGCCGTGCGGCGGTGGTCTACGGCCACACGCCCGTGCCCGAACCCGAATGGCTCAACCGCACCATCAACATTGACACAGGCTGCGTCTACGGCGGGAAATTGACGGCGCTGCGCTACCCCGAGAAGGAACTGATCTCGGTTCAGGCGGCGCAGACTTACTACGAGTCGGTCAAGCCGTTCCTGCCGGAAGAGGAGAAAGCGCCCGCCCTGACCGCACAGCAGCAGCACGACGATCTGCTGGACATCGAAGACGTGACGGGCAAGCGCATCGTCTCGACCGGCCTGCATCGCAACGTCACCATCCGCGAGGAGAATGCCGTCGCCGCGCTGGAAGTGATGAGCCGGTTTGCGGCCAACCCGAAGTGGCTCATTTACCTGCCGCCGACCATGTCCCCGTCGGAGACGACTAAAGAGCCGGGGCTGTTGGAACACCCCGCCGAGGCCTTCTCTTACTATTTCAACCAGGGCGTGTCTAAAGTCATCTGCGAGGAGAAGCACATGGGATCGCGCGCCATCGTCGTCGTCTGCCGCGACGAGGAGACCGCCCGCGCCCGCTTCGGCGTCGTCGGCGACGGGTTCGGTCTCTGCTACACGAGAACCGGCCGGCGATTCTTTGACGACCGCATGCTCGAATCCGAGTTTCTGAACAGAATCCGGGCGGCGGCGGAACGGGCCGGCCTGTGGGATGAATTGGAAACGGACTGGATGTGCCTGGACTGCGAGTTGATGCCGTGGTCTGCGAAGGCGCAGGAGTTGTTGCGGCAGCAGTACGCGGCCGTCGGCGCGGCTTCGCGTGCCGCGCTCTCGGATGCCGTCTCGGCTCTTGAGAAGGCTTCGGCCGTGACTGACGACGCACGGGGTCTCCTCGAACGCTATCGGCAGCGCGCAGAGGCGGCCGAGAAGTACCGTGAGGCTTACCGTCGCTACTGCTGGCCGGTGCGTTCGCTCGACGATCTCAGGCTGGCACCTTTCCACCTGTTGGCGACCGAAGGTAAAGTGCATACCGACAGAGATCACGTCTGGCACATGGAGACGCTCCGGCGTCTCTGCGGGGCGGTTGACACGCCTCTTCTGTTCGTCACTTCATACATGATCGTTGACCTGACGGAACAGGAGAGCCTGAAGGCCGGCATCAGTTGGTGGGAAGACCTGACGGGCAGGGGCGGCGAAGGGATGGTCGTCAAACCGCTCGACTTCATTGCCCGCGGCACGCGCGGCCTCGTGCAGCCGGCGGTGAAGTGCCGCGGGCGAGAGTACCTGCGCGTCATCTACGGGCCGGAGTACGACGCGCCCGAAAATCTGGAGCGCCTGCGGGCGCGCGGGCTGGGGGCCAAGCGTTCGCTGGCGCTGCGCGAATTCGCGCTCGGCGTTGAAGGGCTGGAGCGGTTCGTGCGCCGCGAGCCGTTGCGCCGCGTCCACGAATGCGTCTTCGGCGTGCTCGCGCTGGAGAGCGAGCCGGTCGATCCACGCTTATGAGCTTTTCGCCCGAACAGATCATCGCGCTCGCGCCCGACGCCCCGTCCGCGAAGGCCGGGCGCTCACTTGCGAGCACGGGCAAGTGGCCCGCACGCGGGTACGACGAGCGTGCCGTGTGGGGCGAGTGCCGGGGCAGCGGCAAGGAACCTTACAGGACGCAGATCGATCTGACGGAGCCCGCTTTCAGGTGTACCTGCCCGAGCCGCAAGTTCCCCTGCAAGCATGCGCTCGGGCTGTTCCTCCTGTTCGCGACTCAGCAATCTTCTTTCGCATCGGGCGGGCCTCCCCCGTGGGTCGTCGAATGGCTGGAGAAAAGAGACCGGCAGCAGCCGAAGCGCGGCACCGCCGGGGAGGCCGACCAGGCTCCGGCCGAGGCCGCGCCTCCGACACAGAAGAAGCGAACCACGAAGGTTAAACGCTCCTCCGAACGACAAACGCGCGTGGCGGCGGGGCTGGCAGAGTTGGAACTCTGGATGCGCGACCTGACACGGCGGGGTTTGGCCGCCGCGCAGACCCAGCCGCCGAAGTACTGGGAGCAGATGGCGGCTCGGCTGATTGACGCGCAAGCTCCCGGCGCGGCTCGACGCGTGCGCGAGATGTCGAGCGTCGCAGCGTCGGCCGAAGAGTGGGCTGACGTAATGCTGGCGCGCATGGGTTCGTTGTTTCTGGCCGCCGAAGGCTTCAAGCGCATAGAGTCGCTGCCGGAACCCGTACAGGCCGACCTCCGCGCATACATCGGCTGGACGACGAAGGAGGAAGAACTGTCGGCCGATGGCCTCGTGCGCGACCGCTGGGTAGTCACGGGTCAGCGCACCTACGAAGAAGACAAACTTCGTGTCCAGCGCACCTGGCTCCGGGGCGAGGAGAGCGGCAGGGACGCAGCCTTGCTCGACTTCGCCGCCCCCGGACAGGCGCTGACATCCGGCCTTCTCACGGGAACGATGATTGACGCGGAGTTGGTTTATTATCCGAGCAACTACCCGTTGCGCGCCTCGCTCAGGCAGCGCCACTCCGCGCCCGTCCCCCGAACGCCTGTGTGCGGGTATGCCTCGGCCGAAAGTTTCCTCTCGGCCTACGCCGACGCGCTGGCTCGCAACCCATGGATCGAGGTCTTCCCCGCCCTCTTTGACGAAGTCGTTCCAATCAGGCGCGATGAAGTCTGGCTGGCGAGAGACGCGGGCGGGCGGCTGCTGCCGCTTGGCCCGCAGGCCGACGGAGGATGGAAGTTGCTGGCGTTCGGCGGCGGTCGCCCCGTCACGCTGTTCGGGGAATGGGACGGCCGTCGCCTGCTGCCTCTCGGCGTCTGGGCGGAAGGACGATACGCGCGAGTCTGAGAATTTCATCCGGCGCAGGCTGTCGTCGGCCTGCCTCATAAACGGCGGTAGGGATCGAACCTGACAGACATGATGGTTTGGGAGGATATTCTAAGCACCGCCGCCGTCGGCACCGAGCGACAGGAAGTCGTGCTCGCGCCCGGAGACGGCGAACTCGGCCGTGCTCTCCATCGGCTCGACCCTTCGGATCGCGAGGGCGCGCTTCTCGCCGCCGTCGCGCTCGCGGCTCTTTACCGCCGCGCCGGTTTTCAGCCTGCTCTCGACCGGCAGCCTTTGCCCGAAGCCTGCGCGGCGGATGAAGTTCCCTGCTGCTCTGACGAAGCAGGTCAACATCTCGCCCTGATGCTTGAAGGCGGGTTCAAGGAAGTCCTGCCGGAGTGGCTTGTGGCTCTGCGGAAGGCCGGACGGCGCGTGCCCGCAGATCACCTGCCGGCGCTCCTTGACAGGGGGCGCGCCGAGCAGAGTCTGCGACCGCTCATCATTAACGTCACAGGCAACAGGGGGTGCTGGCTCGCCACGCAGAACGACGAGTGGCGTTGGGCTTCGGGGGGCGCGGCGGGCGACACATGGGAGACGGGCAACCGCCACGAGCGCCTGTTTCTGTTGCGCGCACTGCGCGAGACAGACCCGGAAAGAGCGCGCGAACTACTCTCCTCCACCTGGAAGAGCGAAGTCGCCAGAGACCGCCTGTCGTTTCTGGAAATCTTACTGACCGGACTGAACCCCTCGGATGAGCCGTTTTTGAGCGAGACGCTCCAGGATCGAAGCGCGGAGGTGAGACGCATGGGCGGAGAGATACTGCTGCGACTGTCTTCATCGCACCTCCGGGAAACGGTGAGCGATAAGGTAGGCTCGCTGTTCAGTTATCACAAGCCGCTGCTGGGGAAGGCGCGCATTGAAGTCAGCCTGCCGGGCGATCCGGAGAAGTGGCAAAAAGAGAATCAGGTACAGTTGGAAGTGCCGGCGACGGGAGCGGTCTCGAAGCATCTGGGCAGGAAAGGCTGGTGGCTGTTGCACGCCGTCGGTTGGGTTCCTCCCATGAGTTGGTGTCGTCTGTGGAGCAGGAAACCCGTCGAGGTGTTGGAAGCTGCCCGCAATAGCGAGTGGAAGGCGGCGATCATCGCCGGACTCATCACTGCGGCCGGGCGGTACGGCGATGCGGAATGGGTTGAGGCCATCCTGTCAGACCGGCAACTCCGGGAGGAAAATCTGCGCGAGGCGAACGCCAACCTGTCCGAACTCGGCTCGCATCTCCCGGCGGCGCGCCTCGAAGCTCTCATCCTCGATGAGCTTGCGCGGGAGAAAAAAGGACTCCACGTAGATCACCCGGCCCTCTGGCTGCTGCTGGAGCACAGGCAGGAGTGGAGCGGCGAACTCAGCCGGGCCGTGGTGGCCGGCATCAAAGAGCGAATCGGCGGCGGCAGGAAAAATGAACTGATGGAGTGGCAATTAAAGGCAGCCCTCAAACAGTTCGCGCTCTACGTCTTGCCCGCCCTGGCGGACGAGTTGTCGGCCGACTGGCCTGCGGATGCGGATGGGTGGTGGCAGGACGCGGTGGATGAGTTTCAGTCCGTGTTGCGTTTCCGGCGCGACATGTTGCGGGCGATACTTAAAGAGGGGAACAACTAAATCATGAGCGCAGTATTACGTGAACACGCCGAACAGCAGTTCGCAGAAGAGTTGCAGGAGATCGAGCGGGCGGACTCGCGCACACGCCCGCCCAACTGGAGGATGTCGCCGTGGGCGGTCGCGACTTACGTCCTCGGCGGCAAGCTCGACAACGGCTTCCCCGTCACACCCAAGTACATCGGCAGCCGCCGCGTCATAGAGGTCGCCGTCGCCACACTGGCGACCGACCGTGCGCTCCTGCTGCTCGGCGTGCCCGGCACCGCCAAGACCTGGCTCTCCGAGCACCTGTCCGCGGCCATCTCGGGCGACTCGACGCTGGTCGTGCAGGGTACGGCCGGGACGGGCGAAGAGGCCGTCCGCTACGGCTGGAACTACGCGCGCCTGCTCGCCGAAGGCCCGTCCATGGCGGCGCTCGTCTCAAGCCCCGTCAAGCACGCGATGGAGGAGGGCAAGATCGCGCGCATCGAAGAACTGACCCGCATCCCTTCCGACGTGCAGGACTCTCTCATCACGATTCTCTCGGAGAAGACTCTGCCCGTCCCCGAACTCAACAGCGAGATACAGGCGCGTAAAGGCTTCAACATCATCGCCACCGCCAACGACCGCGACCGCGGCCTCAACGAGCTGTCGAGCGCCCTCAAGCGCCGCTTCAACACGGTCGTGCTCCCGCTGCCCGAAACCATCGAAGAGGAGGTCGAGATCGTGCAGTTCCGCGTCGAGGCAATCGGGCGCGCGTTGGAACTGCCGGCCGAGCCGCCCGCGCTCGAAGAGATTCGCCGCGTGGTGACGATCTTCCGCGAGCTGCGCGACGGCAAGACTATTGACGGGAAGACCAAGATCAAGAGCCCTTCGGGTACGCTCAGCACGGCGGAGGCCATCTCCGTCATCAACAACGGTCTTTCGATGGCAGCGCACTTCGGCGAGGGACGGCTGACGGCACACGACCTGGCGTCGAGCATCGCCGGCACGGTTATCAAAGACCCGGTGCAGGATCGCATCGTCTGGCGGGAATACCTTGAGACGGTCATCAAAGAGCGGGACGGCTGGAAAGACCTCTACCGCGCGTGCCGGGAAGTATGAGCGTCACCATCCTCGGAATACGTCATCACGGGCCGGGCTCGGCCCGCAGCCTGCTCGCTGAGTTGGAGAGGCTCAAGCCCGATGTCGTGCTCGTCGAAGGCCCACCCGACGCCGACGAACTGCTCGCACTCACCGCCCGACAGGGGATGCGCCCGCCCGTCGCCCTGCTCATCTACTCTCCCGAGGAGCCGAAGCGCGCCGTCTACTATCCTTTCGCCGAGTTCTCGCCCGAATGGCAGGCGATTCTTTACGCGCAGAGGAATCACGTCCCCGTGCGCTTCATGGACTTGCCGCAGTCCGTTCAGTTCGCACTCCGAACTTCGGAGAACGAGCCGGGCGAGGCGCAACGGGAAGCGACCGCGGAAGAAGCGTTGCGCCAAGACCCTCTGCGCCTGGTGGCCGAAGCCGCCGGGCACGGCGACGGCGAGTTGTGGTGGGAGCAGATGATCGAAGAGCGGCGCGACAGCCGTGCCATTTTTCAGGGCGTACTTGAACTGATGACCGCGCTGCGCGAAGAGACGGCCGGGCAAGGTGAGTTTCCGCCCGAGAGGGTCGAGGCGTTGCGAGAAGCGCACATGCGACAGGTTATCCGCGAGGCGCAGGAGGCGGGATGGGGTCGCATCGCCGTCGTCTGCGGCGCGTGGCACGCCCCTGCGCTTACAAGTATGCCGGCGGCGCGGGAAGACGCGGCGCTCCTCAAGAGTCTGCCCGGACAGAAGGTGGTCGCCACCTGGGTGCCCTGGACATACAGACACCTGACGTATCGCAGCGGCTATGGTGCGGGCGTCGAGTCGCCCGGTTACTATCACTATCTCTGGTCAGCCCCCGCGAATCTCACCGTGAGTTGGATGGCGCGCGTCGCGCAACTACTGCGCGGCGAAGATATGAACGCCTCTTCGGCGAGCGTCATCGAGGCCGTGCGGCTGGCCGAAACCCTCGCGGCGATGCGCGGTCGTTCTGTCCCGGGGCTGGCGGAAGTGAACGATGCGACCCTCTCCGTGCTCTGTTATGGCGACGACACGCCGCTGCGCCTCGTCGGCGAGAAGCTGATCGTGGGCGAGGCGCTCGGAGAAGTTCCCGCGGAGACACCGGGGCTGCCGCTCCAGCAAGACCTCCAGCGCACGCAGAAGAGACTGCGGCTCGTGCCGGAGGCGACCGAGCGCCTGCTCGATCTCGATCTGCGTAAGGCGAACGAGTTGGAGCGGAGCCGGTTGCTCCACCGCCTCAAAATGCTCGGCATCGCCTGGGGACGGGTCGAGCGCGCCGGCGGCAAGGGGACGTTTCGCGAAGTGTGGCGGCTTCGCTGGGAGCCCGGCCTTTCGATCTCCGTCATCGAGGCCAACATCTGGGGGAATACGATTCCGGCCGCCGCCACGGCTTATGCGCTTGAACGGGCCGGGCGCGCACAGGAACTGCCCGTGTTGACCGGCCTCGTCGAGCAGACGCTTCTGGCGGATTTGCCCGGGGCGGTCGAGGGCGTGATCTCACGACTGCAACAGGTGGCGGCCGTCTCCGGCGACATCCCGCACGCGATGGACGCGCTCGCGCCGCTCGCGAACGTACTTCGTTACGGCAGCGTGCGGCAGGGCGACACGCGGCTCGTGAAGCAGGTCGTTGACGGGCTGGTCGCACGCGTCTCAATCGGGCTGCCGAACGCCTGCGCGGCGCTCAACGACGAGGCCGCCGAAGAGATGTACTCGCGCCTCAATAATGTTCACGGCGCAGTCGTCACGCTCGGCGACGAAGAGCACTTGAGCGTCTGGCGGGCAGCGCTTCGCCGCATGACAGACCAGCATCAGTTGCACGGGCTGATCGCCGGGAAGTGCTGCCGCCTTCTGTTCGATCAGAAGCTACTCTCGGCCGCGGAGGTAGCCGCAAAGTTCCGTCTGGCCCTCTCGCAGGCGAGCGACCCGGAGTATTCGGCGCGGTGGCTCGAAGGTTTTCTGCGAGGCAGCGGTCTCGTGCTGCTGCACGATTCTGCGCTGTGGGAGATTCTCGACGATTGGGTCAGGTCTTTGCAGGCCGATTTGTTCACCCGCCTCCTCCCGCTGCTGCGGCGGACGTTTTCCACCTTCACGCCGCCCGAGCGCCGCCAGATGGGTGAACGCGCACGCAAAGCGGGAGGCGGAGGCACGACAGGGGCGGCGGACAACGCTTCCGGCGCTGAAATTAACATGGAGCGGGCGAACAAGGTCGTTCCTCTGGGCGCCCGCCTGCTCGGCATTGAATTGCTCGATTGATCCGGTACTGAGATGACCATTACTGAAAACGACAGGTTGCGCCGCTGGCGACTCATTCTGGGCGGTGACGAGGCCGACGGCACCGGCCTTGCGCTTGAGGGCGCGGACATCGGGATTGACCGCGCTCTGGAGGCTCTCTACGACGCCGAGCGAGGGGGCGGCCTCGGCAGTTCCTCGCCGAAGATCGCGCGCTGGCTCGGCGACATCCGCGACTACTTCCCGGCTTCGGTCGTGCGCGTCATGCAGCATGACGCGCTTGAGCGGCTGGGTCTCAGGCAGATGCTCCTGGAGCCGGAGATGTTGCAGGCGGTCGAGCCGGACGTTCACCTGGTCGCCACGCTGCTGTCGCTCAGTCAAGTGATGCCGAACAAGACCAGGGACACGGCGCGGATGGTCGTGCGCAAGGTGGTCGAGGAGTTGGAGCGCAGGCTGGCGAATCCTCTGCGTCAGGCCGTCACCGGCAGCCTCAATCGTTCGTCGCGCACACGTCGTCCACGCCACAACGAGATTGATTGGGATCGCACCATCCGCGCCAACCTCAAACACTACCAGCCACGCTATCGGACGGTGATTCCCGAGCGCCGCATCGGCTACGGCCGTAAGACTACGGCGCTACGCGACATCATCCTGTGCGTTGACCAGAGCGGCTCGATGGCTACTTCCGTCGTCTACTCCGGCATCATGGCGGCGGTGCTCGCATCTCTGCGCTCGGTCAAGACTTCGCTGGTGGTCTTCGACACCTCCGTTGTTGACCTGACTGACATGCTTTCAGACCCGGTGGAAGTTTTGTTCGGCACACAACTCGGCGGCGGAACAGACATCAACCTTGCGCTCTCCTACTGTCAGGGTCTGGTGCGGTCGCCGCACGACACAATCATGGTCATTGTCAGCGACCTCTACGAAGGCGGGAACCTCCGGGAGATGCTCAAACGGGCGTCGAGCATCGTCGCCGCCGGGGTACAGGTAATCACCCTGCTGGCTTTGGACGACCGTGGCGCTCCTAGTTTCGACCACAACACGGCAGCGCGGTTCACGGCGCTCGGAATACCCTGCTTTGCCTGCACGCCGGATATGTTCCCTGACCTGATGGCGGCAGCGATCTCACGAAGGGATATTTCCCAGTGGGCGGCATCAAAGGGCATCGTTACTACGCGACCGGCCTGAAGGATTCAGGTGCGATTCTAAGGGACGTGCCGACGCGCCTGGTGCTTATGGGTGATGGCCCGCCCGGGCGTTCGTCGCAGATGAAGATTGGTATATACAGAAGTAATTAACTGAGATGGTAGGAGCTGACGAGAAAAGCAAACGGCTGCCACATAACTCTGAATGTTATTTACCATCGTTCTGTTACTAGCACCTGCTGTTACTAGCACCTGTATCGTCTCAGGAGTTGCGGCACGGCGATCCGCAACAACCGCTCGCACAGAACTCTAGGCCGGTCGCCGGGCAGGACGAACGAGCCGCAGAGCAGCGCCTCTTTGCGGGCTTTTTCTCATTAAGTGAAGGTAAATGCTTTTCTCATATCTTATCTTCACTTTTCGTCAAGCACTTTCGCGTCCAATCAGGCGCGAGAAATCATCCGGCGTGTCCACGTCTACCTCTCCGCGCGGGAAGGGTAAAAAGTGCGCCTCCGCAGCGTGTCTCTTAATCACCTGCTTCGCGCCGGCCACTCCTTCGAGCCGCGCCAGTTCGTCGAAGAGCGCCCTGCCGAATAAGGCCGGCACGCCGAAGCTCCCGCCATACGTCGAGGCGACGACGATCCTCCCGTCGGCGCGGTGCGCCGCGACGAGGCCGGAGATGATGTCGGCTGTGACGTGAGGTTGGTCGCACAGCAAGAGGACGGCGGCGTCCACATCGGCGTCCGCGTTGACAAGTCCTTCGACGCCCGCGCGGACTGACGACGCCATCCCGGTCTCCCACAGGGTATTCAACACTTCCCGCACGTCGAGGCCATCCAGTTCGCGTCTCGACAGCTCGGCGTTTGCGCCCGTCACCACGATTACCGGGCGGCACCCCGCGCACAGCGCTGCGAGGGCAGCGCGCCTGAGCAGACTCTCGCCCCGGTATTGAAGAGTCTGCTTCGGGCTGCCCATGCGGGAGGATGACCCCGCCGCCAAAACAACAGCGCCGACACCCAACGAGTTGTTTACGACCACTCCGGAAATGTCCTCCCTCGCCAGCCTTCGCCCCTCACGCCACCGCCACAGTAAGGGACTGTTCCTCCGTCAGGAGAACGCGACCGGCATCACCCGTATTGCCGTGGATGGAACCCCGGCGCTCGCGCAACATTCCGCCGCGCCGCCCGTCCAACACCGCACGCATCTCGGCGACGATTGAGAGAGCGACCTCCGCGGGAGCATTCGCCCCGATGTCCAGACCGGCCGGGGAGTGTAGGCGAGACATCTCCCTTTCCCCCGGACTGAACGCCCCATCGTTCGCCGCCAACTCACCCAGCATCCGCTCAGTCCGCTTGCGGGGACCCATGACTCCGATGTAGCGGGCGGGCGATGCGAGCAGGAACTTGAGGAGTTCGAGGTCGTGCGAGTAGTTGTGCGACATCAGAAGCGTCAGGGTTCGTGGCGTGATCGTGACCTGCGCGCCGACGCCCGCGGGGCGCGCGAGCGTCACCTTGTCCGCTGTGGCAAATCGTGAACGGCTGGCCGGGCGGGACTGCGGATCAACGACCTCCGTCTGCCAGCCCAATGCGCGGGCGAGTTCGACGACCGGCAGTGCGTCATGCCCCGCCCCGAAGACGACGAGTTGGACGGGCGGTAGAAGCGTCTCCACGAAGACCTTCAAGGAGCCGCCCGCCACCTCGTAGACTCTGGTATCGGCTGACTCCGCGCGCGCCGTTAAGCGCACATCACTCTCGATGAGCGACGCCGCCTCGTCGCTCAAGTTCTCGCGTCCGGCCTCGCCGCCCTCGTCAATGAAGAGCCGCGCGCCGATTGCGACGGGCGCGGTTGCGGGTGCCGACCCCGAAGGCGTGTGCTGATAGACGGTCGCGACCGTCATGGGCGAGGCGCGTGCGTGTGCCTCGCCCGAACCCCTCAACGCTTCGAGGTAGAGCGAGCCGTAGGCGAGCGGCTCGACCAGCACGCGCACGATACCGTTGCAGCCAAGCCCCAGCCCCCACGCCATCTCGTCGCTCGTGGATGCAGTGTCGTACTCGACGAGCACAGCCTTGCCCGCCCTGATGACGCGTTTCGCGTGCTCTATCACATCGCTTTCGAGGCAGCCTGCGCTGATCGTGCCCGTGCTCGCACCGGCTTCGCAGACCAGCATGCGTGCCCCCGGACGCCGGTATGAGGAGCCTTCGACGCTCACGACTGTTGCCAGGGCGCAACGCTCGCCCCTCTCGTGCGCCTCGTCGAACGCTTCCACTAAGGCTCGCACTTCGTTCATAAGCTCACCTCCCTCTACAGCAACTTGTCCGGCGTAATGGGCAGTTCCCTGATACGTTTGCCTGTGGCGTGGAAGACGGCGTTGGCGATGGCCGCAGGGATGCCGACCATTCCGAGTTCGCCCATGCCCTTGACGCCGAGCGGGTTGACGACCTTGTCTTCCTCCTCGACGAACATCGTCTCGACCTGATGCACGTCCGCGTTGACCGGCACGTGGTAGTGCTGTAGGTTCGGGTTCATGATGCGGCCGTAGCGGTGGTCAATCTCGGTCGCCTCCTGCAAGGCCATGCCGATGCCCCAGACGACGCCGCCGATCTCCTGGCTGTGCGACGCCTTCGGGTTGATGATCTTGCCGCAGGCCGTCACCTCGATGGCGCGCGTGACGCGCACGATGCCGAGGTCGGGGTCAACCTTCACTTCGACGAACTGCGCGCCGTGCGCCATCGTCGCGTACTTATCGCGCTCCTTCGAGGGGCGCGACTCGAACGTCTCGGTGACTTCGGCGAGGTTGTTGCGGCGCATGACTTCGGCTATCTGGACGAAGCGCGACGGGTCGCTCCTGAGTCGCAGCCTGCCGTCGAGCATCTCTACGTCGGCGGCCGTCACCCCCTTCAGCGGCGAGGATGCATCCTGATTCGCTAACGTCAGCAACTTCGCGCCGACCGCGAGAGCCGCGCCGTGCACGGCCGAGCCGACGCTCGACGTGGTCTGAGAGCCGCCCTGCGACGGCGCGCGCGGGAACTTCGTGTCGCCTAGTTCAAACTTCACGCGCTCGATTGGCAGCCCGAGATACTCGGCGGCGATCATGGTCATCACCGTGTATGTGCCGGGGCCGATGTCGCTCGTCGCGCTGGTGACGTGCGCCGACCCGTCCGCGCTGAATGTGATTCTGGCGCTGGCAGGTCTTTGAAACGCGCCCCAGACGCCGGTGGCCGTGCCCCAGCCGACGAGAAGCCGCCCGTCGCGCATCGAGCGCGGCTCCATCTTGCGTCCCTTCCACCCGAACTTCTCCGCGCCGAGCCGGTAGCATTCCCTGAGCGCCTTGCTCGAAAACGGTCGCCCGCTCTCGGGGTCTGTCTCGGCGTAGTTGATGAGCCGGAGTTCGAGCGGGTCAATCCCCAGCGCGTAGGCCAGTTCGTCCATCGCGCATTCGAGCGCGAACATGCCGCTCACAGCGCCGGGCGCGCGCATCCAGGTCGGGGTGTTGAGGTCTGTGGTGGTGATCTTCAGCGGCGCGGAGAGGTTCGGGCAGGCGTAGACCTGTCGCGTAAAGCCTGTGGTGTTGTCGTTGAACTCCTCGAAGGAAGAGGTGTTATGCACGGCCTCGTGGATCATCGCGGTGAGCTTTCCCGACCGTTCCGCCCCGAGCGCGATCTTCTGGATCGTGTAGGGGCGGTAGCCGTGGCCGGTGTACATCTGCGTGCGCGTGTAGACGACCTTGACCGGGCGCTTGAGTTCGCGCGCCGCCATCGCCGTCAACGCCGGGTAGTAGTTCGGCCTGAGACTTGAGCCGAACGCTCCGCCGACGTAAGGGGAGACGACCGAGACGTTCTCCTCCGCGACGCCGAAGGCCGACGCGAGGTGCGCGCGCACGCCGTAGACCTCCTGCGTCTTATCGAAGATGGTCAGCTTGTCGCCCTGCCAGACGGCGACGGCCGCGTGCGGCTCCATCGGGTTGTGGTGCTCGATGGGGATGCGATACTCGGCCTCGACTTTAACAGGTGCAACGCGCATGGCTTCTTCCGGGTTGCCGCGAGGCTTGGGCGTCCCGCGCGGGGGCACGCGCGCCCGCCCGCGCACGGCCTCCGTATCGGTCGCGTGCTTCTCCGCGTTGTAAGAGACACGGACTAAGCGCGCGGCGTAGCGCGCCTGCTCGTAAGTCTCGGCGACGACGAGCGCCACGGGCTGCATGTTGAAGTAGATTCTGTCCGATTGGAGCGCGCGGAAAGACTTGTCGCGCTCATCGCGTGCGCCACGCGGCGGCGCGTCCTCCGTAACGGTCTTCGGCCCGAGCTTCGGCGTGTTCAGGTGCGTGAAGACGCGCACGACGCCCGGCGCGCGCTCGGCCTCGCGCGTATCAATGGCACTGATCGTGCCCTTCGCCACCGTGCCCAGCACGATGAAACCGTAGGCGAGATTCGGCACGCGGAACTCCGCCGCGTACTTCGCCCTGCCCGTCACCTTCGCCACGCCGTCCACGCGGCTCATCTCTTTACCGATGTATCTGGTCATAGTTTCCCTTCCCCTTCCTTCAGGCCAGCCTGGCGGCACGCATCAGGGCGCGGACGACCGCGCGCTTCCCCAGTTCGACTTTGTAGGCGTTGTGCGCGAGCGGCCTCGCGCCCTTGAGCGCATGTTCGGCCGCCCGACGGAAAGTCTCCTCCGACGCCGGTGCGCCGGCCAGCGCGCCTTCGGCCTCAAGGCTTCGCCACGGCTTGTGCGCCACGCCGCCAAGCACGATGCGCGCCTGCCTGACACGACCGCCGTCGAGTTCCAGGGCGGCGGCAACGGCGACGAGGGCGAAGGCGTAGGAAGCACGGTCTCTCACCTTCAGGTAGTAAGAGTTCTTCGCGAAGTCGGACTTCGGCAGTTCGATAGCCGTAATCAGTTCGCCGTGCTGTAGGTTGTTGTCGCGCTCGGGCGTGTCGCCCGGCAGGCGGTGGAAATCAGTGATCGGGATCGTGCGCTCGCGCCCGCCCGTGCCCTTCACCCTGACGACGGCGTCGAGCGCGTAGAGCGCGTTCGCCATGTCGCCGGGATAGGTGGCGACGCACTTGTCGCTCCAGCCGAAGATGGCGTGAATCCGGTTGAGTCCTTCGAGCGCGCCGCACCCGCTGCCCGGCTCGCGCTTGTTGCAGGGCATCGCCGTGTCGTAGAAGTACTGGCAACGCGTCCGCTGCATCAGGTTGCCGCCGTTGGTCGCCATGTTGCGGAGTTGCCCCGATGCGCCCGCCACGATGGCCTGCGTGAGCAGCGGATAGTTCCGGCGGACGAGCGGGTGGTTGGCGGTGTCGGAGTTCTTCGCGAGCGCGCCGATGGAGACGCCGCCGCTGCCCGCCGCCTTGATCTCGGCGAGCTTCAGGCGGGTCACGTCCACCAGTTCATCTGGACGCTCCACGTCCTCTTTCATCAGATCGAGGATGTTGGTTCCGCCCGCCAGAAACTTCGCACGCGGGTTGGCCGCGACGGCGCGGGCGGCCACGTTGGGATCAGTCGCGCGCGTGTACTTAAACGGTCTCATCGGATTCATCCTCCTTCCTGACGCGTGCCAGTTCCTCACCTTCGACGAAGCGCCACGTCCGCGCCGTCTCCGTGCCCGAATGTGCATCCTTGATTGCGGCGACGATGCCCGGGTACGCGCCGCAGCGGCAGATGTTGCCGCTCATCCGCTCGCGTATCTCATCGTCCGAAAGCTGCTTGACGGGCGCGCGCACGTCCTCTGTGACGTGGCTCACGTCGCCCCTGCGCGCCTCTTCGAGCAGACCGACGGCCGAGCAAAGCTGCCCCGGCGTGCAGTAGCCGCACTGGAAGCCGTCGTACTTGATGAAGGCCGCCTGCACGGGGTGCAGTTCGTCACCTTTGGCGAGTCCCTCGACGGTCGTCACAGCTTTTCCCTCCACCTGCGCGGCGAGCGTCAGGCAGGAGAGGACGCGCCGGCCATTGACGAGCACCGTGCAGGCCCCGCACTGCCCCTGATCGCATCCCTTCTTCGTGCCGGTCAGTTCCAGCCTTTCGCGCAGGGCATCGAGCAGCACCATGCGGGAATCAACTTCCAGGCTTTGCGCCACCCCGTTAACTTTCAGGGCGACCCTGACGGGATTTTCCAGCGTTGCGGCCGGAGCAAACACCGCTTCGGGCGAAACGCTCAGCGCGGCGAGCGCCCTCTCCTTCTCCAGCAGCATCAGCGCGAAGGCGCCGAGGCTGCCCGCGAGCGTCTGCCCCACGAAGGTACGCCTGGCCTGTCCCACGTCGGTCAGCGTCGGCATCTCCTTTAACAGCGCCTCCTCGTCGGCCGTCAACTCAGCCCCCGAGGTATCGTCGAATTCGTCTTTCATTTATGGCTCCCCCTAAATATGTCTATGCCGGCCGCCCGCGACAGGAATATGGTCGCCGGGCGGTCGGAAGCGGACATCTACCTTGCGCCCCCTAAATTTGCCGAAGGGGCTGCTGTGCCTTCCGGGCTTACCTGAACTCTCTCTAATAATCTTTTCGTCAGTGGCAATTTTTCGTGTCTAACTGTTTTAGTGTGATTCTAAACGCTCAGGAGTAGAGAGCGGTAAGACGATACTCGCGAATAATTGTACGATCCTGCAAAAACTCTTCATGCGGCGAGCGCAGGGCGTCGCGTGGGCTACGTAGACCCGTCGTACTTTAGCCGCGATCACGAAAAACTTTTTTCGCCGCGCCGCCGCGACGCGACATCGTTCGGCTGCGCAACGACCTTGATGGTTGAGGCGCTGCGATAGCTGCCGGGGCGGTCGAAAGAAGTGGCGAGGTGATTGGGCGGGCTGTGCGCCGAGGCGTGGGCGACGGCAGGCCGCGCCGGGATGAGTCTGAGCCTCCACATCATCTGCCGGTATCGGACTGAATGAAGGCGGGCGTGAAGTTCGATTTCTCAGATACGACCGCGAGAGAAGGCTTTCCCCCTCACACAATGACGACGCCGGACGGCGACTGCGAAGGCGCGGGCGCAGCACGGCGGGCGTCGTTTATGTTTCTTCCGGTCATCCGTAGTTTTTGTGATAGGCTTGAAGCGTGACGCGTAGAGAGCAGGCACAGGCGAAAGCGGGCGCACCTTTGCGGCGCAAAATGTGGTGGCTCATCGCCGGTCGTTTTGTGTTGGCGGTCGCGCTCTTCGGGTTGAGTTTCATGTTCGGGAGCAGCGGGGCGAGCGGCGCGAGTCTCGACTCGTTCAAGAACGTGCTGACTTTCGGGCTGGTCGTGCTGCTGTTCTCCGCGCTTTCGGCGGCGACGTTGCGCTTCTCCCGGCTGCCGTTGCAGTGGCAGGCCGGGGCGCAGATTTTCTGCGACGTGCTGCTCGTGACATGGCTCACGGCGATGCGCGGCGATTTGCATTCGCCCTTCGTCGCCCTCTACATCGTCATCATCTCGGCGGCCGGCATTTTCATCGGCGTGCGCGGCGCGCTCATCACGTCCGTCGGCTGTGCCTTCTGCTACACGTTCGTGGTCTTCGCCAGCGCGTTCGGGTGGTCTCCTCTGGGCGGGGGCGACGTGGAGGCCGCGTCCGTGCCGGAAGTGATCGGAAACGTAGGGCTGCATGACATCGCGTTCTTCGTCGTGGGGCTGCTCGCCTCGCGTCTCGCCGAACGACAGGCGCACTCCGAAGTGCAGCTTATCGAAGCCAAGCACGCGCTGGCGGATTTGCGCGTGCTGCACGAACGCATCGTCGAATCAATCCGCTCCGGTTTAGTCACCACAGACCTTGACGGTCTCATCTACACTTTCAACGCCGCCGCCGAAGAGATCACGGGTTACACGGCCGAAGCCCTGCGCGGCGAGGACGTGTCCATCCTCTTCGGCGCGCTCGCACCGAAAGTGGAGGAGTCTCTGCGCGCGGCCGAGACGGGCGCGGCCAGCCCGCGTTACGAGGCCGACTGTCTCACCGCCGACGGCCTGCGCCTGCGCCTCGGCTACAGCATCTTCCCGCTCTTCGGCGAGACCGGCGCGCGCACCGGCCTCGTCATCACCTTTCAGGATTTGACGCAGGTGCGCGCGCTCGAAGAGACTTCGCGGCGACAGGACAGGCTCGCGGCCGTGGGGCGCGTGGCGGCCGGCATCGCGCACGAGATACGCAACCCGCTCGCGGCCATGCGCGGCTCGATTCAAGTGTTGCGCTCCGAGATGGACGGCGACCCCGGCCAGGCCGAACTCATGGAGATCGTCCTGCGCGAATCCGACCGCCTCAACCACATCATCACGGACTTTCTCACTTACGCGCGCCCGCGCCCCGTCTCGCTCGCCGACACGGACTTGCGCGAACCCCTGCGCGAGACCTTCACGCTCCTGCGCCACAGCCCGGAGACGCGCGACCGTCACACGATTGAAGAAGACTTTCCCGACGAGCCAATCCGCGCGCAGGCCGACGCCGCCGGCCTGCGTCAGGTCTTCTGGAATCTCGCGCGCAACGCGCTCTCGGCCATGCCCGAGGGCGGCCGGCTTCGCGTCGAACTGCGCGCGACGAATTACGGGCGCGTCCGCATCACTTTCACGGACACCGGACAAGGGATGTCGCCCGAACAGGTCGAGAGATTGTTCGAGCCGTTTTCCTCCTCCACGACGGGCGGGACGGGACTCGGCCTCTCGATTGTTTATCAAATCATCCGCGATCATGGTGGTACAATAAACGTCCGCAGCCGCGAAGGGGACGGCACGACGATCATCATCGAGTTACCCGAAACACAGAGGTCAGAGGTCAGAGGTTAGAGGTTGGAGAAGCAAGAAGATGGTTGAGAGGCGGCGATGGAGCAGATTAAAAGTCACCGTGACTTGATCGTATGGCAGAAGGCGATGGAGTTGGTAGTGGCTGTTTACAAGTTGAGTAAAAATTTTCCCAAAGAGGAATTATATGGCCTGACCAGCCAACTCAGACGCGCCGCCGTCTCAATTCCCGCAAATATAGCTGAGGGTCAAGGTCGTAGATCAAAAACAGAATTCAATCAGTTTCTTGGTCACGCGCGCGGTTCGTTACTGGAGTTGGATACGCATTTAGAGTTGGCCTTACGTCTCGAATATATCAGCACAAAAGAGCACGCGCCTGTCCAGGAACAACTTCGAGAGGTCGGGCGAGTTATGAACGGGCTAATGCGTTCACTAACCTCTAACCTCTAACCTCTAACCTCTGCATTCTTATGGCACAAATACTCATTGTTGACGACGAACAGGGCATGCGGCAGTTGTTGTCGCTGGTGTTCGGGCGCGCGGGGCACAGCGTGCGCGCGGCGGAGAACGGGCGGCGGGCGGTCGAGATGTTGCGCGAGACGCCCGCCGACTTGATCGTCTCGGACGTGCGGATGCCGGACATGGGCGGCATCGAACTGCTCAGCGCGGCGCGCGAGCTCGCGCCGGATGTGGCCGTCGTGATGATGACGGCCTTCGCCACGGTCGAGACGGCGCGCGAGGCGTTCAAACTCGGCGCGGACGATTTCATCCAGAAGCCCTTCGACGTTGACGAGTTGAAATTGATCGTCGAGAAGGCTCTGGAACTCCGCCAACTCAAGCAGGAGATTCAGGGATGGCGCAAGACGCAGAGCGAGCGCGGGCGGCTCGATCAGATCATCGGCCGCTCGCCTCGCATGCAGGCCGTCTATCAGATGGTGGAGACGGTCGCCGCCGTGCAGTCCACGGTTTTGATCACGGGCGAGTCGGGCACGGGCAAGGAACTCGTCGCGCGCGCCGTCCATAATCTCTCACCACGCAGCGACAAGCCATTCGTCTCGATCAACTGCGGCGCGTTCACCGAGACGCTGCTCGAATCGGAACTCTTCGGCTACGTGCGCGGCGCGTTCACGGGCGCGACCGCCAACCGCAAAGGTTTATTTGAAGCGGCCGACCGCGGCACGATCTTCTTGGACGAGATCGGCGAGATGTCGCCCGCGATGCAGGTAAAGTTGTTGCGCGTGCTGCAAGAGCGCAAGGTGCGCCCCGTCGGCGGGCACGAGGAGTTGAGCGTTGACGCGCGCGTCATCGCCGCGACCAACCGCGACCTGCCCGCGATGGTCAAAGCCGGGACGTTTCGCGAAGACCTCTTTTATCGCGTCTCGGTCATCCCGATAGAACTGCCGCCGCTGCGCGAGAAGCGCGAAGACATTCCCGAACTCGTCACGCACTTCGCGGAAAAGTATTGCGCGCTGGCCGGACGCAGCCTCGGCGTCTCGGAGCGCGCCATGGAACTTCTCGAACGCTACTCGTGGCCGGGCAACGTGCGCGAACTCGAACACACGGTTGAGCGCGCGGTCGCGCTCGAACGCACCGACCAGATTCAACCCGAACGACTCCCCGAACAGATCACCAACTACAACCCCGCGCGCGTCGCCGACGCGCTCGACCTGCCCGACGACGGCCTTAACCTCACGGCGCACCTCGACCAGTTGGAGAAGACCTACCTGCTCGAAGCCCTGCGGCGCACCGGCGGCAACCAGACGCGCGCCGCCGAACTCCTCCAACTCTCCGTCCGCTCCTTGCGCCACCTGCTCGACAAGCACGGCATCCGCAATCTCACGGCGCAAATCCGCAACGACGCCGCGCGCGGCGCGCCTGAATAATCTTATAGCCATTTGCGATTGCATGGGACTCAGGTTTTCTCTGTGTCTCATCGGATTGCAATCCGCTATGGGGATATAAAGTTGGGAAGATAGGTGTTAGAGCCTGCGTGGCGGGCGAGGACAGTTATGGCGTGAGGCGGGTCGCGCCTGTCGCATCGCTACTCGGCGAGTTGCTAATTGACGATTCGCGTGGGGCGCCTCTTCGATTCAGATTTCGTCAATGGCATGCATTAGCTCATTCGCGAGTCGCGCGTCCAACTCAAGCAGCTTTTCACACGCCGACAGCGCTGATGCTTTATCTTTGATTTCGACATAGACCAAACCCAGAGAATAATAGGCCATCGCATATTTCGGGTTCAGCTTGAGGGCGCGATTCAATACGCCGATGGCCTCCTGATACGTGCCCGCGTTGAAATAGAGCACCCCCAGATTGTTGAGCGGCTCGGCATAATCGGGTTTTAAGCGCGATGCCTGACGATAGGCTTTTACAGCTTCCAGATATTGCCCCAGATCGGCGTGCGCCAGCCCGAGATTATTGTAGGCTTCGGCGTAATCCGCCTTAAACGTCAACGCCTGCTGGTAAGCCTTGATAGACTCGGCGGGGCGTCCGAGATGATCGCAGGTGACGCCGATATTGAAGTGCACTTCGGCCCAGCGCGGCTCTCTGGCCGCAGCCCGCTTGAACTCTCTCAAGGCTTCCGGGAATTGTTGCCGGCGCGCCAGTTCCATCCCCATCTCGTAATGTTCAATGGCTCCGCCCCGTTCGCCCGTATCCGGTTTGCCCGGAGCCGCCTGATTGTTGAGCTTGAAGCTCCTGAACATCTCGAACATGCTTTCCTCCGTCCTCCGCACAGACGCCGGTCGGCTCACGTTAGACCGTGGCTTAATACTCACGCACCGCGATGACGCTGCGACCGGCCAGTCCGAGCGCCTTCTGCACGGCGGTCGGGTCATACTGCACGTCGCCGGTGCCGCCGCCGTTGGTATCGAAGGTGGGCGCGAGGAACGGCCCGCCCGGTACGTTGCGGTTAAATCGCGCGATAGCCATTGCGCCGAGCGTATTGCCGTTGCCGCCGCCGTCGCGTATCACGATGCCGTCGCCGAGCACGAGGATCAACCCGTCAAATTTAGTGGAGCCGCGCGCGGTCAGAGTTCCGGTGACGACCAGCAGGCCGGCTCCGCCCGTCGACCCGATGTCTAAATCACCGTTGACGAACGTAAACAGCGGAGCCGCCAACGTGCCTAAAGAGGGGGGCGGGATGGCCGTCGTAAACCGGCGGTTCTGCGAGCGCGCCGCCGATTCCAGCATATTGAGTTGCGCCCGCGCCACGTCGGGGTTTTGCAGCCATGAAGGCAGTTGCGAGAGCGGCACTTGCTGGACGGCCGGGTTGCCGCTCACGTTGCCGATGTTCTTGATCAAGTCGTAATCGGGCGTATTCGTGACGGCGAAGGCGGAGATGGCCTGTCCGCCGCCGGGAGGATTCCCGCTGTAAGAATGAGGGTTGCTGTTGCCGTCGCTGAAGTTCATCAGAGATTGGTCGGTTGCGCCGCGAATAGCAATCGTCCCCTGCGGCGCATAGTCCAGCACGAGACGCCCCACCATCATCTGCATCTTCTTCACCGAAGCGCGCGGGCCGAAGCCTGTGACTTCAACCATGATCCTTCTCGGCTCCGGGGCTTTTACAATGACCGGCACGTTGTTGGTAAACCCTGTAGCACTGGACAACAGAGGGAGACTAACGCCACCCAGTTCGTACTCAGTGCCCTCGGCGAGATATTTAGTCGAACCGGGGACAAGGCGCAACGGGTCGGTCAGGACGCTGGCGAGGTTGGAGACGGAACCCTGTAACGTGTACTTAATGACGGCTGTCGCCGGCCAGGGTAGAGTTTGATTGATGGTGAGATTGAAGGTTGTGCCCGCGGGGAAGGTATAAATTTGCGGGCCGCCGCTGACTCTCAGGCTGCCCAACACCGTCGCCGCGCTCGGACTCGCATTGAGCGCGGTCACGGTTTGCGGCGTGAAGACGATGGAACCGATGTTGCTGTTGTTACCGCTGCCGCCGCCGAACGGCAACGTGCTGGCGCCGTTCGAGAAAGAGCCGGAGGTCGTAAAGCTGACCACACCGGAATTATCCGGGTCGCTCAGTACTGCATTGAAGGCCAAGCCGGTGAGCGGCGAATAAGCAGCGGCGGGAGTTAGAAGGACGCGGTCGGTATAGGTTGTGTCATAGGTCAGCCAATTTGAGAGGCGGGCGTAGGTGAGCGCGCTATCCGCCGTTTTATTTGAGGTCAGAGGCGTGATCGCTTTGCGATAGCTGATGTTCGGCGCGACGTTGCCGCGCAACGCGTTGAGAACCTGCTGCATGCCGGATTCCGCCGCGTAGTAAGCCTGCATTTCGCTCATCGGCTCGACCGTCGTGCCGACCGAAGAGCCGACCGTCAACATCAATCCGCCGCCCGCCGCCAGCAACAGGAAAGAGATTAATAATGCGGTAATAAGCGCCGCCCCGCGCTCCCGGCGGCGATTGCCCTTCTTATTTTCAGACATCTTGTGCTTCTTCATAGTTCCTCTCGACCCGTGAATATCGCGAGCTTTCAATAGGCCGCCAGATCGGCGTTGCGCAGCACCACGTCGGAGATGAGGCGCACCCGCGAGGCCGGTTGGAATCCCGCGCTGCCCGGCGAGCCGCGCTGCGGTAAATTGACGCAAAGCGTAATCACGACATACCTCGCATCTCTCTTTTGCGCCACTTCGGCCGCGCTGACGGAAGAAATATCGCAGACGTTCGCGGCCGGGTCGGGTGTGTAACTGACCTTCGACGCGTAGTAGCGAATCCGTAAACCGTCAATGCGATTGGCGAGAATGGTCGTCTGGTTATTGGTATTGATATCAAGCCGAACGATATAGCTGAAATTGTCATTGGCATCTGTGATCAGCCGATACTGGACATCTTCGTCCGCGTCGGAAGCGGTCTGGCTCGTCGTCTGGCGCATGAACGCGTTCAGATTGGCGCGCAGGCGAATCGCGCTCAGGCCGCTGTCGGCCTCAACGATGCCGTTGTTTCTCAGACCGAAGCCGGAGTTGGCAATGTCGCGCGACAGATAGGTCAACGCGCGTTGCGCATCCACGAGGGCGTCGGCGCGTTGGTTCTCGCGCGCCCGAATGCTGAATGCGCCGGCGACCAGCGTCATCGCGAGGGTCATGATGACCAGCGTAACGGCCATTCCGATGAGCAATTCGAGCAGCGAAAAACCGGACTGGCTCGCATATCGCTTTTGTTGTTGTTCCATAAAAATTCTTTGCTTCTTTCAAGCGCCTCGTGCCTGGGGCTTATTGCAGGTAGGGGCCGATGCCCGGCGCGGCGCGCTGGGTATTGAGCACGACCGCCATAGTCGAACCCAGTCCATCGCCTCTGACGGGCGTCACCACAATCTGAATATTCTTCAAGGTCGGGCTACCGCCGCAGGCAGACGTATTGCAGACGGTGGTTTGCACCGTATACGAACTATCAACGCCTGCCACAGTGGTCGAGGCGGTCACGCCCGGAGTGAGAATGGCATCATTGAACTCGACGCCGCGAAACTGTTCCAGACTTTGCTGCGCGATGGCGATGGCGGCTGCGCGCGTTCCGGAGATGTTGTTCACCCGGATGGCGTAAGTGAAGAGCGCGACCGCGCCCAAGCCGGCGACCATCATCACGATCATAGCGATGGCGGTTTCGATCAACGTAAATCCCCGTTCACTTTTATTCATCATGGTCATGTGGCTTGTCCAGTTAGACCTTGTTTTAGGTGTTTGCATTTTGCTGTTCTCCCTTTAGGGATTCACTCTGACCTGCACAATCCTAGTAAAACAGGGAGAACTAAAGGTCACGGGGAAAGTGCCCCTCGAATTGTTAATTGATCTCACGCTAAAACTCCCCATTCCTGAAATTGATTGCGAGGCGGGAGTAATGATTAAGTTGCTCGGCCCTGAAGCCGTCACGGTAGTGGCAGTGCCGACTGTGACTTCAAAGGTGCCTGTGGAGAGGCCATTCTTGCGTATCTGGAGAAGTGCGGGGCTGATTGTATTTGTAGTGCCGTTGCATCCGGTGAATGTGGCACCTCCACCTCCACTTCCACCTCCACCTCCGCCGAAACAGTTGTCCGCAACGAGCGCAGGCGCAGGGGTGGCCCCGATGACAACGGCCTCGCTGGCGATGTCGTTTGTGTTGCTGACGCTTGTATAAGCGATAACAGGAACAGCGCCAGCATCACTATCAATCGTTACATCACCCGATCCAGACACGTCAATTGTGGTCTGGCCGCTACCGCTCTCCATGGTGAAGGTCTGAGTACATAAAGCAGTGCGGCCTCGCCAGTTAAAGACAATCGGCGGCGGCGGGTCGCTCACGAGCCTCACGTCCGCATCAAGTGGAACGACACGTGTGCTGCTGGTTCCGGTGCCGGCAAAGTCCATCGTGACGCTGTAGCTGCGCAGGTCGCTTGCGAATTGCACCGTCGGCGGCGCGGAAGTTTCGCCTCCATGACGGCGGACCGCGTCGAGGCGGGCTTTCTCAACGTGGCTGGCAAACGTGCGCGCCACGCTTTGGAGACGTATCTGCTGGCGGGCGGAGGTGAGTTGGATGACGGCGAAACTCGACACGATGCCGATGATGGCGATGGTGAAGACGAGTTGCAGCGCGGTAAATCCGCTCTCGGCGTGTGCTTTTGAATTGATCTTCAAACGAATTCTGTTTTGCGGTTTCATCGTGCCTCCACTAGCTTCGCGGCGCGGGATCGGTAAACCCGACATAGCTCCTGCCGCGTCCAGTAAGGGCAATACACATGCCAGTTATTTTTACTAACAAATAATTACGCCCGCTCCAGGGAGCGGGCATGTGGCAGTTACCCTTAGTAACACTTTGAGAAGCGGGCTACATACTCTCTTTAGTAGATTGCAAACCGATATAGAGGACGCGCACGAAGCGATCAATATATAGAGTCGGCTCCCGCCGATGCCTTGAGCATGCCGGCACATCTCCGGCGGCGAACGGAGTGGAAAGTTCGACGCCTTGTCTTTTAACAAAATTCGTCATTTCACATCTGACGGGTTTTGTCATATACCGCACGCCGGAACTGCCGTAGCGTCGCCCCTTCCGTGCCTGAATAAGCGAAAAAGCCGCCTTTCTACCTGCTTAAACCAAATGTCGGGCGAGCGCGTGCGGGCTTGGCACGGCAGTTGTTAATGAGACGTTCGGACACGTTGCGCAATGACGGTCTATGGCCTTTGATGGCGACCGACGGCGCGAGACAAATTTTCAAAATACCAACCCCTAGCTACTTAAGGAGCACCAGAAAGCACATGCAACAGAACAAAGGCCAGAAAGGCTTCTCTCTCATCGAGCTGCTGATCGTCGTTGCGATTATCGGCATCATCGCCGCCATCGCCATCCCCAACCTCCTCGCCTCACGTCGCGCCTCCAACGAAGCCTCGGCAATCGCTTCGGTTCGCACCCTCGGAACGGCGCAGGCCACTTTCCTCTCCACGGTGGGCAACAACACCGCCTACGCCGCCAACATCGCGGCTCTCGGCGGCGCCGGCTTGATCGATGCGACGCTCGCCAACGGAACGAAGACC
Organism: Pyrinomonadaceae bacterium; assembly: GCA_035296445.1. GTDB lineage: Bacteria > Acidobacteriota > Blastocatellia > Pyrinomonadales > Pyrinomonadaceae > JAIVJZ01. Next base: position 2,992 of record DATHAZ010000087.1, on the reverse strand, counting down.
GGTTACGGGTTCACCAGCACGAGCGTTGCCGGTTCGGTTGCGTACACGAGCACGGCCACCCCCAGCTCGGCCAGCACCGGCACGCGCAGCTTCTTCTCGGATGAGTCGGGCGTGATCCGCGGTAAAGCCGGCGCCGGCGCGGCGGTCGGCGACGCTCCGCTCCAGTAAACTGAGCGCGCTAGTCGTTGTGACAATGCGGGGCAGAGCGTCAGGTTCTGCCCCGCAATTCTTTCACCTCTCCAGCGTTAAACTTTCCAAGCGAATACTCACACGGAGCTAAGGACTTCCATGCAACAGAACAAAGGCCAGAAAGGCTTCTCTCTCATCGAACTCTTAATCGTCGTGGCGATTATCGGCATCATCGCCGCCATCGCCATCCCCAACCTTCTCGCCTCGCGCCGCGCTTCCAACGAAGCTTCCGCCATCGCGTCCATGCGCACCATCGGCAGCGCGCAGGCCACTTACCTCTCCACCATCGGCAGCAACACCACCTACGCCGACACGCTGCTTAAATTAGGGCCGGGAGCGAACAACGCCTCGTTAATCGACGCCACGCTGGCCGGAGGCACCAAGACCGGCTACGGGTTCACGTTGACGTTTGACCCGGCCTTGGCGACGGAATTTTCCGCTAACGCAAACCCCTCTTCCGCCAGCACGGGCACGCGCTTCTTCTTCGTCAACGAGTCGGGCGTGATTCGCGCCGATACAGTAGCGGCGACCGTCGGCAGCGCTCCGATTCAGTAAAACAATCTCGCGTTATAACATCAACGCTTTTCTTACGGGGATAGAAGTCATACTTCTTCCCCGTAATCCTCGTCTGCACGCTCGAAATCCAACGCTCCCAAGATCAAAATAGACCGATGTAGCGCGCTATGCTAATGTTCAATCCATTGTTCGCGAGGATAGGCGCGCCTGCTCGCAGACTTTTTGCGCCTTCAAGTCTATGCTCAAATCAATCGCGGTAACTAAACACGTGTCTCAACCAAGCGTGCGCTCTCACGATCAGACCACCAGTTCCGCCCCCGGCGTTGCGACTTTCAGAGGTGCTATGGGGCGCATCGCTTCAATCGCGCGCAACGCCTTCCGCGAAGCCGTGCGCGACCGCGTGCTCTACAACCTCGTCTTCTTCGTACTCCTGCTGACGGGCGGCGCGATCTTCATCGGCGACCTCTCGGCTTCGCAGGAGGCCAAGATCATCGTTGACATGTCTTTGAGCGCGATGCTGCTGTTCGGCGTCTTCATCGCGATCTTCGTCGGCGTCGGTCTGGTCTACAAAGAGTTGGAGCGGCGCACGGTTTATGCGATCTTCGCCAAACCCGTGGGGCGCGGCGAATTTCTCGTCGGCAAATATCTCGGCCTGTGCCTGACGCTCGCCGTCAACGTCCTCGTGATGGGGGCGGGCGTCTCGCTCGCGCTCCTCTACGTGCGCGGCGGCTACGACCCGCTCGTCTTCAGCGTGTGGCCGGCGATCATTCTCATCTTCGTCGAGTTGATGATCGTGGTGGCGGTCGCGCTGCTCTTCTCTTCCTTCTCGTCGCCGGCGCTCTCGGCGCTGATGACGTTCGCCGTCTTCGTCATCGGCCACTTCAGCGCGGACATGAAACTGCTCGCCGCCTCGACGGGAACGACCGCCGCAAAAATCCTTTTCGGCGCGCTCTACTACCTGCTCCCGAATCTCTCGCACTACACCGTCATCACCGAAGCGGGGCACGGCCTCAGCCCATCGCCCGCCGCGTTCGCCGCCGCGCTTCTTTACGCCTTCGTCTACATCGCCGTCCTGCTCGCCGCCTCGATCCTCATCTTCAACCGTCGCAACTTCAAATGACCGCCACACCGAAGACAGCAACGGACACCGCCGCACGTCACAACTCGGACGGCGCGGGGCGCGGGCGTCGTCTCAAGCCGCGCGAGTTCGCGCTCGTGGCCGTCGTCGTGTGCGGACTCGGCGCGGCGGCGGGGCTGGCTCGCTGGTTTGAACTGCGCCGCCCGCCCGCGGCGCAGCAACTCGCGCGCACGCCGGACGAGTTGTACCTGAAGCCAGAGCAGGCGCGCCGCCTCAGTCTCGGCTTCAACGCGCTCGCCGCCGACTGGTACTGGATGCGCACGCTCCAATACGTCGGGCGCAAGGTGACGGCGCACGAGGGCGCGATCCAGATTGACGACCTCAGCGCGCTCAACCTGAAAATTCTCGCGCCGCTCCTTGAGAACGCGACGACGCTCGACCCGCAATTTCTCGCCGCCTACGAGTACGGCGCAATCGTCCTGCCGGCCGTTGACGTGGAGGCCGCCGTCAAGCTCATCAGGAAAGGCATCGCCGCCAACCCGCAAGCCTGGCGACTCTACTCTTACCTCGGTTACATCTACTGGCAACAGAATCGTTTTCAGGAAGCGAGCGAGGCTTACGCGGCGGCGGCGCGCATTCCCGGCGCGCCCCCGTGGCTTCACTCGATGTCGGCGCAAATGGCGACCAAAGGCGGCAGCCGCGAAACCGCCCGCGCCATCTACCAGAACATGTACCGGCAGACGGACGACGAGCAGATGAAGAAACTCTCGCTCGGGCGACTGCTCCAACTTCAATCGCTCGACGAAATGGACGCGCTCAAGGCCTTGCTCGCCACGCACCGCGCACGCGCGGGCAGTTGCGCGCAGGAGTGGCGCGAAGTCGCGCCCCTGTTGCGCGCCGCGCGCTTTCAAATGGATTCATCCGCCGCGCCGCTCGATCCGTCGGGTGTCCCCTACCGTCTCAAGCCGGACGGCTGCGACGTGGAACTCGGCGAGCGGTCGGAGATCATACGCAAGTATTAATCATGTTCTTCACGGAGAATGAAAGATGGCAGCCGCAATCGAGATTGATAATCTGACGAAAGACTACGAGGTGGGCTTCTGGCGCAAGCGCAAGGTGCGCGCGCTCGACGGCCTCACGCTCGCGGTCGAAGAGGGGGAAATCTTCGGCTTCCTCGGCGCGAACGGCGCGGGCAAGTCCACGACGATG
>DATHAZ010000086.1:0-15006 GCA_035296445.1 Pyrinomonadaceae bacterium | reverse complement strand
TTTTTGGCGAGTTGCTGCGTGAGGGTCGAACCGCCCTCGCGCCGGTCTGCCGTAACGTTCTTCCACGCCGCGCCGATGATGCGGATCGGGTCAATGCCGACGTGGTCGTAGAAGCGCGCGTCCTCGACGGCGAGGATAGCGTTCTTCAAGACGGGCGGTATCTCCGCGAACTTGAGCGGGATGCGTCGCTCCAGAGCAAACTCGCCGATCACCGTCTCGCCGTCGTCGGCGTAGACGCGCGTTACCTGACTGGGGCGGTAAGTCGCCAAAGACGCCACCTCGCCCGCAGCCTTCGAGTAGTTCAACTCGTATGCGACGACGATGCCGGTCAAACCCCCGGCGGCGATTGCTAAGAGCAGCACGGCAGGCAGCCAGAAACGGCGCAGATAGCCGTGGCGGTTCGCGGCCGGGGGCAACCCGGCGCGCACGCGTTTCGACGGGACAGGCACACTCGAATTTTTAGCGGACATGAAAGGTGATCCTCGTTGCCGGACGGCACGGCAAATGACTCTTCAGGGAACGTGCCGAAAAACAATCAGGTCAAACGTCAGGAGAGACTAACCGGCGGCAATTATAACGCAACCTTTGGATGAGCGCGAACGTCTAAATGACGGTAAATGGTAAATGGTAAATGGTGAATAGGCAGAACGGGTTTTATCCATGCACCATTTACCATTCACCGTTTACCATCTATACTCAGTTCGCACGCTCTGGGGGCGAAAGGCTTTCGACAGGGGCTTTGGTCATCGAGCGGATGCATGCCGGGCTTACTCTTTGCAGCTCGTTAACAAGCACTGAGAAACAACAATTGCCAATAACAATGAGTTGGCTCTTGCTGCCTAATTAACCTTAGCCAGTAAGCGTCTCGCCGCAAGTTGCTCAAGCGCGCGGAGCGAGATGTCACTTAGTTGAGCTGGCCTGCTCTCTCTGCTCGGGGAGAGCGGGCGAGATAAAACCGGGCTAGCCGCGGGCGGGGTCTTCGTCGCTTCACTGACCCGCATGCAGCGAACGCGCCGGAGCAAGACCGGCAACAGAGAAGCGGCTAAGCATGTAGATTCCGACGGTGTCGGCTTTTGGACCCGAGTTCGACTCTCGGCGCCTCCATTTCAAAGTTTTACCGCAACGAACGGGGAAGCAGTTGTTATTGGAATCACGAGTTGGCGGTAGGCCGCCGGCTCGTGATTCTTTTTTTTGCGACGACGGCCGGTATGCTCGACCCCGCCGGCGCATGAATGAACGTTTAGTGAAACAACAAGGAGAACTACCCGGATATGACTCCGACCAACAAAGGCTCTTTCTTCGATGACTGGACGCCGCGTATCCTGAGCGTCCTGCGGATCGTCGCGGCATTTCTCTTCATGGCGCACGGCGCGCAGAAACTTTTCGGCTTTCTCGCCCCGCCGGGCGCGCCCACGCCCCCGTTGATGTCGCAGATGGGCATCGGGGGCGTGCTCGAATTCTTCGGCGGACTCCTCCTGTTGCTCGGATTGTTCACGCGCCCCGTGGCGTTCATCCTGTCGGGGATGATGGCGGTGGCCTACTTTCAAGCGCACGCGCCGAAAGGTTTTTGGCCGCTCCAGAACCGGGGCGAGTTGGCCGTGCTCTACTGCTTCCTGTTCCTCTTTTTCGCGGTCGCGGGCGGCGGCGAGTGGAGTCTGGACAGACTGCTGCGAAGGCGCGATTCGCACGCACCCGGCGAACGGACGGGCGAGCGCGCGTGAGGCGATCTTAGGCGGGCGACCGGCGCGGCGGCTGTGCTAACATGCGCCGCGCCGGTCGTGTTTGTGCCCGGTGATAATCAATTTGAATCCTGATCTGCCAATCGGAATATTTGATAGCGGCGTGGGCGGGTTGACGGTCTACCGCGCGCTGCACGAACAGTTGCCGCAGGAGCGTTTCGTTTACCTCGGCGACACGGCGCGCGTGCCTTACGGCACGAAGTCGCTGGCGACCGTCGAGCGTTACGCGGTGGAGAACGCGCGTTTTCTCGAAGCGCACGGCGTGAAGCTGCTGGTGGTGGCGTGCAACACGGCGTCGGCTCTGGCCTTGCCTGCGATTCGCTCCAGTGTGGGTGTGCCGGTCGTCGGCGTGATCGAGCCGGGGGCGGCGGCAGCCGTCGAAGCGTCTGCGGGCAGACGGATCGGCGTGATCGCGACGGAGGCGACCGTGCGCAGTGGCGCCTACGCGCGCGCCATACGCGAACTCGCGCCCGCGGCAGAAGTGTGCGAGCGTGCGTGCCCGCTCTTCGTCTCGCTGGCCGAAGAGGGCTGGGCCGAGACGGACGTGGCGCGCAAGGTGGCCGCGGAATATTTGAGAGACCTGGGCGGCGGTCGCCTGGACGCGCTCGTCTTAGGCTGCACGCACTACCCGATTTTGCGAAGCGTGATTCAGGAGACGGTGGGCGCGGATGTGCGCCTCATTGACTCGGGCGAGGCGACGGCGAAGAGCGTCGAGGCCGCGCTCGAACGCGGGAGTTTGCGTCGTCGCGGGTTCAACACGGCGACGGGGCGTCTGCTCAAAGAGCGTGCGCGCGAACGTCGTTTATGCGATGATCTCGACCACTTTTACGTGACGGACGCCGAGGAACGTTTCGCGCGCGTCGCCGAGCGATTCTTAGGCAGCGCGCCGACGCGCCTTGAGGCCGTGGAGGTTTGGGGACACGATGAGCTTCACCCCGCTTAAAGCTACGCACACGCGCACCGACGGGCGCGCCGCCGACGAGTTGCGCGCCCTGCGCATCACGCCGCACTTCATGCCCTATGCCGAAGGCTCGGCGCTCATCGAGATGGGCGCGACGCGCGTCATCTGCACCGCGACGCTCGAAGAGAGCGTGCCGCGTTTCCGGCGCAACAGCGGGCAGGGTTGGTTGACGGCCGAGTATGCGATGCTGCCGCGCGCCACCACCCAACGCTCGCCGCGCGAGACCGGGCGCGGCGGCGCATCCGGCCGCACGCATGAAATTCAGCGGCTCATCGGCCGTTCCCTGCGTGCCGTCATAGACCTCTCACGCCTCGGCGAGCGCACGCTGATGGTTGACTGCGACGTGCTGCAAGCCGATGGCGGCACGCGCACCGCCTCGATTACGGGCGCGTATGTGGCGTGCGCGCTGGCGTGTCACAAGTTGCAGCGCGCGGGCAAAATCACGCGCCCGCCGTTCAAGGGCGAGGTGGCCGCCGTGAGCGTCGGGATCGTTGACGGGACGCCTCTCCTTGATCTGAAATACGACGAAGACTCGCGCGCCGCCGTTGATATGAACATCGTCTGCACGGGCGACAATCGCTTCATCGAAGTGCAGGGCACGGCCGAGGGCGAGCCTTACACGCGCGCCGAAATGGACGAACTGCTCGCGCTCGCAAGCACGGGGCTGGAAGAACTGTTCGCCGCGCAGCGAGCCGCCATTGCGTCCGCCACCTCGGCCTGAAACCAAACGAAGCGGGGCAACACGACGCGAGACTCCCGGCATCTGACCACTGTCCGACGTTTCAACCGCTTGAAAGAACCCATTACACACCAGACACCGGCGACCGAAAATACAGGAGTGAAGTTTCAAAATATGCGACGCTTGACCATTCTCATCACCTGCGCGGTCATGCTCGTCCTCCCCGCGTTGGCGCAAGAGGACGTGGCGCAGAAGTACACCAACGAGCGGCTCGAATACGCGCTCGAACTGCCCAACGCGAGGTGGCGCCCGTTGACGCGTCCCGACAGCGTTCACAATCACACGGAGTTCATCTACGGCGACCGCAGCGATGGTCTCCTGCGCGTCCGCAAGGAAGTGGTTGACGCCGGAACGAACGCCAAAGACGTTGCCCGCCGCGACCACGATCTGAAACTGCGTTTCCAGCCCGGCTATGTCGAAGGCAAAGAGGAGAATTTCGTCGGGCGCATCAACGGCGTGACTTCCGCATACGAGTACACGGGCGGCGGCAAAGCGATGATCGGGCGTATCTACTACCTGCAAGCCGACAATCGCACCATCTACGTCCTGCACTTCACCGGCGCGCGTGACAAACTCTCGCTCCTGCGCAACCAGACCGACTCGATAGCGCGCAGTTTCCACCTCAAATAAAGAGTCAGTTGTCCGTGGTCAGTAGTCAGTTGTCTTGTGGCAATCACGCGAGTTGCTAAAGATTGAATCGAACAACTGATCACGGACAACTGACAATTGACAGATTCCTTATGAAACTTGCCCACGGCCTCGCCGTCAGGTCGTCGCAGATTGACGGCAGGGGTTGCTTCGCGACAGTCTTTTTTCGTAAAGGCCGCAAGATCGCGGAGTATACGGGCGAGCGGATCGCGCGGGCCGAAGTGGCGCGGCGCGCGCAGGGGAGGCGCAAACTGCGCATCTGCGCCGTCAATTCATACTGGAGTCTGGACGGCAGCCGCGGCGGCAACGGCACGCATTACATCAACCACTCCTGCGCGCCCAATTCCTACATGCGCATCACCCACGGCCACATCCTCTTCATGGCACTCTCAGACATCCACCCCGGCGAAGAGATCACGCTCGACTACGTATCCACGCTTCATTCCAACGACAAGCGCTGCCACTGCAAAGCCCCCGCCTGCCGGGGCACGATCAATAAACAGTGACAAGTGACGAGTGACGAGTTAGAAAAGCCGTGAAGCGTCAATCGTAAATTGTGAATAGAAGAAGACAGACTTGTTTTCTCTATCAACGATTTACAATTCACGCTTCACGGCTTTCAACAGTTCACCACTTACCGTTCGCCACTCACGGCTTTTCTAACTTATCACTCGTCACTTGTCACTCGTCACTGTGTCTTGAGCCAGTTGGACTTCGGTGAGGACTGTGTTGATCATCTGTGAGAGTCGTTGAGCCTCGGTGTGGATGATTTCGGCGAACTCGCGCGCCTCGCCGGAGACGCTCTCGTCGCCCATCAACAATTCGGCGAAACCGTTGATGCTGGTGATGGGCGTGCGCAGTTCGTGCGACATGCTTGAGATTCTGACGCTTCGCTCCTGCTCGGCCTCCTGCATTTGCAGCACCTCGCGCACGGGATGATCCGGGAAGATTTGCGTCGCGCGTTGCGATTGCTGGCGCATGAGCAGGCGGTCAATGAGCCAGAGGCGGCGGAGCAGAACGCAGAGGGCGAGCACAAGCGCGGCGACCGAGACGATCATCGGCACGCCCGGCGGGAGCGTGGCCGGGAGTCTGCCCGCGCTCGCCAGGGTTTGCAGCGTCAACGCCGCGAGCAGGAAGAGCGCGACGAAGATGTAGAGCAGCTTGAGTAGATAGGTGCTGGGACTTTTCAAGATTGGAATTTCCGGTGAGTCAGAGGCAGGCGTCCAGAATTACGGCCGGGAGCGCGCCCGGCCGTAATTCAGTATGACTTGGCGGGACGGTTTGAAGCAAGCAAATTTTTTACCCGGCGGAAGGAAATTCTTCGTCAGCCGTCTTTGAGGTTGTCGAGCGCGTCGAGCAGTTCCGACTCTTCCTCGACGGCGACCGTGCGTAAGTCGAGCACGACGCACTCGTCCAGAATGCGTGCGATGACGGGCGGTCGCGCTTGCCGCAACCCGGCTTCGAGCGCGACGGCGGAAGACCGCGCGTGCGCGACGGCGATGAGGGCGGTCGGCGGATGCGTCGTGGGCGCGGAACCGCCGCCGACGGCGGATTCTCCGGCGATGATCTCGAAGCGGAACGCATCGGCGCGGAGGCGCGCGCGGGCGCGGCGCAGAAAGGCGCGTGCGCGTCGTTCGATGTCGGCGCGCGAGGCGGCGAGCATTCGCATGGCGGGCACTTCGGTGAAAGTCGCGCCGCGCGCGTGTGCGTCGAGCGTGGCGGCGAGGGCGGCGAGGGCGAGTTTGTCCGCGCGCAGAGCGCGGTAGAGCGGGTTGCGCCGGCAGCGTTCGACGAGGTCGCGCCGTCCCACGACGAGTCCGGCCTGTGTTGCGCCGAGCAGTTTGTCGCCGCTGAAAGTCACCACGTCCGCGCCTTGTTTGACGGATTCACGGATCACGGGTTCGTCCAGACCATGCGCGCTCAGATCGAGGAGCGCGCCCGAACCTGCGTCCTCGTAGACGGGCAGATCATGTCCGTGCGCGAGCGCGCAGAGTTCGGCGAGCGCGGGCGCGGCGGTGAATCCGACGATGCGATAATTCGACGGGTGGACGCGCAGGATAAGTCGCGTCTCAGCCGTGACGGCGCGCTCGTAGTCGGCGAGTTTCGTGCGGTTGGTGGTGCCCACTTCGACCATTCGCGTGCCGGACTCGGCCATCACGTCGGGCACGCGAAAGTCGCCGCCGATCTCGACGAGTTCGCCGCGCGAGACGATGGTCTCGCCGTCTCGCGCGAGAGTGGAAAGGACGAGCAGCGCGGCGGCGGCGCAGTTGTTGACGACGAGCGCGGCCTCCGCGCCCGTCAACTCCGCGAGCAGTTCCTCGGCGCGCGCGCCGCGCCTGCCACGCGCGCCCGTCTCCAGATCGTATTCGAGCGTGCAATATCCGGCCGCCTCTTCCGAGACAGCGCGACGCGCGGCCGATGACAGCGGCGCGCGCCCCAGATTCGTGTGCAGGATGACGCCCGTCGCGTTGACGACGCGGCGCAGGCCGTTCGCATCCGCGCGGGCGACGGCGCGCTCCAGACGACTGACGGCCTCGGCCAGCAACGCTTCGCGTGAGAGTTGCCCGTTCGCGCCGGGCGCGTCCGCCACGTTCGTGCGCGACTGCAACTCCACGCGCAGTTCGTCCGTGACGCTGCGGGCGAGCGCGGTCAGGCGCGGCAAACCCGTGCGTTCGCCGAGCGCGCGCGCTTCGCGTGTGCGCAAGAGCGCGTCAATCGAGGGCAGGGCGCGTAGAAGTTGTGTCGCGGGCATAGGAAGTTGTCCGTGGTCAGTAGTCAGTTGTCAGTTGTTCTGCCGGGCGAAGGTCGAGCATTTTACGGCCACCGGCCGGTGAATGATACCAATAAAGTATCAGTAGCGAACAACGGACAACTGACCACGGACAACTGAACACTATTTTCATTGACACCGCCGCGAGCCAAACGTTATGTTCAAAATGGACGCGCTTTCGGTGAAGGCGCGGGTGAGGAGAGGTAAACAGCCGTGCCGATTCGTCAAAACAAGTTCGCGAGCCGGGTGCAAGATCGGCAGCAGTCGCCGCAAAGCGGGGTCAAGAAAATGATCCTTGAGCGCGACGCGCAGCCCACCATTGACGAGCAACTCGTTAGGCTCGAAGACGACGTGCGCAAGTTGAAAGTCGAGTTTGATATTTACTTCAACGGCTCGTCGAAGCGCCCGCCCTACGATACGAAGGGGCGCGTGGAGACGATCATCAAACGACTCGCCGACGAACGCCAACTCACCTACGCCCAACGCTACCAATACAACTCGCTCGTCGCGCGCTATACCTCATTTCGCGACCTCTGGCGGCGCACCATCCAGGATCGAGAGGAAGGGCGCGGAGCTTTCGCGCAGCGCGCGAAGGCAAAGCAGGAACAGGAAGCCGCGCCCGCGCCGCAGCGCACAACGTTCGTCTGCGCCGACGCGCGCACCGACGTGCCGACGGTGAAGAATCTCTACGACACGCTCGTCGAGGCGAAGCGACAGTGCGGCGAGAACGTGGACGATTTTTCGTTCGCGCAGTTTCACCGCATGCTGGCGCAGAAGACCGAGGCTTTGAAGGAGCGTCTGGGCTGCGAGCGCGTGAGCTATTCGGTGCAGTTGGAGGGCGGGCGCGTGCAGTTCAAAGCGAAGGCCGACAAATAAGCGGGGAATTAGTCGGGCGAAATCAAGTCGCTCTAAAAATCGAAGGCGCGCTCGTGGAATGTTCCAACGAGCGCGCCTTCGATTTTTTGCCCGGCGAAACTTTTGTCGAGTTCTTCGGGCTTGTCTTACGCTTACCGGCTCTGAGAGACCGGAAGCGGTCAGTGGCGTTCCTAAGCGGAAGCTTCAGTGGGGGGAGTTACACCTTGGTCACTTGTTCGGCCTGCGGACCTTTGGGGCCTTGCGTCACTTCGAACTCGACCTCCTGGCCTTCTTCGAGTGTCTTGAAGCCGTCGCCCTGAATGGCGCTGTAGTGAACGAAGATGTCTGACGAGCCGGGCTGTTCGATGAAACCATAGCCCTTCGCATTGTTGAACCACTTGACCTTACCGGTAATTCTAGGCATAGCTAACGAATCCTCCTAACGATTCGGGTGAATCGGTACAAAAACAATTCTTGAGGTTGTTCTCGTGCCGGTGGGGTTAATACTCTCATGAGCCGGAAGCGTTTGAGCGAACGCCCCCTTCGGAACTGCATGAACACAAAAAAATCCGCACTTGGCGAAACTAGCGTGATGACGCGTTCTTCACCAGATGCGGACGGAGCGGGAGACTACGCAAACTCATTTCTGTATTACGTCTAACACTAGCCGGATGAACGAGTTTGCCAACTCGTTCTTCGTACAACGACGGCGCATACTAAGCGAAGCCGTCAGAACTGTCAAGCATAAAAAACTTCGGATAAACGCGCCTCAGGGCTGCGCGCACGTCGCCCCGTCGCGCGTCTTCTCGGGCGCGGGCAGGTAGGCGCGCGGGTTGACGGGTTCTTCGTTGATGCGCACTTCGTAGTGCAGGTGCGGCCCGGTCGAGCGTCCCGTCGAGCCGACGCGGCCGATCACTTCGCCGCGCGCGAGTTGCTGCCCGGCCGCCACTTCGATCTTCGAGAGATGCCCGTAGCGCGTCGTGATCCCGTCGCCGTGGTCGAGGATGACGATCTGGCCGTAGCCACCCTGCGTGCCCGCGAACTTCACCGTGGCTAGCCCTGCGGCATAGACGGGCGTGCCTCGTTCGGCGGAAATATCCTGACCGGAATGAAACTCGGACGACGAGCCGCCGAAAGGATCGCGACGCCCGCCGAAACTGTCCGTCGCCTCGCCTCCCGCGACCGGCCAGATCGAAGGGACGCGTGCGCGTTCGCGCAGGGCCGACTCATAGGTGCGCAATTCCCGTTCGAGTTGGACGGCGCGCATCTCGACTTCGGCGATGGCCGCCGCGTCCATCTCGACGAGCGGGCCGCCCGCGCCGCGCTCGCTCGCGCCCTCAGTGCTCTCGTCCACGCCACCCTGCGCGGGCGCGCCGGAAATCTCCGCGATGCGGCGCGAAGTGTCCTCGATGGCGTCCACGCGGGTTTCCAGTTTTTCGAGTTGCTGCCGCTGCTTCTCGTTCTCCACGCGCAGGCGCGAGTTCTCCTGTTCGATCCTCAAGTGCTGCGCGTCGCGGAACATGCCGTAGAGGCCGTAGAGCGCGGCGCACAAAACGAGGCACACGAGCGCGGTCGCGGCTTTAAGCCAGCGTTTATGAATGCTGATGCGGCGAATCTTGGAACGTGAGCGCGAGGTGCGGGCGACGATGAAAGCATAAAGACGGTCGTCTCTGGTCATCGGGAGAATGTGCTCCTTTATCACTAAATCTGCGCGTAAAACACACAGGGAACAGCGCAGAATGAGCGCGAAAGGCACTGTCATCCGAAGTGGGCGACGGTGCGCGAAACCACAATTGGGGGCTTCTTTATTAGGTTTGAACCTGCCTGATCATGGCAGTCGGCAGCCTGATACGGTATTACGTGTAATCACGAGGCGAGCCGCTTGATCTGCTTAAGGGGCAGCACCCTATCATACCCCGCCGCCGGATTGCAACCGCCCGAACCTGAGAAAAATCTTTAACTAAAGACAAAAAGCCGGTTCAAAATTGCCTGCGGCAACTTTGAACCGAGCCTCTGTGTTCGATCTTAAAAATTAAGCGGCGACCCCGTCTGAACTTCCTATTCCCCCGCCTCGCGGCGTCGTTGGCCGCGCGCGCGCAACATCGTCAGGACGATCAGCAGGAACACGCCGACGAAGGCGATGATGATGGCGATCTTCAGCGCAAACATCAGGAAGGCGACGAGGGCGATCATTTGTTTGACCAGTACGATGAGAAGCGCGATGAGCGTCAGGATGCCGCCCCAGCGTCCGAAAGTTGCGAGTAGTGCCGTCATGAAAAATCTCCCTCGTGCCGATTATTACTTACGCGTGCGAGCGGCGAGCAATCGGCCGCGCTCGCGCGCCTTCATCATAACAAACAACTTCGCCGCGTGGCGAGACGCGCCCGAACTTTCACGCGCGCGGGTCGAACGGCCAGGACGCGTCCGTCTTACTGCGTGAGCCGGTCAATGGCGAATTGAGATCGCCCGTGCTGAAGCGCGTCATGTCGAGCGGCGCGCTGTTCATAAACGACGGCGGGGGATTCAACGCATCGAACGCGCCCGTGTCGCGTTCGCGTCGCATACGCAGGAAATCGAAGAGCATGTATGCGCCGAGCAGGACGAGCGCGACCGGCAGCAGTTGACGCACGGGGAACTGCACCCCGAACAAAGTGTTCAGCAAAAAGATCGAGCCGAGCGCGATCAGCATGATCGCCCACGCGAGCGGGTGGCCGTAGAGGCGGCGCGCGATGGGGTCGGATTCGGCATCGGGCATCAGTCCGGCGCGGATCAGTTGCGCGGTGCGATAGGCGTCCACGGCGGCGAAGAGCCAGACGCCGAGCGCGCCGAGCACGAAGAACGCGACGGCGTTCGTCACGGCCGCCATCTGCCAGCAACTCGCGAACAGCGCGAAATGCACGAGCGCCTTCGAGGTCTGCCCGTTGTAGGCCGCGCCGAGTCCGGGCACGAGCAGGGAAAGAAGCGTCGCCACCCACTTGGAAGTCCTGCGCCGTATCTGTTGCGGCGCGTGCAGGAGCGCCGGTTGCTGCTGCAACAATTCGACGCCCGCCACGATGCAGTCCTGGCAATAGGGAAACCCGCGTATGCGGTGGTCGCACGCCGGGCACAGTGGCCGCGAGCAACGACTGCACTGCACGACCGCCGCGTTCATGTTGTGATAAGAACAGTTCATCAACTTCTCTAGTGCCGACGCGTCGCCCTTGCAACCCGGCAACTAAAACTCAACTTTTACTAATCCGTCATTTATTCAAACGGCCAATTCCAACAGCCCGGCCGATGTTTGACCTAACGCTTTTGCGGCTCGGTTTGTTTCTGCCCGTTCGATTCGTTCCGGGCGGGCTGTGCGTTCTGCTTCTCGTTTTGCTTCGGCGAACTCAGAAGGTTTTCCAGGCTACCCGCCACCCCCTTCAAATCGCCCGACATCACGGCGCGTCCGACGGGCAGGTTTGCCCCGCGCTCATACGTTCTCGATGCGAAGCGCAAACTCGCGCGGTACATGCCGCCGATTGAGCCGTCGTCGGAGAGCGTGCTCGTTCCGACCAGCACGGCCACGAGGAGCATCGTGGCGACCGTGGCGAGTTGCGGCGAGACGATCACGTCGAGCCAGCCGCGCACGAGTTCCGTGAGCCGCGCGCCGAGCGGGGCGCGCAAGCGTTCAGCGTCGGTCGTGCCGAGCGTCGCTTGCAGGATGCGCGCGTGCAGCGCGGCGGGCACGGGGCGTTCCTCGCTGATGTAGGTGTAGCACGCGCCGATGGAGCGCACTACCTCGCCGGGCAAATTCGTGCAGCCGGCGCACAAGGCCGCGTGTCGCTCCCAGCGGTGGTAGAGCGTGGCGGGCAAAAAGCCGTCCAGATAGTCGGTCAGGTAATCCTCGAACTCGTCGCAGGTCATCGCCGATTCCGGCGCGGTCTGCATCAGGATGCGCGCGTCGAGACTGGGGGCCGGCGCGGGCGGCGTCGCCGTGCGGCAGACGCGCAGAGTGTTTTTGACTTCGCTCAACAGATCGTGGCAGACGGGACACCGGAGGGCGTGGCCGTTGAACGCCGCCTGCGTTGATGCTTCGAGCAGCCCGTCGAGGTAATCAGTCAAACGATCTTCAAATTCCGAACACAACATCTTTTTCTCGTTTCACCCTTCTTGATTAAATGATGAACGCGGAACGATGAACGATGAAGGAAAAGCACGGAGCAATTATTCTTTGACTAAAATTCATCGTTCCTCCTTCATCCTTCCGCGTTTGAATTAAACGTCACATTAAACGTCGCTCATGGCGACGACTCGCATCCGTCTCAGTATTTTCGCCAACTCGATCCGGCCGCGGTTGATGCGCGACTTCACCGTGCCTTCGGGTATCTGCAAAAGATCAACGATCTCCTGATAGCTCAATTCCTCTATGTCGCGCAGGATGACGCAGGTGCGCAGGTCGGGCGCGAGTTTGTCAATCCCGGCCTGCACCTGCTCGCCCAGTTCGCGCCGCTCCATCTCGGCGTGCGGCGAAGAGTTGGCCGCGCGCAGGTGGTAGGTGTGGCCTTCCAAATCCTCGCCCTGCGAATCCTGCGGCGCGCGCTGCCGCTTGCGGTAGTCGTCAATGACCAGATTGCGCGCGAGGCGCATCAGCCAGTTTTGCAGGTCGCCCTGTTTCGAGTCGTACTGCCCCAGCGAGCGATACACGCGCACGAAAACTTCCTGCGTCAAATCTTCCGCAGCGTCCGTGCGCGACGTGAAGCGGTAGGCGAGGTTGTAGATGCGGCGGGAATAGAGAGACACGATCTCCTCCCACGCCGCGCCATCGCCCGCGCGACATCTCCTGACCAGTTCGGCACCGTCGTTGACCGTCAAAGCCTTTGCAGCTCCCAACACTTTCGACGCCTTTCCGTCCGTCCCGCCGCGAGTAAAATTCGAGCGTCTCGCCGGCGGCGGACTCGATTGCCGTACCCACTTACGACGGGCGGAAAGGGAAAGTTCCCCGTAAAACGGCTGCCGGAAGGGCTGAAACGCAGGCAACGGGCGGCGAGACGCGCCTCTGAAAATTCATCGCGCCTGCCCTTTCGCGCCCGGCGAACTTCGAGGCAGAGGGGTTTGCCGACCGCCTGACGCCCTTTATCCGCCCGCCTTTTACAGGCTTCCGCCCTCCGGCCTTCCTTCTTGCGACTTGATCCTGAATACTGTAGCCTTACAAAACCACCCAACATATTGTGGTCGGTAAGTCGCCGGAGGTCAAGAGACGCGCCTTCGCAAGCGCAGTCGTTCGGCAAGGAAAGCGAAAGAAATCGGCTTCGGGAACGCCCTGATTTGCGTCGTTATCTCAAATTTATAATTTTGACTCTGGTTGCCGCCGCCGTCCTCTGGTGGTTCGGGCGCGGGCTGGATTGGGCTGGCGTGAGCGCGGCCATCGGGCGTTCGGACTGGCGTCTGATCGCGCTCGCCGTCCTGATCGTCTGGGCGACTTACTTCGTGCGCGCGTTGCGCTGGCGCGCACTGCTCGCGCCGCTCACGGAGTCGAGTCTGCGCGAACTGTTCGCCGCGACGACCGTCGGATTCAGCGCGGTCTTTTTGATCGGGCGGACGGGCGAGGTGGTGCGACCGACTTTTCTGCCGCTGCGCGACCCGCGCGTGCGCCCGTCGGCGGCATTCGTGACCATCGGCGTCGAGCGCATTTACGACATGGTGGCCGTCGTCGTCCTCTTCGCCGTCAATCTCATCTGGTTTCGCGCGCCGGGCGGAGGCGATGCGGCGGCCTACGCGCGCGTGCGCGAGGCGGGCATCATCCTGCTCGTCCTGGCGGCGGCAGGCATCTTCGCGCTCGTCGTCTTCAAACGGTATTCGCGACAGGTGGTCGGGTGGTTCGATGCGCGCCTGGAGCGCGCGCCGCGGCTGCTCAAACGCGTGGGCGGAATGTTCACGCACCTGCTCGAACAGGTGGCGGGCGCGCTCAGCGTGTTGGTCTCGGCGCGCGCACTGGCCTTAACGGTCGGGTTGACCGCGCTCTTGTGGGGCATCATCGCATTGGCGAACTGGCTCGTGCTGCGCGCATTCGGGTTGCCGTTCGGGGCGACGGAGACGCTGTTCGTGCTCGGCTGGGCTTTGGTCGGTTCGCTCGTCCCGACGCCGGGCGGCGCGGCCGGAGCGTTCCACGCCGTCACCGCCGCCGGTCTCATCTTCCTCGGCATTCCGCGCGATGAGGCCGCCGCCGTCTCAATCGTGCTGCACCTCGTCGTGTTTGCGCCCGCGCTCGTGTTCGGCATCTACTATTTCCTGCAAAGCGACGTGAGCCTCGAACGCCTGCGCGGTTTGGCCTCAAGCGACACGGGCAACGGGCAAGCGGACGAAACGGATCGAACTCTGACGCGCCGCGCGCGCGCAGAGACCTGATTAGCGAGCAAGGGTTATCGAGTGAGAGCGGGTTGGGCGCGCCTGGGAGCGCGGCAGCCGGTCTTAAATTTCCCCGACGGATACATACGGAGTCTCTATGAAATGTCCTTTCTGCGGATACCTCGAAGACAAGGTGGTTGACTCGCGCGAGTCGCGCGAGGGCGACGCGATCCGCCGCCGCCGCGAATGCCTCAAGTGCGAGCGACGCTTCACGTCCTACGAGCGCATTGACGAAATCCCGTACATGGTCATCAAAAAGGACGAGCGGCGCGAGCCGTTCGACCGCACGAAGATCATGGCCGGGCTGTTGCGTGCCTGCGAAAAGCGACCCGTCCCTTCTTCAAAACTCGACGCCATCGTTAATCAGATCGAGAAGTACGTGCAGGAATCGCCCGAGCGCGAACGCCCGACGAGCAAGATCGGCGAGATGGTCATGCGTCGTCTCAAAGAACTCGACAAGGTGGCCTATGTGCGCTTCGCCTCCGTCTATCTCGAATTCGAAGACGTGACCGAGTTTATGCACGAACTGAAAACCCTCGTGCGCTCCCGCCAGAGCGGCGGCGGCGCGGCAACGAAAAGACCGTGAAGGCGGTGAATGGTAAATGGTGAATGGATAAAACCTGTCTTCCACCATTCACCATTTACCATTCACCATTTACCACTGAGTTGAGATGAGAAACGTCGGGCGAGTTATTGGGTTGGAGCGGATCGAGATCGAGCGTCTGCGCAATCGCGTGGGGCGTCTGCTGGCGGCTTTGCAGGCGGTGGCGGACGATGCTTCGCTTGCCATTCCGGGCGCGTGGTCGCCGCCGGTTGATTTGTGCGAGACGACCGACGCGGTGTGGGTCTCGGTGGAGTTGCCGGGCGTCGCCGCCGACTCAATCGAGGTCAGTGTGACCAGCAGCTACCTGCGGATCAGCGG
>DATHAZ010000085.1:0-34137 GCA_035296445.1 Pyrinomonadaceae bacterium | reverse complement strand
AATATTAGGTTGGCGACTCATATCAATTTGCTGCTTATGAAATAAGAGAAATGCCTAAACTCAATAGACGCCTTCGACGACGCTTGTTTGCAGACGCCCGAAGGGGCGGACATTGCGCACGCCGTCCCACGCATACGGCAGGTAGGGCGGTTCGCGTTCGGCTTCGTCTCGTTCGAGAAAGCGCGGCATGAAGAATTCGCGCGTCAAAGTCGTCAGGCGCACGCGTCCCGTCTCGCCGTAGCCGACGACCTGTTCAGGCTTCTCCGGGTCAACCACTTCGAGCATAGCGCGCGGCGCGGGCGGATAGTAGATGATGGCGTAGTTGTCTGCGGGCAGGCGCGGCTTGCCGACGGCGAGTCCCATCAGAGTGTTGCCGTAGGCCGGCGCGAAGTGGACGCCGTCGAGGAGTTCTTCGACGGCGAAACGGTGGAATTGCGGGGTCATCTCCGTGCCGCCGCAGAAGACGCCGGTGATGCCGAGTTTTCGCAGGGAAACTTTCTCGCAAATGGCTTCGAGCAGTTTCGGCGTCGTGAAGAGGCAGCGAATATTGTCGTGCGCGCGCAACAAAGTGAGCGCCTGTTCGACGACGTGTTGCTTGTAGGCTTCGGCCTGCTTCGATTGATTGCTCTTGAGCAGTTTGATGACCCAGCGCGGGTCGAGGTCAACCATGAAGCAGATGCCGCCGCGATACTGCGCGAGGTGTTCGACGGCGAGGCGCAGGCGGCGCGGCCCCGAAGGGCCGACGGCGAGCCAGTCCGCCCCCTTCGGAAACGCTTCGTCGGGCAGCGTGTGGCTGAAGGCTTCGTAGTCGAGCCGGAAGTCTTCGATGTTGATGCGCGACTTGGGCACGCCGGTCGAGCCGCCGGTCTCGAAGACGTAGACGGGGCGGTCGCTGTAAGCGCGCGGAACCCAGCGGCGCACGGGGCCGCCGCGCAACGCCTCGTCCTGAAAGAAGCCGAAGCGCGCGAGGTCTTCGTAAGTTTTAATTTCGCGGCGCGGGTCCCACGAGAGGCGCGAGGCGTAGTCGAGCCAGAAGGGGCAGCCGGTCTCCGGGTTGAAGTGCCATTCGATAATCTCGCGCACGTGCGCGTCGAGCGCGGCACGCGCCTGTCGCACCTCGGGCGTCTGAAGCGTATTCGTTTCGACATCTGGCATGCGCCAGATTCTACAGACGGCTCGAACGTGAGCGCAAACGCGCAGGCTCTTTTTGCGGTTACGAAATTTCGGATATGACGAGGGACGAAAACATCACTACACATTTAGGTGGTGACGCGGCGGCGCGCACGGGTTTATCTTCGCGCCCGTGGTTAAGGCCGGGACGCCCGGCCAGGAAATCAAGCGATACTTACTTATCAAACGATACTCACTTAAAGGAGACTCCTCATGTTCAAACGAATCGCCATCGCCATCCTGCTCGTCGTCTCGATGGCCGTCGCCAGCGTCTTTCCCATCGGGCGCGCAAACGCCGCGAACGCCCCCAAATGTAAACAGGTGCGCGGCCACGCCATCTCTCACACCGTCTCCGGCTCTGAGTGCGCCTCCCCCATCGGGTTGTGCGCCGGCGGGCAACTCTACGGCGGCATCAAGGGCGAACTCTTCCTCGTCGCCACCAGCCTCGCGCCGACGCAGGACACGCCCGTCACAGGCGTCTACATCTACACCGCCGACGACGTTATCAGGACGAAGACCGGCGACATCTACACCAAAGACGCGGGCGCGCTGAACCTCACGCCGAACAGCACCGGAGACGACTTGAGCATCGCCGTCATCACCGGGGGCACGGGAGATTACGCCGGGGCTACCGGCGCGCTGCGCATCTACGGGACTTTCTCCGAGACGAGCGGCGAGTTTAACTACGAAGGACAAATCTGCACGCCGTAGCGAAAGCTGCGCGCCGGACATGAAAGCGGGTAGCGAAGGATCAACTTCGCTACCCGCTTTCGTTTTGCACGCAGAGGTCGCCGCCGCCTCTCGCGAGAGCTTGCCTTGTGCCCGTTCGCTCTCATTAACTTTTCATGCGCTCGCTGCCGATCTGCTCCATCACGCGGTCGGCCTCATGCGGGTCGAGGCGGCGCAGCAGGAGCAGCGTGTCGAGCAGCATCTGGTCGTTCCAGCGGCGGCGCGTCTGCACGTTGATCAATTCCTTCGCCTTCTCTACCAGACGCGTTTTCAGCGCCGGGTCGCCGAGTTCGACCAACCCCTGCAAGGCTTTGTATTGCAGGATGGCCGACTCGTGATCGAGGTAGCCCGTAAACAACTCGCGCAGTTCCGCGCGCTCCCTGATCCGGGCGCGCAGGCCGCCGAGGGCGTTTGCACGCACGATCATCTTCTTGTCGTTGCGCGCGGCGTGCAATAACAGTTCGTAAACTTCCCCGTTGTCCGCGCGCTTCGCGAGCGCGCTCGCCGCGCGCATCCGCACGATGTCGCTGCGGTCGTTTTTGAGCGCGTGGCCGAGCGCGCGCTGCACGTTCGCGTCGTCCGTATGCTTGCCGATTGCGCCGACGATGTTCATGCGCACCAGATCATTTTCTTCCGCGGCGAGCAGGCGCACGAGCATGTCGCGCACGGGCTTGTCCGCCGCGTATTGCTTCGCGACGGCGCGCACGGCCGTCATGCGCACCATGCCGTTGCCGCTCCCCGTCTCGATGGACTTCATAAAAGCGTCGCGCACTTCCGGCTCGGCGATGTAGGGCGCGAGCGCGCGCGCGACGGTCATCCGCATCGTGCCGTTGTTCTGGTCGCCGTCGAGGAGGGCTTCGACGAGCGCCTGGCGCACCTGCCGGTTGCCGACGTGCAGGGTGAGGTCGCGCGCCGTCTCCGCGCGCGCCGCGCCGCGCTCCGTCGTCTTCAACGCGCCGAGCATCTGCGCCGCCGTGCGACCGCGCGCGAGGCGGACGCTGCCCGTCACGTCGGAGATATTGATGGGCACGCCGCCCGTGCCGACGCGCGCGCGAAAGTCCGCGCGGTTCATCTCGCCCTCGACCGACACGTTCGACAGTTCGACGTAGACCTTGCCCTTGATGCCCGTCGTCTGCAAATCCGCGTTCACGTCCTCCACGAATTGCAGCGAGACCTTGCCGCTCACGGTCTGGACGCGCACGCCGCCCGCCCCTAATTTCGCCATCTTCAGCGTCACGCTGCCGCTTACACGCGACACCTCGGCCGACCCCGTGGCCTGCGCGACGCCGACGCTGCCGCTCACGTTCGTCAGTCGCACCGCGCCTTCGAGTTCGCCGACGCGGACGCTGCCGCTCGCGCCGTTCACCGTCAACTCGGCGCGGCGCGGCAACTTCAAGGCGACGCGATAACTCGTGTCGTCGAAGTTCATGTTGCTGTTGTCGCCCGCGCGGCGCGCCTCACCGCCGACGACGAGACTCGAAGCGGTCTGCGCGACGTTCAGCTTGCGCGGGTTCGCGTCGCGCGAATAGCTCGTGATACGCAGTTCTGCGGTCTGGCCCTCGACCGTGTCAACGTCAATCGAGCCGTTGATGTTCGAGAGTTCGACGCGCGCGCCGGGCGAGAGTTGATAAGTCTGCCGCAATTCCTCGCGCTCGGTGCGCTGTAGGTCGCCGTCGTCCTCAAACCACATGCCGCCCATGTCAATGTTCATCTCGGGGATGGCGATGTTGAAGTCGGGGATGGCGATGGGGGCGATGACCGGCATCGGCATCGTCATCGGCATCGGCCACTCCGGCTGCTCGATGATTGTCTCGGGCGCGACTCTCGCCTCCGGCGTTTTGATTTTGCTCTTCTCTTTTTCCTGCGCCCGCGCGTGCCAGCCCGAGACGGCGAACGGCGTTGCCGCTGCCGCGGCGATGGCCGTGGCGGTGATGAGGGATGCGCCGAGTAGTCTGAGTTTCATCTGTGTTTACCTCTTTATGGATTACTTGCAGGTAGTGGCCGCGCCCGACGCGAGTTTGGTCAGGTAAACCGGCTGGCCGAAGGAGTCGAGCGAGATTTGCGCCAGCCCGTCGCCCTGCTTGACCACGACGCGGCGGTTGACGCGGGAGCTTCCGCCCGCGAGCGTCTCGGTGCTGATCGGGAAGCTCGTCACCACGTCTTTATTGTAAGAGGCGAGGATGGCCGTGAAGCCCGGAGAGCTTTCGGGGATCGCCATGATGACGCGCCCCTCCATGGACTTCAGGCGATAGCGACCCTCTCTGCGGATCGCGCCCGTGTAGTGGATGTCGGCGTCGGTCGTGGAAGCCTCCACGTCGCCCTCTATCGAGTTGAGGACGATGCCCCCGCGCGCGTTGCTGGCGTCCACGCGTCCCCTCACGCACTGGATGTGGATGTCGCCGTTGATGGACGTGGCGCGCACGTCGCTGCCCGCGCGCCGGACGACGATCTTGCCGCTCGTCGCCACGATGTAGACCAGACCTTCGACGCCGTCCACGTTGATGTTACCCGAACGCGCGCGCACTTCGAGCGAGCCGACGCGGTTGACCGTGATGTTGCCGCTGATGCCGCCCGAGATCGAGACGGGGCTGTCAATGTCCGAGATGTGAACATCGCCGGAGCGCACTTCGATGGTGTCGAGCAGGGCATAGCGCGGCATCCGCACGTGCAGGCTGATGCTGCCGCTCGCGCCGCCGGTTGCGCCTGTGCCCGCGCCTGTGCCGAATCCGCCGCCAGTGCCGCTGCCCGTGCCGCGCGCGCCGCCTTTCGCCGCCGCCGCAGGCTGACGCGGCGGCGCGGGTGTTGCGGCAACTGCTCCGGGCGCTTCGACCATGTCGGGCATTTCGATGATGTCCGGCATGGGGAGGATGATGACGTTGCTGTTGTTGTCGTTGGCGGGGTCGTCGTTGCGTTGTTGCCTGGTTCTGGTGGGCTTCGCGGGTTTCGCGCTTGCGGCCGGAGGCGTCCCGCCCTGCGCCTGCGGGGCGGGGTAAACGCGCGGCGAGGGCGAGGGCTGCGGCTCGTCCGGCGGGTTGAGGTTCGGGATCGTGTAAATGCGCGGGTTGAAGTCCACGGGCGGGTTCGCATAGACGTAGGGGAACGGCGCGCGCTGGCCGGGGCGGCCGGGCACGTTGAGCGTGAGCACGCTGCGCGCCGCCGCGGGGTCGGCCGTCATCTCGACCTGCACGGCCTCCGCGCCGCGCTCGCTCGACGCCGTGGCCTCGACCGTGTCGCCGTCCCAACCCGCAATCGTGATGCGCCCGTAGCGGTTGCTGATCGCGACACGGCTGCCGCGTTCGAGTTTGATCTGCACGCGCCCCGCCTGATTGTTGATTGAGACCGAACCGCCCGGCGCGGGACGAGCCGGAGGCGCGCCTTGCGCCCGCGCCTGCATGTGTGCCCGCAACGTCGCGCCGTGGATCATGACGACGGCGACGATTAAAGCTATCAGAGTTTTCTTGTTCATAACACTTCCGTACCGTAAAGACGTTCAAGTTCCGTGTGCGAGGTTTTCAGGTTCGTTTTAGTCGAGCGCGGCCATCTCGCGCATCACTTCGACTTTCTTGGCATAGGCCGAGAGCATGTACTGGACGGCGACCGGATCGTTGCGCTGCCGGAGCACGGTGCGGCGCGTCTCGGCGATGGAGCGATCAATGGTGGCGAGCGTTTCGTCGAAGCGCGCGGCGACTTGCGGGTCGAGCCGCGTGCGCTTGCTGTTCACGTCTTCCGACAACATGCGAATTGCGGCGAGATATTTCGATTCCGCCTCGCGGACGAGTCGCTCGGTGGCGCGCTGCCGCCTGAGAATCTCGCCGTTGTGCCTCGCGGCTAAAAGTTGCGCCGGGTCGTTTGCCGGCACGATGGGCTTACGTTCCTCGTCGCGCCTGCGCGGCGTTTCAGGCGTCCGAGTTTTTTCGCGTCCATCCGGTTGAGCGTTTGCATCAACCGCAGGTGCGCCGTTTTGCGGCGCGGGCGTCGCGACGCTCGGAGACGGTTCGGGCGTCGGCTGCCGCACGATGTTCGACGGCGTCGCCGCGACCGTCGGCTGCGAACCGACGGCAAGGCCGGACGGCGCGACGGGCTGCGAGTTCATGTAGCGCATCACGGCGGCGGTCGCGCCGATGGCGAGGAGCATCATGGCCGCCGTCATCGCGGGACTGAAGCGCGGGGCGACGAGCAGGGACGCGAGCCGCGCGCGAACACGGTGGAGAAATCCTGCCCCGGCGCGAGACTCAGCGCGCGGCTGCTCGGCCGCGATGCGCGAGGCCACGCCCGCCCACAAGGCTTGCGGCGTCGCCTCCAGATCGCGCTCATACGAGGCGTACATCGCCTGCTCGTCGAGCAGTTCGTCATAGCGAAGCGCGCAGGCGCGACAGGCGGCGAGATGCGCCTCCGTCTCGGCGGCGCGGCGCGCGTCGAGTTCGCCGTCCAGAAATTCTTCGAGCGCGTGCGTGGTGCATTCCTCACACTTCATTGCCTCACCCCCAGATAAGGACTCATGCGGCGGCGCATCTCCGTCCTCGCGCGGTGCAGATCGGTCTTCACCTTCGGCACGGAGAAACCCGTGATCTCGGCGATCTCCTCGTAGCTGCGCTGCTGGAAAATTTTCAACGTGAAGACCAGACGCTTGTCCTCGTCGAGCGCGCCGAGCGCGTGGCGCACGACGCCGTTCAACTCCTTGTCGAGCAGCGCGCTCGCAGGCGTCGGCCGCTCGTCGTGCAACTCCAGCACCGCCTCGTCGTCCAGATCGACCTTCCGGCTGCGACTGTGCGCGGAGCGCAGATGCTCGCGGGCGACGTTCTTGGCGATGCTGAACAGCCACGTCGAAAACTTCGACTCGTCGCGCAGCGCGTCCAGATATTTATAGGCGCGCACGAAGGTCTCCTGCGTCAAA
This sequence comes from Pyrinomonadaceae bacterium, assembly GCA_035296445.1. Classification (GTDB taxonomy): domain Bacteria; phylum Acidobacteriota; class Blastocatellia; order Pyrinomonadales; family Pyrinomonadaceae; genus JAIVJZ01. The sequence goes on along the minus strand of DATHAZ010000085.1, from coordinate 27,344 downwards.
TCCTCTGCCAGCGCGCGGTCGCCGACCATGTCGTAGACGAAGGAGATGACGGGGCGCGCCCACCTGTCGAAGATGTGCCGGAAGGCTTCCTGGTCGCCGCGCCGCGCCGCGGCGATGAGTTGCTCAGGACTGTTCATCAAAGGCTTCGCGAGTGCGCCCGCCGGTTCGACCGTCAATGTCCCGCTCAGTGCGTCCATAACAAGCTGTGTCGTCCGTCTTCCGTTGTGTTAGTGCGTTTCGGGCGCGAAAAGTTTCAGTTGCGGCGGGATAAAAGTAAGCCGAACGGCGGGAAAAGGGAAATTTCCGCGATAAAACGGATATTGGGAGGGGCAAAAAAACTCGACTCCCCGCCCGCGTGCCTGCATCACGCGCGGGCGGGGAGTCGAGTTTTTTGCTCCTGCATTTGTCGCCGACGGGCGGCGTGCGGCGGGGCGAACCTTCAAGGCGTCGGGTCGCGACGGTAGAAGATGCTCGTCAGGGTCATGCCGTCGAACGGGACTTCGACATTTTCCACCATGATGCCGAAGGAGCTTTCGCCGTTCAGAATCCGGTTGACGAACGTGGCCTCGAACTCTTTGGTCGTGCCGTCCGAATAGGCGCGCGTGGCCGTCAAACGCGCGCCGTCGAGGCGGATGTCGCTGAGTGTCGCGCGCCGGTTGCCCTCCTGGCTCATGACGTGGAGTTGGCCGTCGGCGGTCGCCGCGATCTCAAGGTAGAAGTCGGGCATGATGCCGGTGTAGCGCCCCGCGTATTCTTCGACGCGCTGTTTGACGGCCGGCTCGAAGCGTTTCTCTTTCTTCTTGTACTTCAACTTCTGCCCGCCGGAGACGGGCGCGGCGCAAAGCAACGCGAGCAGGAGCGCCAGCGTCGTCGCCGTGGCGGCGGGCGTTTTCTGTGACTTCAACACGGTTTACTCCTTATCGCTTTTGAGCACTTCGCGGAAGAATTCGAGAGCGCGCGGGTCGCCCGATTCGCCGAGGACGTGTATGGCGCGGCGGCGCACCTGTTGATTGGGGTGCGTGCGCGCGATCTTGATGAGCAGCGGCACGGACTCTTCCGCCGGTCGTTCGCTGATGGCATGCACGGCCTGCATCTGCACCTGCGTCTCCGCGCTCGAACTCTCGACCGTCTCGCGCAGCAGATCGAGGCTGCGCTTTCCGGCGCGCTCGCCGATCATGTGAATGGCGTGGCGGCGCAAATCGGGGTGGGTGTTGCCGTCGCCGCGCGCCACGGCGAAGAGTTTGTCTTCGGCCTGCGGGCTTTTCATCTCGGAAAAGGCGTGGAGAAGTTGACGCCGCACGTCGTTGCTCTGCTCCGTGTCGTAGAGTTTGAGCAACTCGCCGAGCATCGCCTCGCCCTCGATGTCGGCGAGCATGTGAATGGCGTGGCGGCGCATGTCCGCGTTATTGCCCGTGCGCGCGACCTCCAGAATTTTCCCGCGCGCGCGCGGCGTCTTGATCTCGGCGAGGGCGTGCAGGACGGCGCGGCGCACGTCCTGCTCCGCGTCGCCCGTGAAGATGCTCATCAGATCGTCAATCACCGCGTCGCGCCCGTGTTCGCCGAGCGCGTGGACGGCCGTGCGGCGCGATTCCTTGTCCGCATCCGTCTTCGCTACTCTGAGCAGGAAAGCCGACGCGCCCTCGCGGTTCTCGTTGTCCGAGACGGCGTGGATGATACCGCGTTTGACTTCGCGCTGCGCGGAGGTGGACTGCGGCAAGCCCTCGTAGAGGCTTTGCAGCATCGAGAGCGCGGCGCGGTCGCGGCTCGCGCCGATAGCGTGCGCGGCCTGCCGGCGTAGTTTCCCGTCCTCGCCTTCGTTGCGCACGATGTCGGCTAAGAACTGCGTCTCGCCGCCGATCTGACCGATCCAGTAGACGGCGGTCGAGCGCACCTTCTGGTTGTTGGAAGCCTTGACGAACCCCTTGAGCATCGCGCCGACGCGCGCATCGTCGTGCAGGGCGACGGCGAGCGTGGCGTGTTGGTTGAGCAGATTGGCGTTGGGCGAAGAGGCTGGCAGAGGCGCGGATTCGGCGAGGCCGCGCAGGTAATTCAAACTCTCTTCGTTCGCCGCACGCCCCAGCCAGTAAACCGGATAGCCGCTGTATTCGCGCTTGCGGTCGAGGTTGTAAATTTCCATGCGCGTGACGGCGGCAGTGCCCGCTTCGCGCAGGAGAAAGACGGCGAGGTTGCGTGTCTCGACCGTCATGCCGTTGGACGTGCCGACGAAGACGGTCGTGCCGCCGCTCGTATTCATCGAGCCGTGGAACTGGCCGCCGCCCGGGTCAACGGCGACGCCCGGCCGCACGTCGAACGAATAGGCCGACCAGTAGGGCGTGCGCGCCGAGCGTGCGCGCGTGGCCGCCGCGTCGAGCTTCGCGCGCAAGTCCGCGCCTTCAACCTGTATGAAGCTCGAACTTTGCGCGGCGACCGCAGCAGCGGCGGGCGTTTCCGTCGCGCTCCGGTTCGCGGCTGCGACGGCCGACGCGTGGCCTGCGTGCGCGCAGGCCGAATTGCCGAGCAAGGCCAGGCCAATCAACAGAGAGCCGAATGAGAATGTTCTACGCATGATGAATTCCTTTCGAGGGGCGGTCAACAGTCAGTTGTCCGTGGTCAGTTGTCAGTTGTTCTTTGTCAGTCGTCGGTTGTTCGCTTCAATCTTTAACGGCTGCCGCGACGGGCGGAAACAACTGACCACGGACAACTGACCACGGACTGCTGCTACGGTTTCAGAATGTCTTCGAGGAAACGCAACGCTTCCGGGTCTCGGCTCTCGCCGATCTGCCGGATGGCCTGACGGCGCAGGTCGAGCGAGGCGTCGGTGCGCGCGACCTGCATCAGTTTGCGCAGCGCGGTCTTGTGACCCGATTCGCCAAGCGCGTGCAGCAGGGTGCGTTTGATGTCGAGGTTCTGTTCGGCATCGTAAATCGAGATGAGCAGTTCGACGGCCTGCGCGTCGTTGCGCTCGCCGATGCGGTGGATGACGGTGCGGCGCAGTTCCACGCTCTCGGCCGGGTTGCGCGCGATCTCGTGGAGCTTGGCCTTGGCGCGCGGGCTGTTCATCTCGGAGAAGGCGTGGAGGATTTCGCGCTTCACGTCCGGGTCGCGCTCCGCCTGATAGACGCGCATCAACTCGTCGAGCATGGCATCGTTGTTCTTCTCGCCGAGACGGCGCAGCGCGAACCTGCGCAACTCCACGTTGTCGCCGGTGCGCGCCACTTCGAGGAGTTTCGCGAGGGCGCGCGGGTCGTCCGATTCCGAGAAGGCGTTCATCAGACGCTTGCGAATCTCGATGGTGCGGTCGGCATCATAGATGCGTACAAGGTGGTCGAACGCGCCCTTGCGCTCGCCGAGACGGCTGATGGCGGTCTTGCGCAGTTCGAGGTCTTCGCCGCCGCGCTGCGCGATCTCCAGCAGCTTCGCGTCGGCGCGCGCGCCGTCCATCTGGGCGAGGGCGTGCAACACCTGCCGCTTGATGTTCGGGTCGGCGTCGGCCGAGTAGATGCGCATGAGTTCGTCCATGACGGCTTCGCCGCCCGCTTCGCCGAGACGGTGGATGGCCGTCTGCCGCAGCTTCGCGTCGGGCTGGTTGCGGGCGATGTCGAGCAGGATGGGGACGGCCTGTTTGCCGCCATGCGCGCCGAGCAGCGAGACGGCCGACTCCTTCATGCGACGGCTCGCCGTCGAGTTGGGCTTCAACCACTCGGCGACGAAGCCGAGCGCGCGTTCGGGGTTCGATTCGAAGAGACTTTGCAGGGCGATGAGCTTGAGCTCCTCGTTTTCGCGGCCGAGCGCGTCGTCAATGATCTCGGTCTGGCCCAGGGCGGGCGCGAGTTCGGTGAGCATCGCGTCGGCCTCTTCGCGCCAGCTCGAACGCCGGTGCTCTCTGATCAGACGCTTGAGAGCCTTCGCCGCCTCTTTCGTGTTGCCCTGACGCTTGAGGGCGTAGGCATACCAGTAGAGCGCGGCGTCCACGTCGTTGTCGCGCGGGTAAGTGTTGATGAAGCCGCGAAACGTCTCGGCGGCCTTCGCCCACTCTTCGTTCTCGATCATGTCGCGCCCCGCGCGAAACATTTTCATCGCCGGGGTATTGCCCGTCTGCACGAAGCGGTTGAGCTTGGCGAGGTCTTGATTCGCGCCGCGTGCGCCCGTCGCGCGCGCTATGAGCGCGCCGGAGGCGACGACGAGGGCAAAGACGAGCATCAGAGCGACGCCCGCCGCCCGTCTCGACCGGAGACGGCGCAGGAAGGGGCGCGCGTGTTGGTTGAATGCGTGTGGCATGTTGGTAACTTTGAGTCCTTCGGTTTAATAAGATCGCGCGGCGGCGGATTCGACCGCGCTGATTTGCAGCATGGCGACGAGGTTCTTCCGGCGCATGCGCTCGTTAATCTGTCTCACGTCCGCGGGCGCGGGGCGGTCGGGCAGGTTGGCGATGTCAATCAGGATCGGCTCAAGACTGTCGAGCAGAGATTCGACGGGCAGGTTGCCGCGGCTCGCCGCCTCGCGCCGGAGCACGATGTTCTGGTAGAGCAATTTTTTGGAACGCTGTTTTTCGTGGGCGAGATCGGACGAGGCGCGGCGTCCCGCATCGGCCGGGCGCGCGTTGCGGAACGAACGCAGGAGCAACTGCGCCTGTTCGACGTGGCGCGCCGTCTTCGATTCTCCCGCCGTGCCCGTCGCCCTTTCCGCTGCCTCCGCATCACGCCGCAGCGCATCATTACCGCCCGCGTCGTTCGCGCCGACGCTAACGGCCTCGACATCATTTCGCGCCCGCTCCGCGCCACGCGACTCGACCCGCGACGAATCGGAATTCGCAGGCGTCGGAGATGACTTCAGAACTGCGCCGCGCGCTCGCCCGACGCGCCGCACGTTCATGCCCGCTATACCCGCGTGCGCGACGCCCTCCGCATTTCTGCCCGCGCCATCCGGGGATTCCCCGCCCGCTCGCTTTTGATTATTTCCGGCGACCCGCCCGCCGCCGTCCGGTTTACTCGCGCTTGCCGTCAAGTCATGCGGCGCGGGCGTCGGCGTGATCGAAGTCGCAACGGTAGACGAACCGTTGTTGCCGTTGTCGGCGGGCGCGGGCGTCGGCTCGTTCGACACGACTTCCACATGCGCGCGGCGCGAACTCATCAGGGAAACGACGCCCACGGCGACGCCGACCAGAAGCAACAACAGCGCGGCCAACCCCGCGACGCCGAGCCGCGGCATGCCGAACGCGCCCGCAAAACTTTCGCGGCGGTGGGGCGGCGTCTCATTTTCGAGCTTAGTTCCGTTGCCGCCGGCCGCAAGGATGCGTTTGAGCGCGCGCTGGCGTGCGAAGGCGTCGAGCGAGAGCGGGTAGTCGGCGATCTGTCGCCGCAGCAGGAGAAAATCTTCTCGCGCCGCACGGCAATCGCCGCAGAGGTTGAGATGTCTCTCCAATTCGTGCGCTTCGCCCGGCGGCAGTTCGCCGTCAATCAAGAGCGAGACTTTTTGTGTGCGGTCGCATTTCATAGTCGTTATCGCTTGAGACTCCGACGCCCGGCGCTTCACCCGGCGGCCTTCTCGTGTGCCGGCGCGTGCTGCCGTCTGCCCCAACGCTCGCGCAAAGCCGTGCGCGCGCGGAAGACATCAACTTTCACTTTGCTCTCGGAGACGCCGAGCACGCCCGCGATGTCCTTGTAGCTCAACTCTTCCTGCTCGCGCAGGAGCAGGGCGGCGCGCTGTTGTTCAGGGAGCGTCCTCAGCATGTCCGACACCAGACCTTTCCGCTCGGCGGTCTCGAACTCCTCTTCGGGCGTCGGCACGTGGACACGGAACACATCAATCACGCGGTTGAAGAGTCTCTGGCGCGTGCTCCTTTTGTTCAACTCGTTGAGGGCGAAGTTGCGCGCCACGCGGTAGAGCCAGAAGCGCGCCTCGCCTTCCGGGAAGCTGCGCAGACCTTTATTGTGCAACTGCAAAAAGCTGTCCTGCGCGATCTCCTGCGCGACGCCGGATGCGCCGCGCCCCCCCAGCAGGCACTCAAGAAAACGGCACAGGCTTGGGTAGAACTCGTGGAACATGACCGCAAACTCGTCTTCTTCGCTCGCCATATAAACACTGTACGCCCAATAAAACAGGCGGGGGCGGGAAAAGTTACAAATATTTTTCGGGGGTCGAAAAGGCGTGGGATGGCAATTGCCGATGAACGTCAACGAGAAGCATCCACCATGGAGACACAGGGAGCGCAGAGGGGGCACTAAAGAGTTAAGCCTGCATGATCTCAAATTTGAAATTTGCTGTTGCTTTCCTCCATGTCCTTATGTGTCTGCGGTGGTGAATGCCTTGAATCCTGAGCGCGCGGAACTCGCGCGTCAGCCGGAAATTATTTCGGCTTCCGCGTCGGCTGCGGCCTTGAGTTCTTCCAGCAGTTGCGCGGCGGCGGCGGCCTTCGCTTCCCACGCGCGCGCGACTCCGGCGAGCGCGGCGGGTTCGCTTCCGTGGCGTTCGCGCCAACCGCGCGCTTCGCTCGCCAGCCAGCCGAGCACGCCGCGCGCGTCCTGCGCGAAGAGGGATTCGAGCACGTACCTGCGCTCACCCGCGCGCAGGCCGAGCGAGAGCGTGCGCGCGGCGCGGCTCAAATCAGACCGCACGAGAATCATCCCGCTGCGCGCGGGACTCAGGAGCGTCCGCAAAAACTCCGCCGTCTCGCCCGCGCGCGGGTCAACGAGTCCGGCGGCTTCGCGCAGGTGCAGGGAGAGTTGCACGGGCGCGCCTGCGGCATGCGCTTCCTCCCGAAGCGCGTCTCGAAGCGTCTCCCCCCAATGCCGGTAAAACGGCGTCGCGATCTCCGTCAACTTTGAGAGGTAGGCGGGCAGCCAACTGAGCAGGTGTTCCCAGAGATAGGCCACGCGCGCGCGTCGCCAGCTCTCGCGCCGCACGTCATCCGTTTCGTTCGTTTCGAGTTCCGCGAGGTGTGCGTAGAGGGCGAGCATGACGGAGAGGTGATCGGGTTCGGCGGGCGGCGTCTTCAGCGAGAGCGCGCGCCAGAAGCCCGCCACGCGGTCGCGCGCCTCGCCGCCGAGCATCCCCTCCGCGCCGAGATAGACGGAGGCATAAGGATAGAGTTGGAAGACGAAAAGCCCCGTGTACTCGCTTGCCTCGGGCAGCGCGCCGAGTCCGAGCGCGGCGGCAACCTTCGCTCTCTCCGGCGCGGGCGGCTCTGCAAAGACGGCGAGCGCGCGAAACAGTTCCATCACTCGACGCCCACGAGTTCCGGCCTGTCCGGCAAACGATAGACCTCTCTCGACGGTTTGAGCGGGCGCAGCAACCAGTAAGGGCGGCGCGTCCGGTCGGGCGAAAACTCGTCCGCCCCGCGCGTCTGCGCGATCCACTTGAGATAAACCTCGTGCGCCTTCTCTGTGTCAACCGAGATGTCGCCGTAGGCGTCCCCGGCGTCGGCACGCGTGACGCGCACGGCCTGATGCCAGCAGTGCATCCCCGAGATGGGGTCGGGGTGGACGGGGAAAGTTAAGTTCTGATGCACGCCCACGTCCGTCCACCAGATGCGCAGGGTGTCCGCGTCGGCCGACTCGTAGGGCGCGACGCCGCTCTCGCGTTTCATGCCCCAGCGGTCGCCCTCGTGCGCGAGCGAGACGGTCGCCATCAACTGCCGCTGCCCCCCCTCTTTCAACTTCCAACGCCCCATGTGATGGCTGCAAGCGACGATCCCCGGCTTGATGCCCTCCGTCACCCACGCGCGCACGACGAAATATCCGATCTCCGTCTCGACGCGCACGAGGTCGCCCGTGCGGACATTGAGCCGTGCGGCGTGCGACGTGTGTATCCACAAAGAGTTCGTGTGCGCGATCTCGTCGAGCCACTTCGCGTTGGCCGAGCGCGTGTGAATCTGCACGGGCAGGCGGAAAGTCGAGATCAACACGGTCTCGTCGTCCTGCAAATTGTCGGGGTGTATGTGGCTGCGTATGTAGGTGGGGATGATGTATTCGGGCCAGCCCCAGTCGGCGAGCGTGCGCGAATAAAATTCGAGCCGCCCGCTCGGCGTCGGGAAGCCGCGCAGCGTCTCGCCGTCAACTTTGACGCCGACGAGCCTGCGCCCCTCGGCGTCGCCGTCCGGACTCGGCACGGGGACGATGTTCAATGTCGGCGGCTTCGGCGTCTTCGTAAACACGCGCCCGAAGTGATCGGTGCGCGCGTCCTCCAACTCCTCCTCCGGCACGCTCTCCTGATAGATCGCCCCGACCTTCTTCTTCACCTCGAACGAACCGTAGCGGCGCATGAACTCGAACGGCGACAACCCTTCGGCCGCCGCCCGCTCCGGCAATCCCGGCACGCTGTTCTCGAACATGTAACCGTAATACTCGTCCACCGTCAGACGCTCGCCCGGCTTACTCTTGGATTCAACGTACTGTCGGATGCCGAGACTTCCGTCCGGGTCAATGCGCCAGGAGAGTTCCAGCCAGAACTCGTTTTCTTCCCACACCTCGCCGGGATTGATCTCGCGCGTGTCCGTGATCTCTTCTCCGAGCCGCTCGCGCGCGACGCGAAGCACCGGCTGGCGGAAACCGATCCACTGCGCGTCGTGCGTCTCGTAGGAATGTACGTCGTGCCGCTCCGAGCCGTGCCCCATCGGCAGGATGTAGTCGGCGAAGTAGGCCGTCTCGTTCCACGTCGGCGTCAAGGCAACGTAGCAGTTGATGAGGCTCTCGTCATTCAACACCTCGACCCAACTGAACCCGTCGGGGTTCGTCCACACGGGGTTATAGACGCGCGTGAAATAGACATCCACCTTGCCGCGCCCTTCTTTCAAAAAGTGCGGCAGCAGGAACGATAGCTCGTTCATCGCCAGCGGGTACTCGCGCGGCCACGTGAGTTCGTTCCAGCGCGGCGGGTGAGGCGGCGAGTAGATCGGTTTCGGCACGAACTTGTTCCACGCGTTCGGGAAGACGCCGCCCTCCGTCGCCACCGCGCCGAGAAGCGCGTTCAACATGAAGAGCGTGCGCGTCACCTGCCAGCCGCCGCTGTTGCCCGCGGACGCGGAACGCCAGTTGTGACTCGAAAAACGCGTGCCTGCCGTCGCGACCACGCGCGCGATCTCTTCGATCACTTTCGCGTCAACGCCCGACTCGCGCGCCGCAAACTCGAAAGTGTATTCCGCGTAAAGTTCTTTCAACAGCTTCTGAAAATTCTCGAAGTTCGTCACACGCTCAGGGTACTCGCCCGCCATGAACTCTTCCCAGTTCCACCAGCGCCGCACGTAATCCGCGTTGTAGAGTTCATGCTCGATCAAATAATTTGCAATCGAGAGCACGATGGCAGGCTCGGAGCCGGGATAGGGCGAGACGAAATAGTCTGCGTGCGTCGCCGTATTGGAGAGTCGCGTGTCGAAGACGATGAGTTTCGCGCCGTCGGCCTTCGCCTCGATCACGCGCTGCGCGTGCGGGTTGAAATAGTGCCCCGCTTCGAGGTGCGAACTGATGAGAAAAATAACCTTCGCGTTCGCATGATCCGGACTCGGCCGATCCAATCCCATCCAGTATTGATACCCTGCGCGGCTCGAAGACGAGCAGACGTTCGTGTGCGAGTTGTGCCCGTCCACGCCCCATGCCGCCAGAATGCGCTCGGTAAAACCGTCCTCGCCCGGCCGCCCCACGTGATACATCACCTCGTTGTGCCGCTCCTCCACGATGGCGCGTCGTATGCGCGCCGCGATGGCGTCCAGAGCCTCGTCCCAACTGACGCGCTCCCACTTGCCCTCGCCGCGCTTGCCCGCACGCTTCAAGGGATACAGGATGCGGTCGGGGTCTGTGATCTGGTTCAGCGTCGCGGGGCCTTTGGCACAGTTGCGCCCGCGCGAGCCGGGGTGCTCGGGATTGCCCTCGAACTTCTGCACCTGCAAGCTCTCCCGATCAACGTAGGCCAGCAGGCCGCACGCCGACTCGCAGTTGAAGCACGTCGTCGGCACGAGCATGTAGCGACGCTCTTTCCGTTCCGGCCACGCGCGCGAATCGAGTTCCACCCAGTCGTCCCAACGCTCCTTCGGCGGAAACGCCGCCAGATGAATCCGGCTCGGCCCCGGATAAAACGTCTCCCCGCGCGCCTCCGTCTCCCTGCGCGCCGCGCTCACACGTTGATTTAATTTCTTCAGGTTCATAAGTTCAACTTCGTTTGCGATCTACCAATGTGACAATGACGACTCGCCGTCGCCATGATCTTTCCATTCGAGTTTCTAAATAGGGTCAATAGCTCAGTCAGTAAAGCAAGTGGCTTTTAACCACCGGGTCGCAGGTTCGAGTCCTGCCGTGCGAGGCGTCGTCGTTTAAGAGTCTCCGGTTCACTTTCCAAACCTTATCAGGCCAGCGGGACTGACTGGCCGGCCTGCACGTAGGCGTGCTCGAACAGGAGCAGCCCGGCGAGCGCGAGCGGCACGGCGGCGAGGCCGAGCCACGGCGCGAAGACCCCGAGGAGCGTCAACGCTATCCCGGCGCGGAAGTAGGCGCGGTAGCGTCCGCGAGTCATCTCGCGGACGGCGAGGTGCGCGTGCGCCGTCGGGTGGACGATTGAGACCTCGCCCCAGATGAACAACACATGTATGAGACTGAGCGCGCCGAGCGACCACAGGAGCGGCGCAACCGCTATCGGATCAAGCCACGCGGCGAACGGCAGGAGCGCGGCCGCGCCCGCAAGGAGCGATTGGACGAACAGGTGCGGCGGCAGCAGCGGGTTCTGCCACATGTCGCGCGCCTTGGCCTGCGCGAAGAGGTAGGCCGTGTAGATGGCCGTCAAGGCGGCGAGCGGCAGCCCCGCGATCATCAAGAGGGGCTGGAGCGTCGTGCCTCCGAACAAGCTCGCCGCGAAGTGGAGCGCAAGGACTAGCGAGTAGCCTGCGATGATGAACGCGCCGCGCACGAGCCAACTGCGCCACTGCGGGCGCGTGAAGATGAGATAGAAGCGTTCCGGGTGTTCCAAGTCCCAGATGAGCAGCGCGCCCGTCACGGCGAGGAACGCGCCGGACACGACGGGCGCGACCCACAGCCAGAGCGGCGAGGCCGGCAGGTTGATGAAATTGAGCACATCGGACTGTGTGTCGGAGCGAATGAAACCCAGCAACACGAACAGCGCGGCGACGAGGTACGCGCCCGCCGCGATGCCCTTCGTCCAGGTGTAGAGGCTGACGCGCCAGTCCCAGGGGATGGCGTGCGCGATGTCGTAGGACAGGAGCGCGGCGGCCGAAGTGTTGTTGTGGTCGGGATGGCCGGAAGGAACCAAGTCAGTCCCCGTGCGCTGCTCGCTCCACATGTAGAGTTTGCCTTCGGGGCGGCGCGCGGCGAGTGGGTCGAGCGTCGCCTGATGCGCGCCCTTGTAGAAGAGTTTCGGCTGCGTCTCCTTCTCCGGCCGCCGCACGTTGACGGGATCGCGGTTGACGATGCGCGCGACTTTGGAATCCGGGTCGTGCATGTCGCCGACGAGGATGGCCTCGACCGGGCAGACGACGACGCACGCGGGTTCAAGCCCCATGTCTATGCGGTGCGCGCAGAAGTTGCACTTCTCGGCCGAGTGGTCTTCGGGGTTGATGAAGATGGCGTCGTAGGGACAGGCGGCCATGCACGCCTTGCAGCCGATGCAGATAGATTTGTCGAAATCCACTATGCCGTCCGGACGTTTGAACATCGCCGTCGTCGGGCAGGCCGTCACACAGGGCGCGTGCGCACACTGGTTGCAGCGCGTCACCTGATGCGCGCGTCGCGTCTGCGGGTATTCGCCCACGTCCACGTGCTTGACGTAGGTGCGCGTCACGGAGAGCGGCACGAGGTTCTCCGACTTGCAGGCGGTCGTACAGGCGTGGCAACCGATGCAGCGCGTCTGATCTATGACCTTTCCCCAACGAGGCGCGCGCTCTTCGGCTCGCGCCCCCCCGCTTCCGTTCACGGCTGGCTCTTGCATCAACATCTCCGGCAGGATGATTTCCGACGATCTAAACGACAGACTACACCGAAATGCGGCCGACTGCACAACCCGCCGTGCGCTTCAAACCTCACCCGCCCAATCCGCGCCCGCGCGCTCCGTCCAGCGTGCGCGAATCGCCTCGAACCGTGCGGCGTCGAGCGCGCCCGCGCGCAGCATCGCCGCGTTCTGCCGCCAACGCTCCGGCTTCTCCGTCCCGACGATTGCCGTCGCCACGCCGGGCACGCTCAGCGTGAAACGCAGCGCGGTTGCGACCGCTTCGGCCATACGGCCGCGCAAAAATTCGTAGTCGAGTTGTTGCAGTCTGTCCCAGTAGGGTTGCACGTAAGTGTCGCCCGGCCGCGCGTCGTTCTTCCAGACGGCGTTGGCAATCGGGCGTTTGGCGATAACTCCGAGGCCGCGCTCGCGCGCGTGCGGCAGGGTGAGTTCGAGCGACTCCTGATCGGCGATGTTGACGGAGGTTTGCAACGTATCGAACGCGCCGCACTCGACCGCGTAGAGCGCGGCGCGGCCGTCGCCGCTGTAACCGATGTAGCGCGTCTTACCCGATTCGCGCGCACGCCTGAGAACTTCGATGGCGTCGCCTTGCCGCAACACTTCCTCCGAGCAACTGTGCAACTGCAACAGGTCGAGGTGATCCGTTTGCAGGCGTCGGAGGCTGCGCTCGACGCTCCGCTCCAGCAGGCGCGCATCCCAGTCGGGGAGATCGATCCCGGCGGCGTGGCCGCATTTCGTGAACAGGTAATAATCGGCGCGGCGGTGCGAGACGGCGCGGCCGATCAACTCTTCGCTCGTGACGTAACACTCGGCCGTGTCGATCACGTTGAGTCCGGCGTCGAGCGCGCCGCCGAGCAGACGCTCGACCGTCTCGACGGCGGCCTGCCCGTACCCGATCTCCGAACCGCCGAAGCCCAGCACGCTCACGCGCATGTCCGTCTGTCCCAGCGCTCTCTTCTCCAACAGTTTCACTCCTTCCGCAGTCGCCCCGGTATTCCGATTTCAACGCGCCGCCGCCTGCTTCAACAACGAGATCAGTTTGTCCGGGTAGTCGGTCATGATGCCGTCCACGCCGAGCGCGATCATGCGGCGCATGCCCTCCTCGTCGTTGACCGTCCAGACGTGTACCTCCAGACCGCCCCGGTGCGCCTCCGCGACGAGTTCCGCCGTCAGCCAACCACGCCCGCCCATCGTCTCCGGCACTTGCAGGGCGCGGAAGCGCGCTTTGCCGGCCGCCAGCCCGCGCCCCGCACCCACGTCCGACGCCAGCGCGAACACCTCGTCCATGCTGGCCGACGTGCCGACTTCGGGACACTCGCGGCGGAACTCCGCGAGCGTCTCGGAACTGAACGAGGCGACAGTCGCCCTGCCCGTTGCCCGACCCGCGCGCAGCGTCCCGCAAAAAGATTTGACGAGCGAGGGCTGCGCCTGTTTGATGTCTATGTTGAGACGCGTTTGAGGAAACTCGTCGAGGACTTCTCTGAGGGTCGGGACGGTGATGCCTTTGCCCCTGAACGGGAATGTGCGCCCGCCGTCGTTCGTCCAGCGATAACCGGCATCGAGCCGCTTCAGTTCGGCGAGCGTCAGCGCGTTGACGCGCCCCGCGCCGTTCGTCGTGCGGTCTACCGTGGCGTCGTGGATGACGACGAGCGCGCCGTCACTCGTGCCGTGCAAGTCCATCTCCAACACGTCCGCGCCGAGCGAGACAGCCCCGGCGAAGGCGCGCGCAGTGTTTTCAGGCCACAGCCCCGCGCCGCCGCGATGCGCCATCACGAGCGGGCGGCGCGGCGCGGCGGCGGGTTGGATTTCAGAAATGTGCGGGTCGCCTTCGCGCATGCCCGGCCTCTCCGGCGCGAATCCGTAAAGCGCGCCGGCCAGCGCGCCGAGCGATAACACGAGCCATGCCGCGCCACGTTTGCTCATCGTTTCTAAACTTCTTTCCCAAACCGGATTCTCTCAACGTGTCTTCAAGTTTAGCATCCCCGGCGCGGCAAGCCTGACCGCCCGCGTTGACTTCGCCTCGGCCGCCGTGTTTGACTGCGATGAACCGGGCGAAAATTTCCGAACCAGAGCGAACAGGGGGGCGCACACGGGGCGCGTGTTCAACGGACGCGCCTTTTCAAACTACATGGCAGAACAAATCTACGACTGCATCGTGGTCGGGGCGGGACCGGCGGGTCTCTCGGCCGCACTCTTTCTCGCGCGCTACCGCAGGCGCGTGCTCACCTTTCATCACAACAGCCCGCGCAACATCTATTCGCACGGCGTCCACGGCTTTCTCGGCCACCACGGCATCCTGCCGACCGAACTGCTCGCGCGCGGGCGCGACGAGGTGACAAACCACGGCGGCCTGATCATCGAAGGCCGCGTGACGCGCGTCGAGCGCGTCGGCGAAGAACATTTTCGCGTCTCGACCGGCGACGATAAGATCGTGGGGCAGTCGTTCGACGCGCGCCGCCTGCTGCTCGCCACGGGCTTGCGTGATTTCACGCCCGACTGCCCCGGCTTCCGCCAGTTTTACGGCGTCTCCGTCCACCACTGCCCCGACTGCGACGGCTTCGAGGTGACGAACAAGCGCGTCGCCGTGCTCGGCCAAGGCAAGAGCGCGGCCGGGTTCACGCTCGGCATGCTGGCGTGGACGGACAAACTCACGCTCATCACCAACGGCGACACGAATAGCCTGTCCGCCGAACACCTCGCCAAGCTGGCCGAATTCAACATCCCCGTCACCAATCAGGTTATCGCCCGGCTCGAAGGCGACGCCGAAACGAACCAACTCGAACTCGTGCGCTTCGAGGACGGCGACGCGCTCGCGTGCGACGCGCTCTTCTTCAACCTCGGCACGGAGTCCGTTTCGAATTTGCACGAGATGCTCGGCTGCCGGATTGACGAAGACTGCGGTCTGGTGTGGGTGGACGAAGATCAGCAGACGAGCGTCCCCGGCGTCTATGCGGCGGGCGACCTGACGCCGAAATCGCAACTCGCCATCGTCGCCGCCGCCGAAGGCGCGATGGCCGCCATTCACATTCACAAGTCGCTGATCCCGGAATCGCAACGAGTGTAGGGGATTTGGTTCATTGATTCATCGGTTCATTGATTCAATGAAGAAATGGATCAATGAATCAATGGATCAATGAATCAATTCTTAAAGTTCTGCGTCACCATCAGGCCGCGCCGCCCGCCGTCCATGACGCCGATGCCGACCCGGCCGAACTGTGGGCGCAGGATGTTGGCGCGGTGGCCGGGCGAGTTCATCAAGCCCGTGTGCGCGATGGAGAGCGTGGGCGCGAGCGCGAGGTTCTCGCCCGCCGTGCGGAACGTGACGCCGCCCTCGCGTATGCGCGCGAAAGGGTCGCGGCCTTCGGGCGTGACGTGCGAGAAGTAGCCGCGCGCGAACATATCCGACGAATGACGCCGCGCCACTTCCCTCAGTTCGTCGTCGGCGGCGAGGGGCGCGAGTCCTTCGACGGCGCGCTCGCGGTTGACGAGTTCCAGCATCTCGGCCTCCAACTCCGGCCGTGGTTTCGTCTCGGCCACCTTGAAAGGCAGTTCGACGCTCTCGTTCGACTCCGGCTTGACGGTCAGGCGGTTGAGCGTCTGCGCGATGGCGTCGTTGAAGACGGGCGCGAGCGCGCTCTCCAGACGCTCGGTCGAGGCGGCGAGGCGGTTCGCAAGCTGACTGTCGCGTGCGCGCGCCTGCATGCCGTCGGGGAGCGGCGCGGCCAGCAGCAGCGCGGCGGTGATCGAAGCGGTGATGAGTCCGCTGGCGATGCCGGGCGCGATGCCCGCGACGCGATTCAGACGCCGTTGGTGCGTGTCCTTCGGCAGACGGCGCAGGAGCGCGGAGCCGAGCAGTTGAATCAATAGCCCGGCAAAGATCGCCACGAGCAGGAAGGCGACGGGTCTGTCCCACGCCTCCGCCCAGTCGAAGTGCGGCGCGAGCAGGCGCGCGAGCGGCTGGTAAAAGCGCAGGCCCAGCAGCAGGCTGCCGATCCAGCGCAGCAGATCGAGCAGGCCGAGGATGAAGCCTCGATACCAGCCGTAATACGCGCTCAACAGCACGATCAGGATCAGCAACAGATCAATGTAGTTCACGCTCATCGCCGTAACACCGTTCGCCCGGTTGTAGTTCCGGTAAATTGATTGACTTCGCGCGCCGAAAGTTTATACCTCAACGTACACGCAAGAGTTGTCGGAAGCGTGACGCCGAACACAGATAAACGTGACGATTGGCGGGAGCAGCCCGCCATGCGTCGCCGTCCGCGTCGCCCGCGAGCGCGTCGCGGCTTTCAAGGAGTTTTGATGCCGCTCACTTTGCCTCCGAAAGATAAATACGTCGTCGGCGTCATCTCCGACACGCACGGTTTGATGCGCGCCGAAGCCCTCGACGCGCTGCGAGGCGCGGAGTTAATCATCCACGCGGGCGACATCGGCAAGCCCGAAGTGCTCGACGCGCTCGGCCGGGTCGCGCCCACGGTCGTCGCCGTGCGCGGCAACAACGACGGCGGGGCGTGGGCGCGTGCGATAGCCGAGACGGAAACGATTGAGATCGGCGAAGTCCGGCTCTACCTCTTGCACGCCTTGCAGGAACTGGCGCTCGACCCCTCGGCCTGCGGCTTCGACCTGGTTGTCAGCGGCCACTCGCACCGCCCGTCCGTCGCAAGACGCGACGGCGTGCTCTACCTTAACCCGGGCAGCGCGGGGCCGCGACGCTTCAAGCTGCCGGTCTCGGTCGCGCGCCTCACTGTGCGCGGGAAGAGTTGCCGGGCGCGCATCGTCGAGTTGAATGTGTGAGCCGCACTTCGAATTGAAGTTGCGAATTAAAGGTGCGCGCACGCGAACGCTTATGATCCTGATCGTCAATCTCAACCTCGCCGTTGACCACATCGTCGAAGTGGAAGAGTTGCGCGCGGGCGAAGTGCAACGCTCGCGCGGCACGCTGGCCGTGGCGGGAGGCAAGGGCGTCAACGTCGCGCGCGTGCTCAAGACCCTGGGCGAAGAATCGCTGCTGTCGGGCTTCGCGGGCGGGCGCGCGGGCGAACTCATCACGGCGGGTTTGCGCGCGGAGAACATTGCGTCGCTCCTGACGCGCGTGCGGGAAGAGAGCCGCACTTGCCTCATCATCAACGACCGGGCGCGCGGCCAGCAGACCGTCATCAACGCCCCCGGCGCGAACGTCGGCGAAGCCGAGTGGCGCGACTTTGAAGCGACTTACACGCGCGAACTTCCCCGCGCCGGGCTGGTCATCATCAATGGCAGCCTGCCTCCCGGCTTGCCCCCGGACACTTATGCACGCATGACGACGGCGGCGCACGCGGCGGGCGGGCGCGTCCTGCTCGATTGCGCGGGCGCGCCGCTCGGCCACGCGCTCGGCGCGCGCCCCTTCCTCGTCAAGATCAACGGGGCGGAGGCGGCCGAACTCTCGGGCGCGCCCGTCGCGGACTTCCCCGCCGCCGCTCGCGCCGCGCGACACTTGCGCGAACGGGGCGCGGAGAACGCTATGATCACGCTGGGCGAGCAGGGCGCATTGCTGGATTTCGCGGGCGGGCGCTACAGGTTCAGCGCGCCGCAGGTGCGCGCGGTCAACAGCGTGGGCAGCGGCGACGCCGCGCTGGCCGGACTGGCCGCCGCGCTCCGTCGCGGTCAAACGGCGGAAGAGGCGGGCGCGCTCGCCGTCGCGGCCGGGGCGGCCAATGCCCTGCACGGCGCGGGCGGGTGCAGCGCGGAAGAGATCGCGGAGTTGCGGCCACGCGTGCGTTGCGAAGTTGAAGAGGGTTAGCGGTTGATTTCTCAGTGAACCCAATCGGGCGGAACGAACTCGACGGCGATCACTTCGCCGTCGGCGAGCCGCGCGTCCTTCGGCGGACGATAGGTGACGAGGACGGGGTTCGAGCGCGTGCGCAGGCCGCACTCCACTCGGCCGCGAACGTCCGCCGTATAGCTGACGAAGCGTATGCGGTTGAGCGCGGGGCTGCGTAATTTCAAAGTGCCGCGCGGCGTCTCGACGAGAAGCGTCACGCCCGCCGCGTCCTCGCATTCCACGCTCACGAGTTGACCGCACGCCTGCTGCCCGTCGAAGCGCAGGGGCTTGAACTGCGGGCCGGGCTGCGGCATGTCGCAGGGCTGCGTCTCGTCCTCTGCGGAGGGCGACACAGCCGCTGCCGCTTCGCCCTCCGGCGTCGCGCCGCCCGCGCCGCCGGACGCTTCTCCTCCTGCGCTGCTCTTTGAACCACCTGGCGCGCCCGCCGTCGCCGCGCCCCCGCCAATCGCCGCGAGCGTGTCCGTCGCGTCGCCGGGCGTGAGGCTTTGCGCCCTGCGCCGCGCGGCTGCCTGTTCTTCGCTCGCCGTCACTTTTTCGAGCAGCGTCTGCGCCTCGACGCGGGTCTGCGCCGAACGGCGGTCGCGCGCGAGCGGTTCGAGCATCCGCCGCGCGCGGTCGAACTCGGCGCGCCGCGCGTGAAGCCCGGCCAGCAGCAACTTGAACTCCTGCCGGCGCGGCGCGAGCTTTGCGGCGTGGCCGAGCAGCGCGAAGGTCTCGTCCACGCGCGGGCTGCGTTCGAGGTCTATGCGACCGAGAAGGACGTAGGCTTCGAGGAAGTTCGGCGCGAGCGCGATCACTTTCTTGAGTTCGGCGCGGATGAGGCGCGTCGTCGCAGCGTAGCCCGCCACGGTCTTCTCCGTCTCCAAACCCTCACGGCTGAGCAAATCGGCGTAATAAAAATGCGCGAGATAATTTTCGGGCGCGGAGGCGACGGCGCGCTCAAGATGCTCTCTCGCTTCGCCGAGGCGATTCTGTTGCAGACGCATGAGGCCGAGCGAACTGTGCGCCGGGGCGAGGTTCGCGTCCATTTTCAACGCGCGTGTGAGATATTCCTCGGCGTCGTCCGGGCGGTTCGTGTGCAGGAGCAAATCGCCGAGCACGGCTTGCGCTTCGGCATCCGTGAGCGCGCGGCTCTCCAGTTTCGCGCCCGCGGGCACGGGCGCGTCGAAAGTTTCGCTGCGTTCGATGTAGCGCGCGGCGCGGACATAGGCGGCGAGCGCGCGCTCCATCTGCCCGAAGTCAACTTTAAACGCCTCCCGGAAACTCTCTTCGACCGATTTGCCCGCGCCCGCGAGTTCGAGATAATGCGCGAGTTGCGCCTGCCGCGCGCCGCCCCGGTCGCTCAAAAGGTAATGCACGAAGGCCCACGACTGCGCGTAGAAAAGGCCGTGCTTGTCGGGCTGCTGATAGTGCGCGGAGGAAGCGTCGGCCGACAGAAGCGTCCTGAGCGGCAGCAACCCGGCGCGCGCCAGAGAGTCGAGGCGGTGCGTAAGTTCGCGCCCCAGACGGACGCGCCGCCTGTCGCCGGACAACTCGAATTCCGAGTAATACTGCGCCAGCCCTTCGTTGAACCAGATGGGCGCGCCCGCGTAGTTGTTCCTCACCAGCGCGTGGACGTATTCGTGGCAGAGCACGGAGAGCGGGTCGCGCCCGCTCCCGGCATCGAGCGAGAGCGTGATGTAGTTCACGTCCGGGCTGAACTGAAAATAGCCGGCCACGTCGCGGCGCAGGTCGCCGCCATAGACGGGCTTGAAGAACTCGTAGTCGCCGCTGTTCTGAAAGAGGATGACGTTGACGGGGATGGACACGTCGAACGCGTCCTGCGCCTGCACACGCGAAAAGATCGCGCGGAGTTCCTCCAGACGCGCTGCCGCCGTCCGCGCCTCGGCCTCGCCGGCGTTGCTGACGACGACGAAGTTCTCCGACCTGACGCTCGTCCAGCCGCGCGCCTCTGCGCCCCCGCACCACAGCAGTGATGCGACGACGAGACACACGGCGGCGACGAGGGGACGGACGAGGCGTGGGGACATGGGCGTTTTCATTTCTACTTTTAAGAGATAGCGTTCGCGACGGGAGACGCGCCCTGCTTAACTTGCACACTATTATACTCTTCCCCCGCCCGCCGCAAAACTTTCACCACACATTCAAACTAACCTGTGCGGTTCGCGGTTGACATTCGGGCGCGCACGCCCGAAGATTCAGCGAACCATGAAGGGGCAAAACATGAGCGCAGCAGAGACCAATCAAGCGGCGGATGGAACGAAGCCGAAAGAAACGGATATTGAACTCGCGCAGCGTAGCGCGGCGGGCGACCGTGATGCATTCGAGCAGTTGTATCACCGCCACTTCCGGCGCGTCTATGCCCTCTGCCTGCGCATGACCACGAACCCCTCGACCGCCGAAGACCTCACGCAGGAAGTCTTCATCCATCTCTATAACAAGATCGGTAGTTTCCGCGGCGACTCGGCCTTCACCACCTGGCTGCACCGCATGACGGTCAATCACGTCCTGATGTACTTTCGCAAGAGCAGCACGCGCTCCGAGTTGTTGACGATGGAGGGCGAGACGCCCATCCAGATCGTGCGCGGCACGGAGAATCAGGACAAGATGCCCATCGTTGACCGCATCGCGCTGGAGAAAGCCATCTCGGAATTGCCGCCCGGCTATCGCAGCGTGTTCATCCTGCACGACGTGGAGGGCTACGAACACGAGGAGATCGGGCGCATGCTCGGCTGCTCGACGGGCACGAGTAAATCGCAACTGCACAAGGCGCGTTTAAAATTAAGAGACCTCATCAGGCGACAGGCCGCGCTAAATTAGCATCTTAAGTGCGCCAGAAATTTTAAGCCCCCTCCGGGAGAGACCCTCAAATGGAATGTGAAGAAAGTTTAGAACTGCTCAGCGAATATCACGCCGGCGCGCTCGACGAACCGCAACGAGACGGGGTGCGCCAGCATCTCGGCGACTGCCCGCCTTGCGACGGCGTCTACCACGACGTTGAAACCATCGTCGTCTCGGCCGGTTCGCTGCGCGGAGAAGAAGGCATTTCCTTCCCGGATGAGACGGCCGTCTGGCAGCGCATCCAGTTTTCCTGAGTCCTCGCGCCCGCGCGCCGACCCATGCCGCCCCGCCGCTTCTCGCGCGGCGCGCGCCCGTATCCCCGGCACTTTTTTCGGTCGCCTGTGCTGCGGTGAAACTTAATAGTCGTTTCTTTGCAGAGGTCGTTCCCCCGTGACCCTTTCGGACTCGTTTCGCCAGTGTTTTGTTGGATTTACGCCTTACTTCCCTCACACAAGGCAGTTAATTTCCCGCGCGATAAAACTTTTTAATCTTTCAACTCATCTAATTCGTACCAGCAGTGCGGCTCAAAGGGGTTGCCTCGCACGCCGAAGGAGTTTATGCTAGCGAACAACGCGGCTTTATTAAATAGTTTATCGTAGAGGCGGCATTTTCACCCATCGTGCGCTAAAGAGCGGTAAGCGCAGAGGTTAATGGTAAGTATGATTGAGAAGGACAGAGCGGACGACGGCCTTCGCCCGGTAGGTTTCGGTGGCGGCGACAAATACCTTTCTTTCGACGGGGTCGGCGAGGAGCAGCACGACGACGCCATCTCCACCAGTAAACTCGAAGACGTTTTACAAAAACTCGGCGGCGCGAGCCTGACCGAAGCCGACTCGGACGAACTCCTGATCGAGGAGGTCGCCGCCGTCGCCGCCGACGAGACGGACGACCCGCTCGACGCCGAAGACGAACTCGACCTCTCGGCCGGCGTGGACGATAAATCGAGCGACCCCGTGCGCACCTACCTGCGCCAGATGGGCACCGTCCCGCTCCTGACGCGCGAGCAGGAAGTCTCTATCGCCAAGCGCATCGAACGCGGCCAGAACCGCACGCACAAGTCGCTCGCGCGCTCGCCCATCGCCCTCAAAGAACTTTTGCAGATCGGCGAGGACATTGACGCCGGGATGCTCAGCATCCGCGACGTGGTGGCGTTCGCCGATCAGGCCGACGTGGCCGACCTCGAAGACAAGACCGAAGAGTATCAGCGTTGGACGCTCGAAGGCATCGAGAAGATCAACGTGCTCTTCCAGCAGGGCTTGAAAGACTGGGAGAAACTTCGCGCCGAGCAGCAGGTGACGCGCGGCAAGCGCAGCAAGAAACTGATGCGCCTGCGCCGCAAGGTGGCCGGAGCGCGCCTTGAGATCGCGCAGGAGATGAAGCAACTCACGCTCAAGGACGCGACGCGCCAACGTCTCATAGACGCCATCGCCGCCGTCCACAAGGACATTCGCACGGCCGAGCGCGAGATCGAGAAGTACACCGAGAAACTGCACGCCAAGCGCATCAAGCCCGAGCAGGAGAAGGACTTCAAGAAGCACATCTCTTCGGCCAAGAAGCGGCTCAAGGAGATCGAGGCCGAGCACGAGGTTTCCATCCTTGAGATCAAACGCTCGCACCAGTCAATCGCGCGCAGCGTCGCCGAGACCATCGAGGCCAAGAGCGAGTTGACGGAAGCGAATTTGCGCCTCGTCGTCTCGATAGCGAAGAAGTACACGAACCGCGGCTTGCAGTTCCTCGACCTCATTCAAGAGGGCAACATCGGACTCATGCGCGGCGTGGAGAAATTCGACTGGCGGCGCGGCTACAAGTTCAGCACTTACGCGACGTGGTGGATTCGGCAGGCGATCACGCGCGCCATCGCCGATCAGGCGCGCACCATCCGCATCCCCGTCCACATGATCGAGACGATCAACAAACTCGTGCGCACCTCGCGCGCGCTCGTGCAGGAACTCGGGCGCGAGCCGACGAGCGAGGAGATCGCGCAGAAGGTTGACATGCCCGTCTCGAAGGTGCGCAGCGTCTTCAAACTGGCGCAGCAACCCATTTCGCTCGAAACGCCGATTGGCGAAGAGGAAGATTCGCACCTCGGCGACTTCATCGAAGACAAGGGGCGCGTCAACCCGGCCGACTCGGTCGTCGCGGCGAACCTCAGAGAGATCACGGACGAAGTGCTCGCCACTCTCTCGCCGCGCGAAGAGAAAGTGATCAAGATGCGCTACGGCCTCGGCCCCGTGGGCGAGGAGCACACGCTCGAAGAGGTGGGTAAAGACTTCAGCGTCACACGCGAACGCATACGCCAGATCGAAGCGAAGGCCCTGCGCAAGTTGCGTCATCCCTCGCGCTCGCGCCTCCTGAAAGCCTTCATCGAAGGCGTCCAGCACTAAGAGGGGCGTCCGACCGTTAAAGAGAGAAGCCGCGAAGTTGACTCGCACGAGTTAGCTTCGCGGCTTCTCTCTTTAACGTTCAGTTTTGTCGGCCGCTTCTAAGGCGTGTCAGGGTCTGTTGGCATTCGCGCCTCCACCGCCCTGCCCGGCGTTCCTGTTGACGCCCGTCGGTTCGACGTTGGAGTTGCCCTTGACGGCCCCGTTGGTGTTGCCCTCGCTCGTGCCGCCGATACCTGTGTCCCTCGGCCCGATCCCTTCTCTGCTGCCCGTGCTGTTGTTGCCGACGCCCGCCGTGTTGGCTGGGTTCGCGCTGTTGGCGTTGGCGGGCGAGTTGACTCTCTCCGGGGTGCAACCGCCGGCGAGCGTGATTATGGCGAGCGTGGCGAGAAGCATGTAAGTGCGTCGCATCGAGTTCCTCCTGTTGGTCGGTCGTGTTGCCGAATTAAGTTTTCAAGCGGATTGCCGGCTGCCAGACGCCTGTCGCGCGTCGAGCAATCGGCGGCTCTCCGTGATGCGTACCCCGGCGGCGGCCATCTCTTCGATGGCGCGCGCCGTGTCGCCTTCGTGTACTTCTACGCCGCGACAGGCGTCGGCGACGACCGTCGTGTTGAAGCCGAGCATACGCGCGTCGAGCGCGCTGAACTTCACGCAGTAGTCGGTGGCGAGTCCGGCGATAAAGACATCGGTCACGCCGCGCTCCTTCAAATAATCGCCAAGCCCGGTGGCGCGCCGGTGCTCGTTGTCGAAGAAGCCGCTGTAGGAATCAATCTCCATATCCGTGCCCTTCAGGAAGACGCGCGCGACGCGGCTTGTGTCCAACCCGGCGACGAACTCCGCGCCCTCCGTCTCCTGCACACAATGCGGCGGCCAGATTGAGACGAAGCTCGAATGTCCCGCCGGATGCCAGTCCTTCGTCGCGACGATCAACTCAAAATGCTTTTGCAGTTCATTGACCACGGGCACGACCCGGTCGCCCTCTTTCACGGCGAGTGAGCCGCCCGGACAAAAGTCGTTCTGGATGTCGATCAGGATGAGCGCGCTGTTGTTATTCACGTTCAATTACCTACGAGTCTCTTCGGCCGCATCGTTGTCCAATACGCGCACCTGTTGGCCGACGGCGAGCCTGCCCGTGCGGATGACGCGCGCGTAGAGGCGCGACTCGCCCGCGTGCTCTTTCTGCGAGACGCGTTTGAACTTCCCGTCGCCGAACGAGCCTCTGATGTTCCGGCACGGTTTGGTGTAGGAGGTTAGTTCGATGACGACTTCGTCGCCGAGGGCGAGACGCTGACCCGGCGCGAGTTCCGACCAGTCGAGACCGGCGACCGTCACGTTCTCGCCGATAGACCCCGGATAGATCGGGTGGCCTTCGGCCTGCAACGCCTGAATCAATTCGAGCGAGTAGAGGCAGAGGGCGCGCTGCGGCCCGCCGTGAATGAACGGGTATCGCTGGCGGTCGCCGGAGAGTCCAGTCGGCGTCAGTTGCGCTTCCTCGACGGGAAGTTTCGGCACGCCGCCATTCGAACAATTCAGTTGATGTATGTAGCCCTGGCCGCCCGGCATGACATGTTAGCTCGCGTCATCTCTCAACTGCTCGGCCGTCTCGTCGTCGCCGATCAAATGGTTCGATTTGTCGCGCGGCAGTTCGGCGGGCTTCTGCCCCGCCGCGCGTTCCGCAACCGCTTCGTGCATCTCCGCGCGATCCCCGTCCTTGCGCTCCCCGTCCTTCTTCTCTCGATCCTGATTCGACATGGTTTTTCTCCTCCGGTCGGCTCGTTGAAATTTAACTCAGGCGGCGACGCCGCGTTGAACTTCTCGCAAGCGTTCGACGAGACGCGGCAAATCCTCTCTCGTGTAGACCGGGACGGCGCGCAAGGCATCCGCGTCCGGCGAGAGAGCGCGCCATGCGTCGAAACGCGCGCGCGCCGAGAGAGCGTCTTCGCCCTCGTCGAAGAGGTAAAGGGCGGAGGTTTTCGATAGCGCGCGACGCGCCGAAGGCTTGATCTTTTCCGCGCCCGATGCGCGCGCCGCCATCAACATCAAATCAACGTCCACGAACTGCACGAAACTCGTGCCCTCGATAAGCACGCCCCCCGACCTCACGCGCTCAAGGGCGCTCTTGATGCCGCGCTCCACCTGCTTGTCCGTCACCACGACCCAGTGGACGTTCGACGCCCCGGCGTCCCAGTATCTCCCGGTGTCTTTGCCCGCCGTGTAAGTCTCCGCGCGCCCCGAACGAATCGAGGGTTCTTCCGACAGCAAGTGGCTCACGCAACACGCGTGCGGGTCTTTGCCGCACGAACGATAATGCCCGCGCGTGATCTTGACGGCCTCCCAACCGGGAAGCGCGTTGAGCAGTTCGCACATCAAAGTGGTCTTGCCCGCATTCGAGGTAAAGCCCCCGACGCCGATGGTGGTGAAAGTCATAGTCACTTGAAAACTCTGGCAAACCCGGTGGTGACATTATGCAATCGCGCCCGGCCGAAATGGAAGCGCGCGGCGAGCCGTCTCTCTGCGTGCCCACCCCGACGCCCCGCACCGCACCCGCGCGCCCACTTGGCAAGCGATGCGTCCGGGCTATAGATTAGCCGACTGCAATTATTCGCGCGAACCTGAAAAGGCTTTTATGACGAACGACGACGCCCCGCCCCCCGAACCGCAGGCCGCGCTCGTCCGCCTGATCGGCGAGACGCTCCGACGCCACGGCGGCGACGCGCTGCACGGCGACGCCAGCCCCGACGCGTCCGCGCGCGCGTGGGTCGCGGCGGGCTTCGCCGATGCGGAAGAAGTTGACGACTGGCTCGCCGCGCGTTGCTTCGACGCGCGCCACGCGCGCACGCTCGACGACGCGGGGCTGACGCCCGAACAGGCCGCGCTTCGCACGCGCGCCGGTCGCGGCGATTACGAAGAGACAATCGGCTACAAATTCGCGCACGGCGATCTCACGCTCGAAGAGGCGCGGCGCATCATCACCAGTGATTTTTGGAATTCCTGAAGGAGTCGGCTTTTCGCAAATGACGAACCAGACACGTCCGCTCACAGTCCTCTGCATCGCCAGTTATGAGAAGGGTCAGGAGTTTATGCGCGAGTGCAAGCGGCAGGGCTGCCGCGTCCTCCTGCTCACGTCGCACGGCATCCGCGACGCCGACTGGCCGCATGATGCGCTGGACGAAATCTTTTACATGCCCGACGACGATCACAAGTGGATTCTCGAAGACGTGATCAAGAGCGTCTCTTACGTGGCGCGCACCGAAGAGATTGACCGCATCGTCCCGCTCGACGATTTCGATCTGGAGACGGCCGCCGCCCTGCGCGAGCACCTGCGCGTGCCCGGCATGGGCGATACCACGACGCGCTACTTCCGCGACAAGCTCGCCATGCGCATGAGGGCGCTGGAGGCCGGAATCAGCGTCCCCGAATTCACGCACGTCCTCAACTACGAACGCCTACGTGACTACATGCGCCGCACGCCCGCGCCGTGGCTCTTGAAGCCGCGCTTCGAGGCTTCGGCCACCGGCATCAGAAAGATCAAAGAGCCGGACGAACTCTGGCCTGCGCTCGACACGCTCGGCGACCGGCAGTGCTTCCACGTCCTCGAACGCTACGTGCCCGGAGACATCTACCACGTTGACTCCATCGTCTATGAAGGGCAAGTCCTTTTCGCCGCCGTCAATCGCTACGGCCACCCGCCCCTCGACGTGGCGCACGGCGGCGGCATCTTCACCACGCGCACCTGCGTGCGCGGCACGCCCGACGAAGCAGCCTTGCAGGAGATCAACCGCCGTGTGCTCGGCGCGATGCGCCTGCCGCACGGCGTCTCGCATACCGAGTTCATCAAGGGGCGCGAGGACGGCCGCTTCTATTTTCTCGAAACGGCGGCGCGCGTCGGCGGCGCAAACATCGTGGAACTCGTCGAAGCGGCGACCGGCCTCAACCTCTGGCGCGAGTGGGCGAAGATCGAGATCGCGGGCGGGCGGCACGGCGCGTACCAACTGCCGCCGCGCCGCGAAGACTACGCCGGGCTACTCGTCTCGCTCGCGCGGCAGAAGTATCCAGACACTTCACACTACGACGACCCCGAAATCGTCTGGCGCATGAACAAGGAGTCGCACGTCGGCCTGATCGTCATGTCCGGGGACGCGGCGCGCGTCGAGTATTTACTGAACGATTACTCGGAACGCTTCTACCGCGACTTCCACGCCGTCCACCCGCCGAGCGACCGCCCGCCGAGCTAGAGCCGCCCCGGAAGTTTTCGCCGCGCTGTCGCGCTCAGTAAATGTTCGACGCGCGCCGCGTCCCCGGACATGACGATCAGGCCGACGTGCGACTCTTTGTTCATGCGCCAGACGATTTCGGGA
>DATHAZ010000084.1:0-11373 GCA_035296445.1 Pyrinomonadaceae bacterium | reverse complement strand
ATCATCGGCGGCTTTCTCGATTTCGCTTACGCGGAGAACCCCGGCATCGCCTTCGGGCAGTTGCAGGAGGGCGGCTGGTGGGGGCGTTGGGCGCTGGCCGCGCTGGCGGCGGCGGCGGCCGTCGCCGTCCTCACCTACTTCTTCCGCACGCCGCGCTCGGACGACCGCATCCTCGGCGCATGCGCCCTGCTGCTCGCCGGCATCGCCGGCAACCTGACGGATCGCATACGCCTCGGCCACGTCGTAGACTTCATCCTCCTCCACGCGGGCGATTACCACTGGCCGACCTTCAACGTCGCCGACGCCGCCATCTGCGCCGGCGCGGGTCTGCTCATCCTCGACCTGATACTGGAAGGAAAAAAACAGAAGTCAGAAGTCAGAAGTCAGGAGTCAGGAGCAAATTCACGGTAGCTATCATGTCTTTCGACGCATCATAAATTCTGATTTCCGTATTCTGACTCCTGTTTTCTATTTGAGATGTATCCAGAACTTTTTCGCATCGGCAACTTCCCCGTCAACACTTACGGCGTGCTGTTGGCCTTGGCCTTCCTCGCCGCGCTGTTGGTGGCCGCGCGTCTGGGGGCGCGCGACGGGTTGCCGCGCGAGCGCGTGTTCGACCTGGGATTGTGGTTATTGCTGGCCGCTATCGTCGGGTCGAAGGTGTTGTTGCTCGTGGTCGAACCGGAGTATCGCGCCGCGCCGCTGCGCCTGTTGTCGCTCGATTTCCTGCGCTCTGGCGGGGTGTTCTACGGCGGCTTCCTCGGCGCGGTGTTGACGGCTTACGTGCTCGTCAGGCGTTACGAGTTGCCCTGGTGGCGGACGGCCGACGCGTTCGCGCCGGGCATTGCGCTGGGACAGGCCATCGGGCGGCAGGGATGTTTCGCCGCCGGGTGCTGCTGGGGCAAGCCGACCACGCTGCCGTGGGGCGTGCGCTTCTCCGAACTCGGCCAGCAGGTGACGGGCGTGCCCATTGACGCGCACCTCCACCCCACACAGCTTTACGAATCTTTCGCCGCCTTCCTCTTCTTCGCCCTGCTTATCTGGCTGCACCGCCGCAAAACTTTCGACGGCCAGATCATACTCGCCTACGGCGTGCTCTACGGCGCGACGCGCTTCGTCATCGAGTTCTTTCGCGACGACCCGCGCGGCGACATCCTCGGCCTCACGTCGCTCACACACCTCTCCACGTCGCAGTTGATCAGTCTGCTCGTCGGCATCACGAGCCTCGTCGTCCTCATCATCCGCTGGCGTCGCGCGTCCGGCGGGGCGATGCCGGAAGATGCGAAAGTGGCGGGCACTGCGGCGCGCGCGTGAATCATGGACGAGAGCACCGGCGACCACATCAACGATGACGAAGAAGAGCTTCTCGTTCCGGCGGGCGATCCCGAACCGGAGGCGGCGACGCTCTTCCTTAGCGCGGGCGCGGCGGAGGCGGGCGCGCGCCTCGATGCCTTCCTCGCCGCGCGTGTCGAAGGCGTCAGCCGCACGCGCCTCAAGCAATCAATCGAAGACGGCGACGTGCTCGTTGCGGGGCGCGCCGCGAAGCCTTCATACAAGCTGCGCGCGGGTGACGAGATCGAACTTGAAATGCCCGCGCCGCCCGCCTCCAATTTCACGCCCGAAGACATCCCGCTCAGCGTCGTCTACGAAGACGATTCGCTCATCGTGATTGACAAACCCGCCGGGCTGGTCGTCCACCCGGCGGCCGGAGTCGCTTCGGGCACGCTCGCCAACGCGCTCGCCTTTCGATTTCGGAATGCGGATTGCGGATTGCGGATTGAAGACGACAGCACCGCGCGCACCTCCGAGTCAGCCAATCAAGAATCAAGGACTGCCAATCCGCAATCCGCAATCCGCATTCCGCAATATCCACGCCCCGGCATCGTGCATCGTCTCGACCGCGACACTTCCGGCCTGATGGTCGTCGCCAAGTCGGAGAGCGCGCACGAGCATCTATCCGATCAATTTCGCGCGCGGGAAGTTTTCAAGTCATACGTCGCGCTTGTCCACGGGCGCGTGCGAGATGAGAGCGGGCGCATCGAAGAACCGCTCGCGCGCGACCCGCGCCAGCGCACGCGCATGGCGGTTGTGCGCGGCGGACGCCCCGCGCTCTCGCTCTACACCGTGCGCCGCGCTTACGAACGATTCACGCTGCTCGACGTGCAGATCAAGACCGGGCGCACGCACCAGATCAGGGTGCATCTCGCGCATCTCAAGCACCCGGTCGTCGGCGACAAAGTTTATAACGGCGGGCGCGACGCCACCGTCGCGGACGTGCGCGTGCGCGCCGCCATCCGCGCGATGGGGCGGCAGTTTCTCCACGCCGAGCGGCTCGGCTTCCGCCACCCGCTGACGGGCGAATTCTTAAACTTCCACGCGCCGCTCCCCGAAGAACTTTCGCGGATGTTGGAGGCTCTGGAATGAACCGCGCCGCCACGCGCCCGCCCGGCATGCGTTCGAGCAAGCGGGTTGTTATACTGTGGCGTCGTAAACCAGGCCGCTAGAAAGGCAACTGACATTCACCCGCGCGGCATCGAACCCTCGACGCTTGGATGCTCAAAAGGTCAACCTTTTCCATTCCGTCCGTTTGATTCAAACACATGAGAACTGCTGTCTATTCACTTTTGTTCGCCGCCGCGCTCGCCGTCTGCGCGCTGGCCCTAGACGCCTCCGTCTCCGCCCAGAATTCGGGACAACAACAACAACCCGCGCCGCGCCCGACGCCGAGGGCGACGCCTGCGCCCGATCAGGACGATCTGCAACGCGACCAGGTCTTCACGCGCGAGGTGCAACTGCCGATCACCGTGATGGACAAGAAAGAGCAGATGGTGGCCGGACTCAAGGCGAGCGATTTTCTCATCTACGAGGACAAGCAGCCGCAGCAGATCGCCAGCTTCCGCGACGAGGCGGCGGGCACGCCGATCTACGTGGCGGTCTTGATGGACATCTCCTCTTCGGCCGCCGCCAAGCTGCGCTTCGAGAAAGAGTCGGCCAAGGATTTTCTCTACACGGTCGTGCGCGTGCGCAAGGACAAGGCGGCCTTCGCCACCTTCGATGAAGACGTGAACCTGTTGCAGGACTTCACGGACAAGCTCGACAAGCTCGACACGGCCGTTGACAGCGTGAAGAAGCCGGGCACGACGACCGCGCTCTATGACGCCGTGTGGCGCATGTGCGACGAGAAGATGCGCGGCGTCACCGGGCGGCGCGTGGTCGTCGTCATCACGGACGGCACGGACACGTCGAGCCGCGCCCGTCTGGAAGAGGCCATCGAGATGGCGCAGCGCACCGAGACGATCATCTTCGCCATTTCCACGAAGTCCGGGTTTTCGAGTGTCGTCCCCGGCGTCGAGGCGGGCACGGTCAAAGACGACGACGACAAGCGCCTCGACCGTCTGGCCGACGCGACGGGCGGTAAAGCCTTCTTCATCGGCGACCGCCTCGAACTCGAACGCGCCTTCACGCGCGTCGCGCGCGAACTGCGCGGCCAGTACATCGTCACCTACCGGCCAACGAACCAAAACTACGACGGCAGCTATCGGCGCATCGAAGTCAAACTCGCCGCCGAACGCGACGGCCTCAGAGTCCGCACCCGCCGGGGTTACACGGCCTGGGCGGATAGAAATAAATGACGAATGCGGATTGCGGATTACGGATTGGAAAACAGGTTCTTGCTTTCAATCCGCATTCCGCAATCCGAAATCCGCATTATTCCAGAAGGGTAAGTTGAAAGTAATGTCTGATCGGATTCGGTTTGTGCGGGTGTTGAGTTTTATTCTCGCGGTCGGCCTGGTGGTCGGCGGCGCGCTCGCGGGCGCGCGAGCGCAGCAGCAGGACGGCGCGCCGTCGCAACAACAACCGACGCAGACGCCGCGCCCGACGCCCGCGCGGACTGATGACAACACGACGCTCGACGACGACGAGATCGAGCGCGTTGACACCAGTTTGACGAACATCATCTTCACGGCCGTGGATAAGAACAAGCGGTTCGTCACGAACCTCAAGCAGGAAGACATCCGCGTGCTCGAAGACGGCATACCGCAACAGATTTTCACCTTCCAGACGCAGATTGACCTGCCGCTCACGCTCGCCATCGTCATTGACACGAGCATCTCGCAGGAACGCACGCTGCCGGAAGAGAAGGCCGCCGCGCGCGCCTTCGTGGACGCCGTGATGCGACCCGCGAAGGACGAGGTGGCCGTGCTCTCCTTCACCGGCGATTCGACGCTCGAACAGGGCTTGACCGGCAACGCGGCGCGCGTGCGCAACGCCATCGAGCGCGTCGAGTTCGTGCCGCCCTCCGGTTACATCGGCCGCGGCGTCACTGTCGGCGGCACGCCCCCGATCTCCGGCGACAATCAATCCACGGCCGGTTCGACCGCCATCTGGGACGCCGTCTATGCGACCTGCCGCGAGGTGATGGTCGAGTCGTCCGACAAGACGCGGCGCGCCATCGTGCTGCTCACGGACGGCGAAGATACCAGCAGCATGTTGAAGCTCGACGAGGCCGTGCAGGAGGCGTTGCGCACCGACACGTTCGTCTTCGCCATCGGCATCGGCGACAGCTTCGGCTACAGCGGCGTTGACCAAGGCTCGCTCCGCAAGATAACGGAGCGCACGGGCGGCCGTGCCTATTTCCCGCGCAGCGAGGAAGACCTCCGCAACGCCTTCGCGCAAATCCAACGCGAACTGCGCGAGCAGTTTCTCGTCGCCTACTCGCCGACGAATAAGCGGCGCGACGGCTCTTACCGCAAACTCCAGATCGAGGTCGTCAACCCCGAACTCCGCAAGCAGAACGTCAAACTCAACTACCGCCAGGGCTACTTCGCCAAGAGCGACGCCGCTACACCGGCGACGCGTAGGAGAAAGTAGACAGGGCGGAGGGCGCAAGGTTGAATTAAGCAAACGCCGTGTTTTAAAGCCCCGTCAGGGGCGGAAGACTTATAGCCCACGGCGCGAGCCGTGGGATCAACGTGCGGATAAAATTGAGAAGCCCCGTCAGGGGCGAAAGATATTCAATCTCGAATATCTTTCGCCCCTGACGGGGCTTTAACATTTTGGGGCTGCCTTGATCCCACGGCTCGCGCCGTGGGCTACTCTCTGTCGCCACTGACGGGGCTATCAATCCAACGCCTCTGTCGCCGTTGCCGGAGCTATCAATCCGTCATCATTGCCGAGGTTGGGTCTAACACTCCATCCTCACCTACATCGAACTCACGTTTTCGACTTTATCTTTCGCCGCGCTCCTCCTCGACGGTGGTTTGCAGCGTGACGGTCAGTTTCCGCACGTCCACCTGATCCCACGGTTCGAGCAGGCGCAGCGTTTCGTCGAGGATGCGCCGCTGGTGTTCGGGGAAATCGGGCAGACCCGCGACGCTGCCGAACTCGCCCTTGTAATACACGCCGCGCGTCGGGCGCACGCGCTCGATGGCCTCTTTGTCCACGGCGAGCACGATGGTCGTGACGCCCGCCGCTTCGAGCGCGCGCGCGGCCAGTCCCATTGACTGGTGGCAGAGACGCGAGGCGGGGATGAGCAGCGCGGCCTGCGCCGAGTAACGCTTGACGCGCTCCACGAGTTGCGGCAACGCGTTGTCGGCGAAGCGCGCCGCGCTCGGGATGAAGCCGCAGAAACTCCAGAAGACCGGGTTGAGTTGCCCGATGATGCCGTTGCCCTCAAACTCGAAGAGACGTTCGAGCGGCACTTGCGAGTTCATGTCCTTCTGCACCGCCGCCGGGTCGTAGCCGCGCGCCGCCCAGCGCAAATCTTCGGCCTCGATGAGCGTGGGGATTTCGCGGAAAGACGCGTCGCCGCCGGGAATGCTTGTGTCGAAGGGTTCGGAGCCGTCAATGTAAGCGCCCGCCGAAGTGATGAGCGCGAGGTTGAGCATGGGCAGCGCGCGCCGCGCCGGTTTGAACGGCGCGCGCTCGTTCACGACCCACGGGTAATGCTCGCCGATGTCGTCGCCGCGCATCTCGTTGATGCGCTTCCAACGCTGGTAGCTTTCGCGCCACTCGTCAATCCGCTCAATCGTTTCCACCAAAAATCTCCTTCGGAGTAAGTTTCAGGTTTCAAGTTTCAGGTTTCAAGTTTCAAGACCACGAAACCTGTCAGTCTCGAAACCTGAAACTTGAAACTAACCACGGTTGCGCCGCGCGATCAGGATAAACGCCGTGAAGGCGGCGAGCATTGCCATCGTCATCATGGCGACCGAATAGCCGTGCAGGCTGTTGAAGGCGAGCCGCAGCGGGTCGCTCGCGGCCACTTCGTCAATCGGCCGTCCCATCGCGACGCGGAGCGCACTCATGCGCGCGCTGACGACCCAATGCCCGACGCCCGTCGCCAGCGCGAGCACCGAGAGCGCGATCACTTCCACGCCCCGCGCGCGCTTCGTCGCCGCGCCTCTTCCGCGTGCGAACGCCGTCGCCAGCAGCAGCAGCAGTGCGATGATGAAGCCGCCGACGTTCACGACCCCGATAATGCGCGTGACGATTGCGCCCGCCAACTCGCGCGCGGGGAGCACTTTGAACGCGCCCGGCGCGACCGCGAAACTGAAGAGGATTGCCGCCCCGAGCCACATGCCGAGCAGCAACAAACGCGCGTCGCCGAGCGCATGCGACAGTGCATTTGCCGCCTGCGCCTCCGCTTCGCTACCGGCGCGCATGTTTGCGTCGCCCACACGCGCGTCGGAGACGTTCGCCGCCGCCGCCGCCGCCCCGCTGCGCTCGCTCAGTTTCGCTCGCATCAATCGTACTCCATCACTTCGGGCAGCAACCTGATCTTCGGCAATTGCATTTCGGGCATTATCAACTCGCGTGGGTCGGGCACGCTCGCGAGCCACGCGAGGGCGCGGTCGAGTTGCGCTTGATAATCCAGTAGGTCGAGCGACATGAAGCAGGGCGTCTCCAGGCGCGCAAACTTCTCTTTCGCCATCACGTACATGCGCCGCGCCGCGCCCCTGCGCCCGATCTCCAGATGATGAAAGGCCACCGCCGACTGGATCAACGCCTGCAAAAAAAGTTTCTCTCGCGGCCCGGCCTCGTCCACCCAGCGCGCCTCCCATGCGTCGTGCGCTGCGTGAAACTCGCCCGCGTTGTAAAGATCGATCCCCGCCAGATAATCGTCGGGGTACGCGGCGGCGTGCTCCGCCGTGTAGGCCGCGCCTGCGCTGTTTTCCATTTCAGACATTATACAAATCAAATGAAGAAGGATGAACGCGGAACGATGAATGTGAAGAATTTGTTTTTTTACTTCGTCGTTCCGCGCTCATCCTTCTCCGTTGCTGTCCCGTCCTCCGGCCGGTCGGCTGTCAGCACGGATCGCGCACGCCGGGTTGAAGCTGAAAACTGAGGGCCGACGGCAGATCGCTTCCTCAATATCGCGGCACGCCGCGGTCAACCTCCCAGGACCAACGCTCGATGCCGCCCGCCAGATTGACCATCTTCGTAAAACCCTGCCCGGCCAGATATGCGCAGACCTGCGCGCTGCGGATGCCGTGATGACACATCACCACGATCTCTTCCTCCGCGTCGAGCGCGGCAGCCCATTCCTGAAAGCGGCTGAGCGGCAAAAGCTCCGCGCCCTCGACGCGCGCCACCTCAAACTCCTCCGGCTCGCGCACGTCAATCAGACGCACGCGCTCGCCCTGTGCCACTCGCTCGGCAAACTCGGTCGGCGTGATCGTCTTGTAGTTCATCGAAGAATTGTCAGTCGCATCTGTTTATCACACAAGTTGCCAAAGATAGAATCGAACCACTGGCGGGGTATTCCCGGCCACTGTTCACGCGCGACGGGCTACCGAATACGGGCTACGGACGCTTGTTGCTCAGTCGCGCGGCCAACACCTTCGCGGCGGTCGCGCCCGCGCCCGTCGCGCTGCTGACAGTGGGACTCTGCGGGTTGGAGATGTCGCCGATGGCGAACACGTTCTCGACGCTCGTCTCCTGTTCGCTCGTCACCGCGACGTAGCCGTGCTCGTCCTGTTCCAACTGGCCGCGAAACAGTTCGTCGTTCGGCTGGACGCCGACGCGCACCAGCACGCCGCCGACGGCCATCTGAAAAGGCTTGATCGCGCCGCGCCGCAGAATCTCTATCGCCTCGACGCTCTCCGTGCCGATGATGCGCTGCGCTTCCGACTCGGTGAAAACCGTGACGCAGTGCTCCGAGCGCAGGCGTTCGACAAACTCCGCGCGCGCCGAGAGGCGTTTCCCACGATGGACGAGCGTGACGGTCGGGCACACTTCCGCCAGGAGCAGCGCGTTCTCCGCCGCCGCGTCGCCGCCGCCGACGACGCACACGTCTCGCCCCGCGAGTTGTTCGCGGTCGCGCATCACGGAATCAACCACGCCGCGCCCCGCCAGTTCGGCCTCGCCCGGAATCCCCAGACGACGACGCCTCACGCCCGTCGCCAGCATCAGGCCGATTGACTGCAACTCTTCGCCGCTCCTG
The DNA here is from genome assembly GCA_035296445.1 of Pyrinomonadaceae bacterium. Taxonomy (GTDB): domain Bacteria; phylum Acidobacteriota; class Blastocatellia; order Pyrinomonadales; family Pyrinomonadaceae; genus JAIVJZ01. The sequence goes on along the minus strand of DATHAZ010000084.1, from coordinate 2,927 downwards.
AGCGCCACGCGTTTCGCGCGCAGGTCAACTCGCTCGATCTCGGTCTCAGTCCACAGATCAAACTCCGCGTCCGCGATCTGCGCGGCGAACAGGTCGCGCAACTCGCGCCCGTTCGAGGCGCGCAGGCCGAGGTAATTATTGATCGGGTTATAGACGTTCAGCAGTTGCCCGCCGACCTCCGCGCCCGCTTCGAGCACGAGCGTGTCCAGTCCCAACTCTTCGCACCAGAGCGCGGCCGATAAACCCGCCGCCCCCGCCCCGATGATGATCGCGTCGTACATAAAAAGCTGTCCGTCGTCAGTTGTCCGTGGTCAGTTGCCCGTGTTCAGTTGTCGGGTTGAATCTTTAGCCGCCGCCGCGCGAATCACGAAACAACTGACAACTGACCACGAACAACTGACAACTCCGCGCGCACCTGATCCGCGACCTTTTCGGGCGCGAGGCTTGAGGCGCGAAGCGTGCCGCCGCCGTCGGTGAAGTTGAAGGCCGAACTCAAGCCCTCCGTGTCGAGTTGCCAGCGCGCCTCGCGGTTCTGTTCCAGTTCGTTAAGCCGCCCGACGAGGGGCGCGAAGTCCGTCCGCGTGACGAGCGGGCGCACCACCGTGTCCGCCCAAGAGTGATAGGGATAATCCACGCGGTAGCCCCAGGCATCGTCGAGCGGGATGGCGATGAGATAGACGCGCCCGCGCGCATGCTCTGTGATGGCCGTGTAGGGCGCGGCGTGTCGCGTCGGCGAGAAGCCGCGCGCGCCGTAGAGGTCGCGGCTCAGGGTGACGAAGGACAGCCCCGTCTCCTCGTCCTCTTTCACGCGCGACGCGCCGCTCGCGAAACTCTCCAGCGACACCTCGATCCGCGTCCACTCGTCGCGCCACAGGTGTTCATAATAATTCGTGCGCGTGATGACGCGTTCCACTTCGGGCAGCACGAGGGCGTAGGCGCGCGCCTCGTCCACCGACGCGTCGCCCGCAAGGTGACGCGCGAGGGGCGAAGCGACCCCGGCGTCGGGCGCGAAGCCGTCGCCGCCCTGCAAGACGAGGCTCGCGCGAATCGCCTGCGCGCCCGTGTTCGCGGAGAAGTCGCCCGCCTCTGCGGCGGCGACGAGCGCGGCGCCGAGGTCGAGCGCACGCTCGCCCGCAAGCATCGTCCAGACGGACAGCACGCCGTCCGTGTCGAAGTGGTTGTTGGTGACGAGTTCCAGCCCACGCGTCAACTCGGCGCGCGCGGGCGAGGCGACGACGTTCAAAGCGATCTCGGTCGAACTGTCCGCCTTCACCGGGGCGGGCGTCTCGTTTCCCTGCCAGTGCGAGAAGTGGACGCTGTTGGGAACGAGACCGTCAACCGAGAGTTTCGGCACGTCTTCCAATCCCGCGTGATAATATTCAAAGCGCATAACTGGCGAATCCTTTCTATCGGCGCTCCGGGGAATGAGTGTTCCGAACTGTTCAGGCTGAAGTGTAGCAGGAATTGATTCATCGGTTCATTGATTCAATGGATCAATGAACCGATGAATCAATGAATCAATCTCTTTCATCCCTCTCTTTGTTGATTCCTTCGAGCTTGACGTGCTCGTTGAGGCGAGTGATGACCATCGCTTCGCGTACTTTGAAGCGGCACGAGAGCGCGGTCTTGTCGCCACGCTCGTGTTCGTCTTCTTCCTTGTACCAGAATTGGCAGTTGGTGCAGTCGCCGTTCCAGCAGAAGTCGCCGTAAGAGATGCTCTTCATCGAGAGAAACTGGAAACAGCGCAGCAGCCGGTTGTTCTCCGGCACTTCGACGCGGCGACCCAGAATTTCAATCGTCACCAGTCGCTCGTATGGCTCAAACAGATCGCTGTTAATCAAGAAGGTGTTGACACCTCCCCTTTTCGTCGGCCTTCGCTAAAACTCCGCGCGGGAGTATAACTGTAAAGCAGTGACAAGTGACAAGCGACAAGTCGGGAAAGATATTTTTACTCGTCACCTGTCACTCGTCACTTGTCACTGTTCTTGTTAAACTAGGGGCGCGAAGGGAGGTCGAACACAAATGGGAATCGTGATTTATGTGAAGCCGGGCTGTCCTTATTGCCAGCAGGCGCGTGATCATTATAATTCGCGGGGGGTGGCGTTCACCGAGTACGACGCGCAGAACGACCGCGCGCGGCGTGCGGAAATGTTCGCTTATTCGGACGGCGACCCGACCGTGCCGTGCATCGTGGAAGACGGGCAGTACATCGGTTCGGGATGGGGCATGCCCCCGCGCGGTTGAACGGTGCATGACTGATGCCGGCCGTGCGCCGGACGAGACCGATGGGTAAAGGTTAAAGGGGGGAAGGTAAAGGGAAAACATGCGCGGCGGCGACGATTTTTCTTCTCTTTACCCCTACCCCTTTTACCGTTACCCCTTTTTATCTTTGCCATCCCCCCCACCTTCGGAGTTAAGATAGTAAGCATCAATGTTAGGTTCAACTCTGCTCAACTACCGGATCACGGAAAAACTCGGCTCAGGCGGGCAAGGCACAGTTTATAAGGCCACCGACACCAGACTCGGACGCACGCTCGTCCTCAAAGTGCTCTCGCCCGAATTGACTTCCCGCGAATCCAATCTCAAACGCTTCGAGCGCGAAGCCCAACTCGCCTCTTCGCTCGACCACCCGAACATCTGCATCATCTACGGCCTGCACGAAGAGGGGGGCCTACACTTCATCACGATGCAGTACATCGCCGGGAAGAACGTGCGCCAACTCGTCAAGGGTCGACCGCTCGAACTCCGCAGCGCGATCTCCATCACCATGCAGGTGGCCGACGCCTTGGCCGCCGCCCACGCGTGCGGCGTCATCCACCGCGACATCAAGGCGGGCAACGTGATGGTGACGAAAAGCGGCACGGCCAAAGTGCTCGACTTCGGTCTCGCCAAATTGCTCGACGAACACAAGCCGAGCGGCAAGTCCG
>DATHAZ010000083.1:0-16365 GCA_035296445.1 Pyrinomonadaceae bacterium | reverse complement strand
CCCTCGTGGATGTTCTTGCCCGCGTCTTCTTCGAGGTGCATGCGCGTGATGCGGATGGTCATCGGACGCCAATCGCGCGCGTGCCCAGACTCGTCGCGCGTGGCCGTGACGATCTCAAGTTCGCCGTGCTCGGAGAACGGGCGGTCGAATTGCGAAATCTGGTAGCCCTTCGGCAGGTCGGGGTAGAAATAGTTTTTGCGCGCGAAGATTGACTGCTCGTTGATGCGCAGGCCGAGTGCGAGCGCGGCGCGCGCGCCGAGTTCGACGGCGTGACGATTCAAGACCGGCAGCGCGCCCGGCAACCCCAGACAGACGGGGCACGTATTGGCGTTCGGCTCGTCGCCGAAACGCGTGGAGCAGCCGCAGAAAATCTTCGACTCCGTACTCAGTTGTGCGTGAATTTCGAGACCGATGACGGCCTCCCAGCCATGTTTCATAAATAGCTGTTAGCTATTAGCTATTAGCTATTAGCTCTTAACTGTCAGCCGAACCTTTGCCCTGCTCAGGCGCTCAACGGTTTGGCTGACAGCTAAAAGCTAATAGCTAACAGCTATCAGCCTCCTTTCGGTTCGAGCGGAAGCCCACGGTCGCGCCAGGCGTTGATGCCGCCGACGAGAATGTAGAGTTCCGTGAAATCGTATTCTTCAAGAATCAGCGCCGCACGGGTGCTGGAGTTTTCGTAGTGTCAGGCGCAGTAAGTGACGACCGGACGGCCACGCGGCACTTCCTCGATGCGCGCCTCCAACTCGTCGCGCCGGATGTAGAGCGACCCCGGAATTTGCACGTCGCTCCGCGCGTAATGGCGCGCGTTGCGCGTGTCGAGAAACACCGGCGCACGCCCCTCCTCCACCAACCGCCACGCCTCTTCCACGCTGACTCTCAACGGTTCTGTCGAGACTCCCAACTTTTCTTCCCGCCTCCGACGAAATTCAAACGCCCCAGAGGGCACACAGGCGCGCATCCGGCGCAGGATTCAACGGACTGCCGCGTCCGGCAACGGGCGCGCCCGCTCGACCGACCGGCCTTCGTGAATGAATGAACCGAGTATAACATTCGCCCGAAGGCGCGGCGAAACGGACAGGTATTTCACTTCTTTGTGAAAGAAAAACTACCTTCCCGCCGATGAATTTAGTATACAATCCGCGCACTCAGGCTGCTTTTCGATTTTTGAGGCTGTGACCGCGCCCCGCTCAAAGAGCGGCGGCGTTGTCGTTAACAAGGTATCCACCTTTTTCTCCCAAAGGAGGGGAAATAAGATTATGGCGAAAACTGTTGCGACCATTATCGGTGTCGTGTTTTTACTCGTGGGGATTGTCGGATTCGTCGCTCCCGGCGTCGGTGGCTTTCACTTGAGCACCGCGCACAATCTCATCCACATTATTTCCGGCGCGGCATCACTGTACTTCGGCCTGGCCGGAACACTCAGAGGCGCGCGCACCTTCTGCCTCGTGTTCGGGGCGGTTTACGGGCTGCTCGGCATTGCGGGTTTCCTGCTTGGCGCGCCCGGCACGCCTTCGATGCCCGGCATGGCCGCCGATGGACGCCTATTTAAAGTGCTTCCGGGCACGCTCGAACTCGGCACGAGCGACCACACGTTTCACATCCTGCTCGCAATCGTGTACATCGTCGCAGGCTTGATGACCAAAGCCGGATACGACAACGCGAGAGATAACCACTAGGCACGCCCGGCGTCAACGAATCCGAGAGAGGTGGCGGGAGGGAGAGGGCGCGCCCAGGAAGCGTCGCTCGCGCGGGCGGTAGCGCGTCCCTTCCGCCACCTCTCTTTCATTTTGCCGTCCCGTTTGCCGCCTCTCCTCCCGTCGGTTAAGATGCCCTATATCAAAATTCAAAGATGAAGGCATTAGTTCCAACGTCCGAACGCGCATCATTCATCTTTCAAACATCATCCGAGGAGTGTCTCTTTAAATGATCAAAACGGTCGAATGGACTGCCGAAGGCGTGCGCATGATCGATCAACGGCTGCTTCCGACTGAGGAAAAATACCTGATGCTGCGCTCGTGTGAAGAGGTGGCCGAGAGCATCAGGGAGATGGCCGTGCGGGGCGCGCCCGCCATCGGGGTGGCCGCCGCCATGGGACTCGCAATCGGACTCAAACAGGCGGTCGCCACCTCTACCCCCGACCTCCAGTATGACTTCGATTACATGTGCGACCTGATGAGCCGCACGCGGCCTACGGCCGTCAACCTGTTCTGGGCTATCGAGCGCATGCGCGAGGCTTTCCGGCGCGCCGCGGCCGAGACCTCGGACGCGGAAGTAATCAAGGGGCGCATGATTGACGAGGCCAAAGCCATCTATGAGGAGGACATTGCCTCTAATCGCGCGCTCGGTCGTTTCGGCGGCGAGTTGCTGGCCGACGGCGCGACCGTGCTCACACACTGCAACGCGGGCGCGCTCGCCACCGCCGGAGACTACGGCACCGCGCTCGGCGTGATTCGCGGCGCGCGCGACGCGGGCAAACGCATCGCCGTCATCGCCGACGAGACGCGCCCCTTCCTACAGGGTTCGCGCCTCACCGCCTGGGAACTCGACCAGGACGACATCCCCGTCACGCTCATCACCGACAACATGGCCGGGCACGTGATGAAGCAGGGACAGGTTGACGCCGTCGTGGTCGGCGCGGATCGCATCGCCGCGAACGGCGACACGGCCAACAAGATCGGAACCTACATGGTCGCCGTCCTCGCGCGCCAGCACGACATCCCTTTCTACGTCGCCGCTCCCATCTCGACCGTTGACCTCGAAATCCCCTCGGGCGACAAAATACCGATTGAGGAGCGCAACACGAGAGAAGTGACACACATGCACGAGCACCGCCTCGCCCCCGAAGGCATCAACGTGCAAAACTTCGCCTTCGACGTGACGCCGAACGAATTCATCGCCGCCATCATCACCGATAAAGGCGTCGCCCGCGCGCCTTACACTGAGACTTTGCGAAAGCTGTTTGAAAGTTGAGGCGACTCGGTGCGGAGGGTCTCCGAGCGACTCGCCGCCGCTTGCTTTATCATCGCTAAACTTCAAAGCCCGCAGCTTGAAATCAAGCTGCGGGCTTTGAAGTTTAGCGATGACAGGCTCACGTCAGTTCACCTGGGAGCGAAGCGGCTTTGCTTCCACCATTCAATCGTGCGGCGCAAGCCTTCTTCCAGTTCGACCTGCGGCTCGTAGCCGAGGAATTCGCGTGCGCGCGTGATGTCCGCAAGGCTGTGTTTCACATCGCCGATGCGCGCCTCGCGATATTCGGCCTGCACGTCCGTGCTTCCCATAATCCGCTTCAGCATGTCGAGCAGTTCGTTGAGCGTCACGCGTTTGCCGTTGGCGACGTTGATGATCTGGCCGACACCGCGCGTGGTCTCCGCGGCGCGCAAGTTTGCGTCAACGACGTTGGCGACGTAGGTGAAATCGCGCGACTGTTCGCCGTCGCCGTAGATGACGGGCGTCTGCCCGGTCGCAAGCGCGCCGACGAAGCGGGAGATCACGCCGGAGTAAGTCGAACTCGGGTCTTGGCGCGGCCCGAAGACGTTGAAATAGCGCAAGGCTACGGTTTCCAGTTTGTAAGTGCGCGTGAAGACCTGGCAGTAATACTCGCCTATGAGTTTGGCGGCGGCGTAGGGCGAGAGCGGCTCGGGCGGCATCGTCTCGATTTTGGGGAGGGTGGGCTGGTCGCCGTAGGCGGAACTCGACGCCGCGTAGACAACGCGGCGCACGCCGCTGTCACGCGCCGCCAGCAGCAGCGAGAAGGTGGCTTCGGCGCAGGCGCGGTGTGTCTCACGCGGGTTGTCCACCGAGCGCGGCACCGAAGGGATCGCGGCCTCGTGATAGACAAGCTCGACGCCTTCGAGAGCGCGCCTGAGCGTCGCCTCGTCGTTCAGGCTCCCGCGCACGAAATCTATATCGCCGCCAATCTCTTCCAGATTCTCGGCGTGGCCGGTCGAGAGATCGTCAATCACACGCACGCGCGCGCCGCGTTCGGCCAAAGTCGCCGCGATGTGCGAACCGACGAAGCCGGCTCCGCCGGTCACGAGTACGATTCCAGAGAGACTCATATTAGTAGTTGTGGACGGCACGCCGGAACGTGTCACCGCTCGGGCGCGTTACTTGTCGTTCGGGACTGGTTGGGGTTGTCGGCCGACGCCGACGTACTCGAAGCCGAGTTCTATCATGGCATCAGGATCGTAGATGTTGCGCAAATCGGCGATCTTCGGCGCGCGCATCAGTTCGCGCACGCGCTCCATGTTGAGCGCGCGAAACTGATTCCACTCGGTCATAAAGACGAGAGCGTCCGCCCCGGCCACTGCGGCGTATTCGTCCTCAGCATATTCGATGTCCGGCAAACATGCGCGCGCGGCATCCATCGCGACGGGGTCGTAGGCGCGCACCTTCGCGCCCTGTTCGAGCAGACGGCGAATGATGTCCACGGAGGGCGCTTCGCGCATATCATCCGTTCCCGGTTTGAAAGCGAGGCCGAGCACGGCGATGGTCGCCCCTCTCAGGTCGCCCACTAATTTTTCGATCTTCGGCACCATCAATTCGCGTTGACGCTCGTTGACCCGCACCACCGCCTCGACGATCAGCGTATCGTAGTCGAACTGGCGCGCGATGGAGAGGAGCGCGTGCGTGTCTTTCGGGAAGCAGGAACCGCCGAAGCCGGGGCCGGGGTGGAGGAATTTTTTCCCGATGCGATTGTCCATGCCAAGCGCGCGCGCCACGTCATGAACGTCGCAGCCGATCCGGTCGCAGAGATTCGCGATCTCGTTGATGAAGGAAATTTTCGTGGCGAGGAAGGCGTTCGCGGCGTACTTCGTGAGTTCCGCCCCCTCCAACGAAGTGATGACAAAGGGCGTCTCGATCAGGTAGAGCGGGCGGTAGAGGTCTTTGATGATGGCGATGGCCTCCGGGTCGCGGCTGCCGATGACGACGCGGTCGGGGCGCATGAAATCGCCGATGGCCGCGCCCTCGCGAAGGAATTCCGGGTTCGAGACGATGCCGAACTTCGCGTTCTTCTTCTGCTCGCCGATGATACGCCGCAGGTGCTCGCCCGTGCCGACGGGAACCGTGGACTTCGTGACGATCACTTTGTAATCGTTCATGTGCTCGGCGACGGAGCGCGCCGCCGCTTCGACGTGGCTCAGGTCGGCCGAGCCGTCCTCCCGCGGCGGCGTGCCGACGGCCAGGAAGATCACGAGCGAGTGTTCGACCGCGGTTTTCAAGTCGGTCGTGAATGTCAAACGCCCGGCCTGCGCATTCTTCGCGACAAGCTGGTCGAGGCCGGGTTCGTAAATCGGCATCTGACCCTGGTTGAGACGCTCGATCTTGTGAGCGTCAATGTCAACGCACACCACGTCCACGCCGAACTCGGCGAAACAGGCGCCCGTCACAAGGCCGACGTACCCCGTCCCAATCACTGCAATCTGCATTACTAAAACAGAACCTTTCGCAGAAGCGGTATTTTCAGGCAAAAGTTTGCGGGTCACGCGGGGTAAACCCGCGCGTGACCCGCAAGTGAATGTTCTCGTCTACCGTGCGCGAGAAAATCGCACAGCCGTTAAAGCCTAACAACTTAACTGCCGGCGAATTACACTCTGCTCGGGCTGAAGACCGGAGCGGTGCCGCCGGTGCCGAGGTCGTTGCTATCGTGGGTCGCTGCGATGATGGCCGCCGCAATCGCGCCGCCCGCCGCCAGCAGAAGCCCGGCAAGCGCGCCGCCGCTGAGCGACCCGAAGTTGGTTTCACGGGTCAGACGCGTGCAGCGCGAACCCGGTTGAGCCGTTCCGGCGGTGTCCTGATTACCGGCAGCGATCTGCTTGACGCTGCTACCGGCGCGCAGTTCAACGCGACCCGACTGTGTGGCGACTTCCGTGTTGCCGCATTCGACATTCACGGTGAAGACGTTCGGCATGGTGGTGTCGGTCACGGCCGAGCCGTCTTTGGTGACGACGCTGGCCGCCGTGCCAGTGGAGGTCGAGTAGCGGACGCGGCCAGCTTCTAGCATGCCGGTCACGCTGTTGTCGGTAAAGCTGAGTTTGATAGTGGACTCAGGCAAGACTTCGACGCGGCCGAGTTTGCCCAAGCTCACAACGGCGCTCGAACCTTTGGCGGTGGTAACGGTGCTGTCCGAAAAAACTGTCGCACCCGAGATGGCGTTCGTGCCGTTCACGGAAACTTCGCCGACCACCGACAGCGCGCCGGAAGGCGCTTGTGCCGGAGCTGCGAGGGCAACCATTGAGAACGTGCTCAAGATGGCGACCGTGAGGCTGAGCGAAATAGCCATACGGCTCCAATTTCTGCTAATCATTATTCTCCTCCCAAGTAGACTGAACCAGTGTTTTGTAGAGAGCGCGCCGCGAGTCTCAATAGAGACTTCTGCAAGAGACGGATTTTAATATTTCCTCGCCAAACCCGCCTCGATTCGACTGCGCCCTTGTAGCATTTCCTTAAGAAAGCAGGTCAGCGAGCCTCTGTGGGCTGCTTTGACCAAGCATTTTTACCTCAATACCTGTTTGGTGTCAACAAAGAATTACCTAAAATCTCAGCTTATTATTGGTTTTTTTGTGCGCGCGACGCCACCGGAACCCTTGCCGGCGCGTTTGGGGAAATCTTACGCCCGCCGTTCGAACAGATACGCGCTCTCCAGAAGACGCCCTTCCCTGCCGTCGTGCGCGGCGAACTGCCGCCGCCGCAGTTCCCCGCGACTGTTGAAAGAGCCGTTCCAGATGGCCGCCCCCCCGAACTCGCCGCGCTTGTTCAAGGCGTAGAAATTCACGTCAATATCCTTCAATTTTTCGCGGTCGTTGCCGTATCGCGCCGCGATTAACTTCAGGGCGTCGAGGCAGGCCTGTTCCGGCGACGCGCCTCGCCGCATGTATTCGACCACGGTGCGCGCGCCGTTGATATAAATCACTTCCTCGCCGCGACCCGTGGAACCCGCCGCGCCCGTGTCGTTATCCACGTAGAGGCCGCAACCGATGAGCGGCGAATCGCCGACACGCCCGGGAATTTTCCACGCCAGCCCGCTCGTCGTCGTCACGCCGCTGATGTCGCTCGCGGCGTCGAGCGCGAGACAGTTGATCGTGCCGGTCGGGGGATTTCGCGCGACTTCATCCGCCCACGCCAGCAATTCATCGCGCCGTCTGGCATCGCCTTTTGCGTAGGACTCGGCCAGCCTGTAGCTTGCGCCCGTGCGCCCGGCTTCCGCGATCTTTTTCCGACCGGCGGGCGAAGCGGGCGCGGGCGGATAAGGACTCGGCCCCCATTTGTCCACCGGCGACAAAGTCTCTTTCCAGCGCAGCCAGGCGATGCGCGACTCTTCGGTCAACAGGTTCGTGTCCTCGAAGCCGTGCGCGGTGGCGAAGTCGCGCGCGCCCTGCCCGACGATGAGAATGTGATCGGTGCGTTCGAGCACTATGCGCGCCAACTTGGAAGGCTCGCGCACCCCGCGAATGGAAGCGACCGCTCCGGCGCGGCGCGTCGGGCCGTGCATCACGCTGGCGTCCAGTTCCACGTCGCCGCGCTCGTTCGGCAGGCCGCCATAGCCGACCGAGTTATCTTTGGGATCGAGTTCGACGATATTGACGCCCGCAATCACCGCGTCGAGCGTGTCGCCGCCTTCACGCATCACCTGAACCGCCTTGTTAACGGCGACCAGACCATTCCCGCTCGACACGGAGATCGGCGGCGTGCCGCGTCTGGTAGCGGTTGCCTGCGCGGCCTGACTCTCGACGCGCGCGGCCTCGATTCGCGACGATGTTGAAGCGAGCGCGGCGACGCTCACGCCCGCGGCAGCCTCGCTCAAAAACTTGCGGCGACTCTTGTTGGTTTTCATTCGCTGAAAAATGCTCCTCGCGCGAAAACGTCCGCGCGTAAAAGTTTATGCTGTGAAAGTTCGTTTGAAGGGTGCGGGCATCCTAGCAAATAAATGTAAAACGGGAAACAGAAATTAAAGGCGATTGATAAAAGGCGGGTTGCCGGTCGGCGTTAACTGCCCCGTGCATCCTCTAGGCATCCTGCGAGCCGTCTGTGGCGGGCGCGTCCATGTCTCTGTAAAACTGCTTCGCGCGCTCGGCGACTTCGGCGGGGACGGTGACGCGAAACGGGTGCTTGGCGACATAGGGCGGCACGCGCCGCACGCGCCCGCCGAGCGTCTGGATCGCCTCGACCGCATCCTCGTCGCTCAACTCGGCGACGCCCAGAACACCGGCCGCCCGACGCAGCGCGCCACGCAGCCGGTCGAGCGGCAGTTCACGCTCCACCAGCGCCTTGCCGCGCAGTTGAAAGTCCGCGAGGGCGTAGAGCACGACGCGGTCAGGTTCGCTCGCGTCTGCCCTTTCCTTTCCGGCAAAAAGTTCCGTCTGCTTCATCGTGAATCAAGGCGCGCATACGGGCGCGCGAAGTAGGCGCGCGCTCATTCAGGGGATATGGACGCGTCGCGGGCGCGTCGTCGGGCGATTGCCGCGCGGGGCGTTGTCGGTCGCCGGAGCGTCGGGAGCAATAGTTGTAGCGGCGGCGGTGGCGGGTTGCTGCGCCTCCTGCTGCTTCAACAGTTCGGCCTGCTCGTAAACGTCGAGCCGCGCGAACATGTAGAACGACTCGGCGGCGCGCACCGTCCCCAGATAGCGAAACGTGTTGTCAACCACTTCGCCGACACGGAACGTCGTCGGCTGCGGGGGCGGGTCGAACAGCGTGCCAAGCTCGTCGCGTGTCACGGCGTAGAGTTCGGGGAGAAAATCGTTCTGCGTCTCGCGCGCGATACGCAGAGCCATTTGCCTGAGCGCGCGGATGCGGTTCGAGTTGCGGCGATAATACGCCGGGCTGACCTCGCGGCGGCTCACGCGGTCGTCAACTACTTCCTGTTCGGCGCGCAAATAACCGAGATAGGTGCTGACGACCGGGCCGAACCCCGCTTCCTCGGCGATCTCCGCGCGCTGCGCCCGCACTGAATCGGTCGCTGCCAGGCACACGAACGCCGCCAGCATCAAACATCGCAACATCTTCTCTACACTTCGGCTCATCGTTTTACACGCACCCCGACGCCACGAAAAACTCTCCGGCTATTAACTTGAGGTCGGTTTCAAGCCCCACGCCAGTTTACCACTTCCGGCGGCTCAAAGGTTAGAGGGCGAAAATTCCTGACGGCTTCTCACGGCGAAACTTACTAAGTACCGTTTGCGCCCGCCGCGCTCGCGGTGCTACATTTTTGCCGCGCCTTTCAACACTTTATGACATCCGATGCGACAGACATGACCGCCAAGACCGCCGGGAGGCGCATCGCGCTCGGCGTCTCAGGCGGCATCGCCGCTTACAAGGCCGCCGAGATTCTGCGCGGCCTGCAACGCGCCGGATGCCACGTGCGCGTGGCGATGACCGAACACGCCACGCGGATGATCGCGCCCCTCACCTTCCGCGCGCTCTCCGGCCAACACGTCGTCGTTGACGACTACGCGCCCGACAACCCCGACCCCATCGCGCACATTACTTTCTCTCAGACCGTCGAACTCCTGCTCATCGCCCCGGCCACCGCCAATATCATCGCCAAGTTCGCCAACGGCGTCGCCGACGATTTTCTGACTTCGACTTATCTCGCCTCGACCGTGCCCGTGGTCGTCGCGCCCGCGATGAACACGACGATGTGGCAGCACCCGGCCACCGCGCGCAATCTCCAACGCCTGCGCGACGACGGCGTCCACATCATCGAACCGGACGCGGGCGAGATGGCCTGCGGCACGTTCGGCCCCGGCCGCCTGAGCGAACCCGAGCGCATCGTCGCCTCTGTGTTGGAGATACTTGAGAGATATACCGCGCGCCCGTCGGGCGAAGCGGGGCGACAAGTCGCCGCTTCGACTCGTCCCGGCGGCGCTCGGGCGGACGAAAACGACAAACAGGCGGGCGATCTGGCGGGCGAGAGATTTCTCATCACGGCGGGCGCAACGCGCGAGGAGATCGATCCCGTGCGGTTTCTCTCGAATCGTTCGTCGGGGCGGATGGGTTTCGCTCTGGCGGAGGCGGCGCGTGCGCGTGGGGCCGAGGTTGCGCTCGTGGCCGGGGCGACGAGTGCGGACGCGCCCGCCGGAGTTAGCTTCGTGCATGCGCTTAGCGCAGACGAGATGCACGCGGCGGTTCAGGCCGGGGTGCGAGATGCGACCGTCTTCATCGGGGCGGCGGCGGTCTCGGATTATCGTCCCGCGAAACGCGCCGCGCAGAAGTTGAAAAAGACGGGCGCGGCGCTGACGCTCGTGCTCGAACCGACGCCGGACATTCTCGCCTCGGTCTCCGCTGCGAGACACGACGGCCTGCTCGTCATCGGCTTCGCGGCCGAGAGCGAGAACGTCGTCGCGCACGCGCGCGAAAAACTGATGCGAAAAAACCTCGACGCCATCGTCGCCAACGACATCACGCGCGACGGCGCGGGCTTCGACGCCGAGACCAACATCGTGACGCTCATCGCGCGCGACCGCGACGCGCCGGTCGAACTGCCGCTCATGTCGAAGCTCGAAGCCGCGCATCGCATTCTGGACGAGGTCTTGCGCCTGCGTCACGCGCGGGCGGCGCAACCGGCCGTCCGTTAGCCGCGACCGCCGCACGGGAAGAGTTTGAGAAGATCGCTATGGGAGATGAAGCGAGTCGGGGCGAGTTGGCGGCGTTGGCGGAAGAAGTCGGCGAGAATTTGTCGTACCTGCGCGAACTGGGCGTAGATTTTCTGGAGCCTGCGGGTACAATCGAGGCCGGCGCGGCGGCGGCGACGCAGTTTGATCATAGAGACGCGCCGGGACGGTCGCCCGCCGTGCCCGAAGCCGGGCGTTCCTCGGCGTTGAAGCGCAATGCCGAGGCCGAAGCGCGGATGGAGAGAAAGCCCCCGGCGGAAACTGTGCGCGCGGCGGCGGAAACTGTCGAGCCGCCAAGCCCGCGCCGGAAACACGAAGAGGAGACGCCCCCGAACGTTCTTTATCAGTCAACGCAGACAGCTTCGACGGAGAGAGCCGAGATGCCAACGAAACGAAAACGCGTGCGCACGCCAGACCCCGTGCCGCCACCGCCGCAGGAGACGCTCTTTGGCGAGATCACGCCGAAGGACGAACTCAGTTTGCCGCGCGAGGGCGAGACATATGAGGACATACGCAACGACATCGGCCTGTGCATGCGCTGCCCGCTCTGCTGCGAGGGACGCTCGAAGGTCGTCCACAGCGAGGGCAATCCGAAAGCGCGCCTGATGTTCGTCGGCGAAGCGCCCGGCGCGGATGAAGACGCATCGGGTCGCCCCTTCGTCGGTCGCGCGGGGCAGTTGCTCAACAAGATCGTCGAAGCCATCGGGATGAAACGCGAGGACGTGTTCATCGGCAACGTCAACCGCTGCCGTCCGGCCGGCAACCGCACGCCGACGGCCGCCGAGGCCGCCACCTGCAAGCCGTTTCTGCTGCGCGAAATCGCCCTGCTCAAACCCGACGTGATCGTCGTCCTCGGCAACACGGCGATGAAGAATCTGCTGGAGACGAAAGAGGGGATCACGAAACTGCGCGGGAACTTCATGGACTACAAAGGCATCAAGGTGATGCCCACTTTCCACCCCGCCTATCTGCTGCGCGACCCCTCGAAGAAACGCGAGACGTGGGAAGACATGAAGAAAGTGCGCGAGTATTTGAACAAGACGAAGACGGACAAATAGCTCTCGCGCTCGGCAGGAACTTTTCCTCTTTGCGTCTTTGCGCCTTTGCGTGAGACTAATGCTTGTCAAAGAATTAACTCACGCAAAGGCGCAAAGGCGCAAAGGAAGACGAAGAGAGATTTAAACGGCGAAGTTGTCCAGCGTTCGGACAGGTTTATTCCAGCATGCCTGAGTTCTCACTTTTCGACGACGAGCCGCCCGCCTCCGGCGAGACGCCCGAAGAGATCAACACCGAACTCCTGCGGCGCGCCGTGCAACTGCCGCAATACAAAGAGCGCATCTTCATCTTCGGCGAAGGCCGAGCGGGCGCACGCGTCGCCGTCGTCGGCGAGTCGCCCGGCGCGCCCGACATTGCGAGCGGCAAACCCTTCATGGGGCCGGCGGGCGACATGCTCAACCGCATCCTCTCCTCGATCAACCTCCGCCGCGAGGATTGCTATCTGACGAACACCGTCAAGATGATCTCGACCGGCGACGAACTGACGCCCGACGTGCTCTCCTTTTTCACGCCCTACCTGCACCGCGAACTCGCCGCCGTCCGCCCCGAAGTCGTCATCAGTTTCGGCAACACACCGACGCGCGCCCTGCTCCGCACCAAAAAACCGATCTCGCAACTGCGGGGCGAATTCCACCCCTATCAGGGCGGCCAACTCATGCCGACCTTCAACCCCGCTTACCTCCTGCGCGACCCCACGAAGAAGCGCGAAGTCTGGGAGGACATGAAAAAGGTGCGCGCCCTGCTCGCCTCCGTCTAACCGCAGCCACGAAATTATCGCCCATCAGAAGTTGTTAGACCGTTCGACTTTTTCACCCTTTACGCTTCACCTTTTGCGCGCTTCACGTTAAGTTAACTCGCCGTGCAAAGTTCTACCGTCATCCTCCATTCGACCGACACTGACGCCAAACCCGCGAGCGCCGCCGTGCAGGCAGCACAGCCGCCGCAGTATGCGGAGGTGGCCGTGCCGCTGCGCCTGTCGCAGACATTCACTTACCGTTTGCCGCTCGCCCTGCGTGATGAAGTGCAGATCGGCGCGCGCCTGCTCGTGCCGTTCGGGCGCAAGTTGCTGACGGCCTACGTCGTCGCTTTGCATCAGGAGTTGGACGCAGGCGTCGAGTTGGAGGAGTCGGAGATCAAGGAAGCGGAGGCACTGCTGGACGCCGAGCCGCTCATCTCGCCCGAGGTGTTGGAACTGACGCGCTGGCTTGCGGACTACTACGCCGCGCCGTGGGGCGAAGTGCTCAAGGCCGCGCTCCCCGCCGGTCTCAACTCGACCGTCGAGCAAATCCTGACAGCCACCGCCGAAGGGCGCGACGAACTCGCGCGCCTCCCCGCCCGCCGCGCCGCCACGAACAAAGCCCGCGCGCTGCAACTCATCGCCGAAGAGGCCGAAACGACTCTGCGTAATCTCGCCACGCACTTCGGCCAGACGCGCGCCGCGACGCTCGCGCGCCAACTCGAACAACACGGCTGGATCAAGATCACGCACCGCGCCCGCACGGCGCAGGCACGCGCCAAACGCCGCAAGGCCGTGCGACTCCTGCCGCCCGAAGCCCATGCGGGCGACGGCGCGCGCGCCTTGAGCGAAGCGCAGCAGCGCATCGTGGACGCCCTCATCGAATCCGGCGGCGAGATGCTTTTCGCCGAATTACTCGAATCGGCGAACGCGAGCGCGTCGTCCATCCAGACGCTGGAGCGGCACGGGGTAGTCGAAGTTTTCGTCCGCGAAGTGCGGCGCGACCCGCTGGCGCACGCGCGGCTGCCGGAGAACACGGAGTTCACCCTGACCGACGAGCAGGCAGCGGCCTTCTCAGAGATCGAAACCGCGCTCAAAGCCGAACGCGCCTACGCGGCCTTTCTGCTCCACGGCGTCACGGGTAGCGGCAAGACCGAAATCTACATACGCGCCATGCGCACCGCGCTCAAGCTCGACCGTTCGGCCATGATGCTCGTCCCTGAGATCGCGCTCACGCCCGTCTTCTCGCGCCGCCTGCGCGCGCACTTCGGCGAGGCGGTCGCCATCTTCCACTCTTCGCTCACGACGGGCGAGCGTTACGACGAATGGAGCCGCATCAAGCGCGGCGAGGCGCGCGTCGTTATCGGCACGCGCTCGGCGGTCTTCGCGCCCGTCCGAGACCTTGGCATCATCATCGTGGACGAGGAACACGAAGCATCTTATCGCCAGCAGGAGTCGCCCTATTACAATGGGCGCGACACGGCGGTGATGCGCGCCCTGAAGGAGCGCGCCGTCGTCGTCATGGGGTCGGCCACGCCCTCGCTCGAATCTTTTCACAATGCGCGCGGCGGCAAGTATCGTTACCTGCATCTGCCGAATCGCATCGCCAATCGCGCGATGGCCTCGGCCGAGATCGTGGACATGCGCGAGGTCTTCCAGCGCGCGGGCAAGCAGCAGCCGCTCTCGTCCCAACTCTTCGACGCCATCGAAGAGACGCACGCGCGCGGCGAGCAATCAATCGTCCTCCTGAACCGTCGCGGCTATTCGAGTTTCGTCCTGTGCCGCTCGTGCGGCGAGCGCATGCAGTGCCCGCAGTGCGACGTGACGCTCACCTATCACCAGCGCGAGCGCAGTCTCATCTGTCACTACTGCGACCACCGGCGTCGTCCGCCGACCGAATGCCCTTCGTGCAAAGGCAAGTACATTTACTTCGTCGGCGAGGGCACGGAGCAGATCGAAGAGATCATCAAAACGCGCTTCCCAACGCTCCGCATCGCGCGTCTCGACCGCGACACCACCGCGCGCCGCCACACCTACGAACAGGCCATTCTCCGCTTCGGCTCGGGCGAACTCGACATGCTCGTCGGCACGCAGATGATCGCCAAAGGTCACGATTTCCCGAACGTCACGCTCGTCGGCGTCGTCTCCGTGGATGCCGGTCTCGCGATGCCGGACTTTCGCGCCAGCGAGCGCACGTTCCAGTTGATCACGCAGGTGGCCGGACGCGCCGGGCGCGGCACGCTCGCCGGGCGCGTGCTCATTCAAACCTTCCATCCCGAACACTACGCCCTGCGCCACGCCTGCGCGCAGGATTACGACACGTTCTACGAGGAAGAAATTCGCTACCGCGAAACCTTGAGCTACCCGCCCTTCGTCTCGCTCGCGTCGCTGCTCATTCACGGCGAAGACCTGACGCGTGTGCAGGCGACGGCCGCGGAAATCCGCCAAGCCCTCGACCGCGCCAACACCGAGCGCGCCTGTCGCATCCTCGGCCCCGCGCCCGCGCCGCTCGCGCGCCTGCGCGGCGAGCACCGCTTTCAAATTCTGCTCAAGTCGCGCCAGCGCACGCGCATGCGCTCGCTCCTCGACCTCGCGCTCGCGGAGGCCGGCGCGTCTCCGAGTTGCGACCTGAACAGCGTCAACGTAGAGATCGATCCGGTGAATCTAATGTAGGAGATGCGTGCGGCTACAGAAGAGACCCGTCCGACGGTGAACTCTGAGCGCATGCCGGTTTGTTGATGAGACTTTCAGAATTAGCACGCTTAACCAACGCGACCGTCGAAGGCGCGTCGAACGACATCGAGATCAAAGGCGCGGCCGGACTCGACGAAGCCGAAGCGGGTCACGTCGCCTTCCTCGCCAACCCGCGCTACACGCCGCGCGTGCAGACGACGCGCGCCTCCGCGGTCTATCTCGCCGGGGGCGTCGAAGCGGGCAGAGCAGACATCGCCGTCCTGCGCACGCCCGACCCCTATCTCGCCTACACGCGTGCCCTGCGTCTCTTTCATCCCGAACCGGATTTCGCGCCCTTCGTACATCCCTCGGCCGTCATTGATCCTTCGGCGCGCGTTGCGGAGCGCGTCCACATCGGCGCGTGCGTCATCATCGGCCGCGAAGTGGAGATCGCCGCGGGCGTGCGTATCTATCCGAACGTGACGATCTACGACGGCGTGCGCGTCGGCGAAGATTCGACCATCCATTCCGGCGTCGCGCTCCGCGCGGGCACGCAGGTCGGCGCGCGCGTCATTATCCACAACAACGTGGTCGTCGGCTCGGACGGTTTCGGCTACGCGAAGGACGAAGAACGCCGCTGGCTGAAAATCCCGCAGACCGGACGCGTCCTCATCGCGGACGACGTGGAGATCGGCGCGGGCACGACGATTGATTGCGCCTCCGTCGGCGAGACGCGCATCGCGCGCGGGGCGAAGATCGACAACCTCGTCCAGATCGGCCACTCCTGCACGGTCGGCGAAGACACTTTGCTCTGCGCACAGGTCGGCCTCGCCGGAAGTTCGCACATCGGCAATCGCGTCATCCTCGCAGGCCAGGCGGGCGTGGCCGGACACCTCACCATCGGCGACGACTGCGTGCTCACGGCCAAGAGCGCGACCAGCCACGACGTGCCGCCGGGCAAGATGCTCTCCGGCATCCCCGCCTTCGACAACCGCGACTGGCTGCGCTCGACCGCCGCCTTCCGACGTCTCGGCGACATGCAGCGCACGATTCGCCAACTCGAAGCGCGCCTCGCCGCGCTCGAAAAACCCTCCCGCGATGACTGAACCGGAAGTGTGCCCCGCTAAAAAATCTGCCCGGCAATAAGGGAGTGTCTAAACATAAGTAGCAAGAGCATCAGTAATCTTCGCCGGATACTTTGGATACTTTCGCTTTCTGAGTTGTCGTGCGTTATAGCATCGCACAAACAGGTCAACCGCTCGTCGCAACGCGTGCAGACAACGTGAG
>DATHAZ010000082.1:0-6061 GCA_035296445.1 Pyrinomonadaceae bacterium | reverse complement strand
GCGCGTGTAGTAATCGTAGAGACCCTCGTTCGTGTAGTCGCGCTGGATCAGGCGACCCGAAGGCGTGTAGTACTTCGAGGAGGTGAGCGTCACGGCCGTGCCGTATTCCATCGGGATGATGCTCTGGACGAGTCCCTTGCCAAAACTCGTCTCGCCGATGATCAGCGCGCGGTCGTGATCCTGCAACGCGCCCGCCACGATCTCGGAGGCCGAGGCGGAGTTGCGGTTGACCAGGACGACGAGCGGCACGTTGTCGGGCGAACTGTTGCGCGACTCATAGGTGCGCTGGCTACCCTCGGCACGCCCCTTCTGCGACAGGATCAACTGCCCGCGCTGGAGGAAACGTTCGGCAACTTTGACGGCCTGATCGAGCAGCCCGCCGGGGTTGCCGCGCAGGTCGAGCACGAGCGAGGTCATGCCCTGCTTGCGCAAATCTTCGAGCGCGGCGATGAACTCTTCGGCCGTCGAGCGGTTGAAGCCGCGCGTCATGTCAATGTAGCCGACGCCGGGTTTGAGCATGTAGGAATCGGGGATGGTCGGCTGGCCGACGGCGTCGCGCGTGATCTCGACGGTTTCCAGAGCCTTCGTCGAGGCGCGCTCGACCGTGACCTTGACGGTCGAACCCTTGGGGCCGCGCAGGCGGTCGCGCACGTCGCTCGAAGTCTTGCCCTTGATGGCCTCGCCGTTCACCTCGACGATGCGGTCGGCGAAGCGCAAGCCCGCGCGCGTGGCGGGCGCACCCGGAAAGGTGGCGAGAATGTAGGTGTCGGTCTGCCCCGCGATGGTGCGGTCGCCGATGGTCGCGCCGATGCCGTAATACTCGGAACGCCAGTCGGCTTGCAGTTCCTCGAATTCCTTCGAATCGTAATAGTTTGAATGCGGGTCGAGCGAGCGCAGCATGCCGATGATCGAAGACTTGAAGGCGGCGTTGTAATCAATCTTCGTGCCGTCAACGTAGTTCTCCTGCACGATGGTGAGAGCCTCTGCGAAGTCCTCTTCGATGGCGGCCGTCGCGCCGGAGGAGGCGGCGGGAACGCGCGGTCGTTGTTGACGCCGACCCGTGTTGGGGGCGACGTTGGGCGGCATCTGCTGTTGCCCCTGCGCCCCGGTTCGGCCGGGGGCGGGCTGCTGGGCGATAACGGACGCGGGGAGCGAAAGCGCGACGAACAAGAGCGCGACGAGGGCGGATGATATTTTTTGTTTCACTACGGGCAAACCTCTCAAGACCATTTTCCGCTGGAACCGAAACGAAGGCGCGCCGGAAGCGTGGACGCGTTGTGCGACCTGCCGCCGGGGCAGTTTTTGTATAGTACTGGATGAGTGAAAAGGCGGCAAGGTTGCGTCCCGACCCGGCTCGCGGGCATCCAATTTCTCGGATGGGCAAAAGCAAACCGGTAAGGCGGAAAGGAAAAAGGGGAGAGGGATAAAGCCGTTTTTTCGGCAATCCGAATTTTCTTTTCCCCTTTCCCTTCTCCTTTCGCTTTCTCGCCGGGGCGGCTGTTTGTTACTTTCCCTCCGATAAATTAAAATGAGTTGTAGCAATCAGCCAACCAATTGCACCAGAAGCACGCCCGCGCCCGTCGCATTCGACTTGGGCGCGAGCCGGAGTGAAGGAGATTTTTCCCATGAGCAGCCCTTACGATCCGAACAACCCGAGCCGCCCCTACGAACCCGCGAATCAGGACGATATGATTGACGACCTGATGCTGCGCGACGACGAAGACGAGTCGGGGCACACTAACGCCGACCGCGAGCGCGTGTCGTCTTCGGTGCGCGACATCGCCTCGCGCATCCCCGAATCGCTCTCTTCCATCGGGCGCGACATCAGCCGCACCATCGAACGCGCCATGTCGGCGAAGGACGATTACGTCGTCGCCGTCAAAGTCTCGCACGAGGCGCAGGAGAAGCTGGAGAACCTCGTGCAGGCTGGCGTCTTCCGTTCGCGCGCCGAAGCCGCCGCCTTCCTCATTGACGAAGGCATCAAATCGCAGACCGCGCTCTTTGAACGCGTGCAGCAGAAGCTCCACGAGATAGAACGCCTGCGCGCCGAACTGCGCGGCATGATCAACACGCCGCCGCCGGTTTAAATTTCGCGCGTCGCGCGGGCGCTTGCAACCCGCGCCCGCGCTTGCGCCTTCAAAAGCCTGTTAAGAAGTATGAAACGCCTTTTCGGCTTCACATTCATCATCCTCGCTTTCGCGTCGGCGGGCGCGGCGGACGCCCCTCCTGCGCAATCACGGCGCGTGTGGCGCGTCGAGCCGCCCCGGCCGGAGCGCACCGAAAAGTCTGAGCCGGATGACGCGAAGAAGGACGAGGCCGCCGACGAGTCGCGCGCGGACGAAGCAAAAGACCGGGCGCAAAACGAGGCGCGCGCCGGCGACGACCAGCCGCTCACGTTGAAGGAAGTCACGGTGCGCGCCGTCATCAGGTCTAAATCGCCCCCCGTCTATCCGCGTGAGGCGCGTCCCTACGGGGTGGAGGGCGAGGTCAAACTGCGTATCATCCTCGGCGCGGACGGCAAAGTCCGTGATGAGGTGGACGTGCTGGAAGGTTTACCTCACGGCCTGACGGAGGAGGCGATTCGGGCCGCGCGCCGGATCAAGTTTGAACCGGCGCGCAAGGACGGTCGCCCCGTCTCGCAGTACGTCATCGTTATTTATAGTTTTCGTTTGCACTGAGGTCATAATTTGTCCGTTAGCTTCACACTGCCGCATATCCCCATCGAACAGTTCACGCTGGAGAACGGCCTGCGCGTCGTCTTGAGCGAAGACCACGGCGTTCCGGTCGTCTCGGTCTGCGTCTATTACGATGTCGGCTCGCGCAACGAACGCGAGGGGCGCACGGGCTTCGCGCATCTCTTCGAGCACATGATGTTTCAAGGCTCGGAGAACGTGCCGAAGGCCGCACACTTCCAGTACATCTTCAACTCCGGCGGCACGATGAACGGCACGACCTCATCCGAGCGCACCAACTATTACGAGACGCTTCCCGCCAATCAACTCCCGCTCGCGCTTTGGCTGGAGAGCGACCGCATGCGCTCGCTCAAGGTGACGCAGGAAAATCTGGACAACCAGCGCAACGCCGTGCAGGAGGAGAAGCGGCTCAACTACGACAACCGCCCCTACTCCAACGCCTTCCTGCGCCTCAACGAACTCATCTACAGCAACCCCGCCAACGCGCACTCGACCATCGGCTCGATGCAAGACCTCGACGACGCCACCATCGAAGACATACGCGAGTTTTTCCGCATCTACTACGCGCCCAACAACGCCGTGCTCGTGATCGTCGGCGACTTCGACCCGGCCGAGGCGCGCGCGCTCGTCGAGAAATATTTCGCCACCATCCCGCGCCAGCCCACGCCGCCCGGAGTTGACGTGAGCGAGCCGGCGGAAGTGGCCGCGCTGTCCGAGACATACCCCGACCCGTTCGCGCAGTTGCCCGCCCTGATGCTCGGCTGGAAAGCCCCGCCGCGCCGCACTCCCGACGCTTATGCCCTGACGCTCGGCAGCGAATTGTTGCTTCAGGGCGAAAGCTCGCGTCTCTATCAAAAACTCGTGAAGGGCGACGAGTCGGTCATCGCCGTGCAGGGCAGCGTCGCCGAACGCCGCGGCCCGTCGTCGCTCTACCTGTTCGCCATCCCGAAGCCCGGCCGTTCGACCGAAGACATCCGCCGCACCATCAATGAAGAGATCGCGCGCCTCGCCACAGAGGGGCCGAGCGCAGAAGAGATGGAGAAACTGCGGAACATGCTCCTGAACGACTCCGTGCGCGGACGCCAGACCACCATGTACCGCGCGCAACTGCTCGCCGAGTACGCGCTCTACGACGGCGACCCGCACCTCGTCAACACGGAAGTCGAACGCTACCTCGCCGTCACGCCCGACGAGATCAAGGACGTGGTGGCGCGCTACCTGCGCACCGACAACCAAGCCCTCATCGAAATCCTCCCCTCGCCCGAAGGCACGGATCAGGCCGAGCCGGCGGCCGATGCCCCCGACCCGAAACAGGAAGAAATAGAGCAGCCCGGCGCGCCGCCGCCGCAGGTTCCCCCACACGCGCCCGCGCCCGAACCCGCCCCCCCGACCGAAACGCCGATCCCAAAAGTGACGGGTGACAAGTGACGAGTGACAAGTTAAAACTAAGAACTCCTCTTCAACTCGTTACTCGTCTCCAACTCGTCACTTGTCACTTGTCACTCGTCACTGTTTTCTTATGATGCCCGACACTCAACTCGAAACTTTTCGCCGCGAGCCGCCCGCACCGCTCGCGCCGCGTCCTTTGAACCTGCCCGCGCCCGTGGAGACGACGCTCGCCAACGGCTTGCGCGTCGTCTTCGTGGAGAATACACGGCTGCCGTTCGTCACCTACCGGGTCGCCTTCAGCACGGGCGACGCGCACGACCCGCCCGCACTGCCCGGCCTGACCGACATCATGACGGGCATGCTCAACGAGGGCACGGAGACGCGCACCAGCCGCCAGATCGCCGACAACGTGGCACGCATCGGCGCGACGCTCGGCTCTGGCGCGAGTTCCGACACCACCACGGTTGCCGCTTCCGCCCTCTCGCAGTTCAACGACGAAATCCTTGAGTTGATGGCCGACATCATGTTGCGCCCCTCGTTTCCCGAAGATGAGTTGGAGTTGACGAAGCAGAACGCGCTTCAAAACCTGATCGCGCAGCGTGGTCAGCCCTCCTTTCTCGCCAACGAACGACTCGCGCGCGTCCTCTACGGCGAACACCCGTACAGCGTCGTCTCGGCCACGCCCGAATCCATCGCCGCCATCTCGCGCGACGATCTCTCACGGTTCCACCGCCGCCGCTTCATCCCGAACAACGCCGTGCTCGTCGTCGGCGGCGACATCCGCCACGCCGATGCGCTCCGGCGCATCGAAGAACTCTTCGGCGCGTGGCAACCGGGCGAGCCGGAGGTGTCCGAGTTCCCCGCCCCGCCCGCGCGGCGTGCGCGCACGCTCCACCTCGTTGATCGTCCCGGCTCGGCGCAGTCGAACATCGTCATCGCCAACATCGCCATCACGCGCACCGACCCGGACTACTTCCCCATGCTCGTCATGCACACCGTGCTCGGCGCCAACGCCTCTTCGCGCATCTTCATGAACCTGCGCGAAGACAAGGGCTACACCTACGGCGCATACACGAGCCTCGACGCGCGCCGCGCCGCCGGGAGTTTCCGCGCCACCGCCGAAGTGCGCACGCCCGTCACGGCCGAATCGCTCAAAGAATTTTTCTATGAACTCGGGCGCATCCGCGAAGAACTCGTCACCGAGAAGGAACTGCTCGACGCGCAGAACTACCTGACGGGCATCTTCCCCATCCGTCTGGAAACACTCGACGGTTTGATCGATCAATTGATCCAGATCAAGATGCACGATCTGCCCGCAGACTACCTGCAAACTTACCGCGAGCGCGTCAGCGCGGTGACGCGTGAAGAAGTGCAGCGCGTCGCGCGCCGCTACGTCACGCCCGCGAGCGCGGCCATCGTCGTCGTCGGCGACGCGGCTGCGCTCACGGATGAAATAAAGAGTTACGCCGAAGAGATCGAGATTTACGACAACGCAGGCAAGCGCAAAGACGGCGCGTCTTTGCCCCGGCCCGCGAAAACTACAACTAACGGGAGTGATATGAGCAGCACATCAACAACGGAAGATCAGGCGGGATTCGTCGGGTCGTGGCAACTGGAGATTACGTCGCCCCTGGGGCCGCAGACGGCGACGCTTATTGTGGACGAGGACGGCGGCGCGCTGCGCGGCCGGATGAATTCCTCCTGGGGCGAAGCGCCCCTGGACACCATCACGCTGAACGGCGACATCTTCACCGCCGCCGTCGCCCTCAAGATTCAGGGCATGGCGATTCAAGCCAACATCGAAGGCCGCCGCGAAGGCGACAACCTCAGTGGCTCGATCCGCACCAACATGCCTATCGTGCCGCCCCTCATGTTCACGGGGCGGAAGATTAGTCAGTAGTCAGTAGTCAGTTGTCCGTCGTCAGTTGTTTTCGTGTTACTCAAGCTGGTTGCTAAAGATGAAAGCGTCAACTGCGGCC
>DATHAZ010000081.1:0-5479 GCA_035296445.1 Pyrinomonadaceae bacterium | reverse complement strand
CGACGAACTCACCCTTGAGATGGTGACGGACGAGGAGCGCGATTACCTCTACAACGAATATGCGAAAGACAGGCGGATGCGTCTGAACGTCGGCATCCGACGCCGCCTCGCGCCGCTGATGGATAACAGCCGCCGCCGCATAGAGTTGTTGCACGCGCTCCTGCTGAGTCTGCCCGGCTCGCCCTTTCTCTACTACGGCGACGAGATCGGCATGGGCGACAACATCTACCTCGGCGACCGCGACGGCGTGCGCACGCCGATGCAGTGGTCTGCGGATCGCAACGCCGGTTTCTCGCGCGCCGATTTCGAGCGTCTCTACTTTCCCGTCATCAGTAATCCCGTCTACGGTTATCAATCGGTGAACGTCGAAGCGCAGCAGCGTTACGATACGTCGCTGCTGAACTGGATGCGCCTGATGATCCGGCTGCGCAAGGAGCACAGGCTTTTCGGGCGCGGGCGGATGGAGATCATCCGGCCGGAGAACCGGAAGATTTTCGCCTTCACGCGCGAGTACGAAGGCGAGACGGCGCTCTGCGTCTTCAATCTCTCGCACGTGGCGCAGCCTTTGGAACTCGACCTGGCGCGTTACGCCGGGAGCACGCCCGTCGAGATGTTAGGACGCACGCCGTTTCCGCAAGTGACCGAACGCACTTACCAACTCGCGCTCGCGCCCTTCGGCTTCTACTGGTTCATGCTCGAAGAGGACTCGAAGGGGCTATCGGCAACGTGACTTCTTTGCGCCTTTGCGCCTTTGCGTGAGAGTTATGGTTGCCGAAGAATAACCTCACGCAAAGGCGCAAAGGCGCAAAGAAGATAAAGAAGATTGGAATTGAATTAGTCGCATACGAACAAGGGGCAATTATGTCAGCAAACGAAAACACGGACGGGCGTCTCGTCGTCGTCTCAAACCGCCTGCCGTTCACTTTGAAGCGCGCGGGCGACTCGGCATGGCGCACGGACAGGAGCACGGGCGGACTGGCGACGGCGATGGGGCCGATCCTCAAGCGCACGGGCGGCATCTGGATCGGCTGGCCGGGCGATTCTTCCGACCCGCAGGATGAGCGGCGGCAAAAGACGCTCAGGCGTTGGGCCGAGCGCGAGCGTTATTTCGCCGTGGACATCCCCGCCGAAGTGGCCGAGGGCTTCTACGAGGGCTACTCGAACCAAACACTCTGGCCGCTCTTTCACCAGTTCCCTTCGCTCCTGAACTTCAAGCCCGAACACTGGCAGGCTTACCGCGAGGCCAACCGGCTCTTCCGCGACGTGGTGCTCGAACACCTGCGCCCCGACGACATCGTCTGGGTACACGACTACCAGTTGATGCTGCTGCCCGAGCTTTTGCGCGAGGCCGTGCCCGACGCGCGCATCGGCTTCTTCCTGCACATCCCCTTTCCCTCTTCACCGATCTTTCGGCTGCTGCCGCGCCGCGAGGAACTCTTGCAGGGCTTGCTCGGCGCGGATTACATCGCCTTCCACACCTACAGCTACCTGCAACACTTCCGCGCTTCGACCCTGCGCATCCTCGGCCTCGACAGCCGGATGGACAGGCTGGAAGTCGGCGGTCGCTCCGTGCGTCTGGATGCCCTGCCCATCGGCATCGCGCCGCGCGAGTTCACGGAACTGCTCGCCAACGACGCCGACACCATCAAACGCCGCGAGGAATTGCGCACACGCTTCGACGGGCGGCGCGTCCTGCTCGGCGTTGACCGGCTCGACTACACAAAGGGCATCCCCGAACGCCTGCGCACCTTCCGCCGTCTGCTCAAACAGTCGCCGGATTTGCGCGGCCAGGTCGTGCTCATCCAGGTGGCCGTGCCTTCGCGCGAAGTGATCCCGATGTACAAGGAACTGCGGCAGGAGGTGGACGAACTCGTCGGCAAGATCAACGGCGAATTTTCGACGCCCGACTGGACGCCCATCACCTACATCCGGCGCGGCATCCCGCCGACCGAACTCGCCGCGCTCTACGCCCTCGCAGACCTCGCGTGGGTCACGCCCCTGCGCGACGGGCTGAACCTCGTCGCCAAGGAGTACGTCGCGTGCCAGCAGGACGGCGCGGGCGTGCTGGTGTTGAGCGAGTTCGCGGGCGCGGCCTCCGAGATGGGCGAGGCGTTTCTCGTCAACCCCTATGACGAGGAGCGCACGGCCGAGACCATCGAGCGCGCTCTACAGCTTCCGGCGGATGAGCGGCGCGAACGCATGCGCGCGCTCCACAAGCGCGTGGTGCGCAACAACGTCTTCGCGTGGGGCGACCGCTTCCTCTCGAACCTGCGCGAGGCGGCGGGTTCGCGCGCCGGTAATTTCTCCGAGAAGCCGCAGGAGTTGCCCGTCGAAGACGCGGTCGCGGCGTTTCAAGAGGCCGCGGGTCGTCGCCTGTTGCTCGACTACGACGGCACGCTCGTGCCTTACGCCAATCGCCCGCAGGACGCCGTGCCGCCCGCCGAACTGGCCGAGTTGCTCGCCGCGCTCGCCGCCGACCCTGCGACGCTAATCACGGTCGTCTCCGGCCGCTCGCGCCACGATCTCGAAAGTTGGTTCGGCGACGTGAAGGGCTTGTGGCTGGCGGCCGAGCACGGCGCGATCCTGCGCTCGCCCGACACCATGCAGTGGGAGGCGTATCGCCCCGACTACACGAGCGATTGGAAGGAGCAGGTCTTCCCCGTCCTCGAACACTTCATGGATCGCACGCCCGGCAGTCTCATCGAGGAGAAAGAGTTTTCCCTCGTCTGGCACTACCGTATGGCCGACCCGGAGTTCGGCGAATGGCTCGCCAACGAACTTGTCTCGAACCTCGAACAGATGCTGGCCGACACCGAACTGCGCGCTTACCGCGGCCAGAAGATCGTGGAAGTGAAACCGGGATGGGCGAACAAGGGCGAGGTGCTCGCGCGACTGTCGGAGTCGGCCACGAACGCCGAATTTTGTCTCGCGGCCGGCGACGACCGCACCGACGAAGACCTCTTCGCGCGCCTTCCCGAAGACGCGTGGACAATTCACATCGGCGACCGCCGCACGCGCGCAAAATACTGTCTCCCCGATTCGCACAAACTGCGCCACCTGCTCAAACGCTTCGCCGCCGCCGGGCGCACCGAGAGTCGCGCGGCCGGTTGAAAAGTCGGCCGCCCGTGGATTCTTTAGTTCACCGGACAAAAATTACAATTTAATGTGAGTTCGACGTAATTGCGGATGAGCGAAACCCCCGCCTTCCGAGGCGGCATATATTGAAAGCCCCGTCAGGGACGGCATGCATTGAAAGCCCCGTCAGGGGCGACAGAATGTAGCCCACGGCGTGAGCCGTGGGTATAGCCGTCACAGTATGAGAGAAGCCCCGGTAGGGGCGAAAGAAGTTCCAGGTTGAATCTCTTACGCCCCTACCGGGGCTTCTCTATTCTACTTACCATGAACCCACGGCTCACGCCGTGGGCTATCAATATGTCGCCCCTGCCGGGGCTGAGACCATGACGATCTTCTCGCTTATATCGAACTCACGTTAAGATTAAATCGAAGTTTGCCGCTCAGCCGATCAACTCATCCACGTCTCTGATCGGGTGAGGCGTCGTCAATTCCCTGAGCGCGGCGGCTTCGCGGATGCTGCGCATGTAATAGTCGCTCTCGTTGCGCGCGTCGAAACGCGCGGCCAGAGTTTCACACTGTTCCAGAAACCACGCGGCGAGACGCGCTACCGTATACGTCCCGCTCTCCTCGTAGACGGGGAGCGAGCGGGGCACACGCTGTAGCTTCAAAGTCGCGCGCCCGCGCTCGCCCAACCGTTCGAGCAGGAACCAGGACGCGAGATAATAGTCGAACTTCGACGCGGCGTCGGCGACTGCGTAAGCGTCGGCGAGGTGTCTCTCGAAAATCCTGACGGCGCGGTCGAAGTTCTCCGTCACGACGAGAAATTCGAGATGCTCGGCCGCGCTGGAGAGAGAACCCTTGGCGGCGAGCGCGACGAGGCGATAGCCCTCGCGGTGCAAATTCTCGGCCTCGTCCATCCGGCCGAGACGCACGAGCGGCAGCAGCAGTTTGGCGAACGTGGTCTTCGGGATCGAGGCGCAACGCATCCGGCCCTCCAGGATCGGGGAGGCCAGTTCGACCGCCCGCGCATCGTCGCCTTCGCGCAGAGCGAAGCCGACCACGTCGTTGAGTTCGCACGTGCGGCAATCGCTCATGTCGTCGCGCGGCGTCTCGTGGCCTTTGTGGAAATAGCGCGCGGCCTCGGCCTCGTCCCAGAATTTATAGAGGCGGTAGCGCATCAGGTAGTTCGGGCGCAAAGAATACCCGGCGCGGCGATAGCGCGCGGCCATGTCGTCGAGCATCTCAAGGATTTGCGCCTTGCCGATCTGCGGGAAGTTCGCGATGCTGTCTAAAATCCATTTGTACTGCCACAGCACGGTTAACTCGACGACCTCACCCTGCCCCCCCCGGTCATACTGCGCGAGCATCCACGAGAAGGCGACGAGAGCCTTCTCGGGCGCGCCGCCGAAGGTGGCCGCGTGGACGAGATGGTCGCGCGCGTCGGAGGCGAGTTTCAAGTCGCCGCAGATGTCTGCGAGGCGCGCGGCCTCTTCCAGCAGCGCGATCTTCGCGTCGCCGTCCCCCATGCGGTAAGCCTCAAGGATAAGTTCCCAGGCGCGTTCCGAGGTCGCTTCCATCATTGCACCCAGCCTCCTTCCACCTCCACGCCCCATTCGAGCAGGCCGAGCAGGCCGCCGTTCAGGAGCGTCATCTCCTTCACGTTGAGCGGGCGGTGGCTGAGCAGGAGCGACTGCACGTAGAGCATCTGGATCGAGAAGCGCAGGAACGTCTCGTCGCGCATGCGGCTCAACTTGTAGACGAGCGGGTTGTCGTAGTTGAAGCAGAGCGAGGCGAAGGCTTCGGCTGACGGCGCGCCGCGCAGGTTGCCGAGCACGCCCGACCAGAGCGCGTCCGACATTTCGCGCGCCTGCTCGACCGTGCGGTAGAAGTTGACCTCGCTCGACGCGTTGTAGAGCGCGGGCAACTCGCGCGGCAGAAACTTTCGCACCTCCACGGCGCAACTGAACGGGCGCAGCACGCCATTGGCGAAGCGCACGAAATCGGCCGCCCCGTCCTGCTCGTCAAGCGTCAGGTACTCGAAGCTGTGCATGAGGCGCGTCGAATCAAGCACCTCGACCGGCGTCGCCGGAAACACGTCGGCGTGCTTCGAGAGCAACTGCGCGTCGTGAACGTAGCCCGCGTTGAGCACCGTGAGCGACTGCGAGGCGGCGACGGGCGCGATCTGCCGAAACTGATCGAGGTCGGGCACATAGCGCAGCGTGCCGTTCTGTCGCTTGTATTCGCCGAGCGTCATCTGCCCCGTGCTCGTCTCGAAGGGCAGCCAGTCAATGAAAAGCCGGTAAAACTCGTCGTCGTCAACGGCCAGCGCTTTGATCGAGAGGTAGTGCAAAGAGATCAATTTTTGCAGCCGTTGCGGCTGCTCGTCCGCCAGCCCGACGAGGTA